>NZ_JBSGGG010000037.1:0-101458 GCF_053603795.1 Nocardia sp. NPDC004123
CTGGAAGGGGCCGTCGAGGGTGACCCACTCGGTGTCCTGGTTCCACTCGGGCCAGGTGGCCATGTCGGCCCACTTGGTGAAGAAGGCGGCGGGGGCGGCGGTCGAGGTGGCGGAGGCTTCAGCGATGAACGTCATGCAATTAGTATGCGCGCTTAGTACTTTCCCGTCAACCCCCGACCACTGGGCGTTCTCCGAACCGGTGCGCAAGGTGTACTACAACCTCACCATCACCGGCTTGTCGACTGCGGTCGCGTTCCTGATCGGCACCATCGAACTCGTCGGCATCCTGCGATCCGAAATGTTTGTTGTGTTCGGTTGTGTCGTCTTGTTCGGATCAAATTTTCGGATTATCCGTGCTCGGCGGTGCGGGTGCCATCGGGTCGTTCCTGGGTCGATGACGACCTCTGTGTCCATGCAGGGTCCTGTTCGATCGGCGAACCAGCGTGTCGGCGCGTCAGCGGGTGCGGGCGCGCGGGATCTTCTAGCGTCGGGTCAAGAAGGGGATGCGGCAGCGTGGGCAGCGGCCGCCTGGATGGGCTCGGTGTTTCGACAGCGAGGAGTGCAGGCTTGAACACGTTTTGGGATTACGCAGGCGGACCGCTATTAGGGATTGCCATCACGGTGGTCTTTTGGCTGATGGTCTGGATCGCGGTCTCGGTCGCTCGGGTCCGGTCGGGAGGGCGGTCCCGGTTGGGTCACGTCAACGTCTTCGATGCCACGCTAGGGAGATTGCCACAGCGGCGGGGCTGGAGGCGACAAGTACTCGGCCTGATGTTGCTCGTCTATGTCCCCATCGTGGTTTGTGGGGTGGTGTTGAAGGTTCTCGGAGTGATCCCCGAGTGGGGGTTGATCGCGATCGTCGTTGGTGGCGCCGGCGTGGCAGCGACCGTGTCCCGTGTGCGGTTCCTGGCGCGTGCGTCGACGCCCAATGGGTAGCGTCGCGTGGCGTCATCATGTAGGTGTTCGGGGGGCGTGAGATCAATCTGGGGCAGGACGTTGGTCCAACCCATGTACCACGCCCGCCTCCAACGGCCCCCCCACGCATCGGCCCGTGGGGTCCGCACGGGCCGCAGTCCGGCGCAGCGAGCCCTGAACCGAGCGGGTCCCAGCCCGTACCGCCGACCGCCACCGCCGAGTGTCGGCGGCTACCCGCGGGCCCAAGGCCGGAGATCGACTATCGCCGCTCGTACTGGATGGCTACATCGGTGAATGGCGACGCCGTTGATCGGTGAATCCGGGCGTGGCACGGCGACGGCGACGTTCCCCACCATCTGGCGAACACCGAGCTAGATTGCGCTGACGCCACTCGCCCGAGTGCTCTCGACGATTGAGGAGGAACCTATGCGTGTGCTCTGCATTGCCGTGGTGGTGGCCACGGCGGCCCTGATGGCCGGATGCTCGTCGAACAGCAACAGCAATTCCGCTCCGTCGAGCGTCACCCCCACACCGGCGAATCCTGCCGAGGTGAAGGACTGCCACTCGCAACCACAGACCCGCCCGTCGGCCATCATCATCACGTGCGCCGACGGCAACCATTCCGTCTCCGATATCACCTGGAGCAGCTGGACCGACAGCTCCGCCCGCGGCACCGGTACCGAACACCGCAACACTTGCACGCCGAGTTGCGCTGAAGGACAAAAAGAGTCGATGCCAGTGACGGTCGAGCTGACGACCCCGGTCAATGGCATCTTCACCCAGATGACCCTCGACTCCGGCAACGGCAAACCCGAGACCGAACCGCTTCCCCGGTAAAGGCATGTCCTGGACCGCATCGACTTTCGACAACCGTGCCGTCCTCAATGAAACCTGTGATCGCCCCCGGTCGGGTTCGAACCGACACCTGGCGGATTGAGGGTCTGTGAACAAATAATGCCACGTCGAGATAGGTTGCTGCGGTAGCCGGGTGTCCTGTGGTCTGGACGCTGGTTTTGGTGCTGCCGGTGCTGGCCTCGGTTCAGGGGTAGCCGTGGGTCGATCGCCCTCAATATTGCTGTCGGCCGGTCGCTTTAGGATGCCGCCATGCCGACACGTCCACCGCCGGAGGTCGGCTTCCACGCGAAACTCGCGGAAGACTCGAATCCGCTGATCCGCCATCTCACAGCGCGAGGATCGACGTACTGGTTGGTCGTGCGCTGCAACAAAACCGGCGATGATTACGATTTGGCCTGGCTGGGCCGCAGATTGGCGGCCTGCCTCGATGGCCGCCATCCTGACCACCTCGTATGAAGACCGTTGGGCTTCGCCGGATTCATCACGTGTCAGAAGTCTCCGCTGTCAGCGAAAAACGAATACAGCACAACAGAATACAACTGTCGTGCTAGTACTCCAGCATCACTGCGTGATGTAACGGTCTTCGCTGGTAGTAGTGCGCTTGTTTTGATTCGGACATGGTTGTGTCCAGAGTGGTTATGGGGTGCGGCTTTTCGGTTTCTGCGGCGCGTGGGTGCGTGCTCGCGCGGCGAGTTCGTCGTGCCCGCGGCATAGCGTTTTGCAGGTATGGGGTCATGCGGTCGATTGCAGTGGTACGGACGACAATCCGCCCCAGCACAGGGTGATCACCGCGGCGATGGCGTCGGCCTTCGGGACGGCACGGCCGGTGTCGAGCCAGTACTGTGCGGCGAATTGGCTGGCGCCGACCAGCCCGGCGGCGAGCATGCGAGATCGGTTCGGGCTCAATCCGGAATCGTGCGCCACGGCAGTGGAGACGGCTGTTACGCAGTCGTCTGTTGCGCGTCCGATTCGCCATCGTATCGAGGGCTCGCTCGGTACGTTGGAATCGAAGACCAGTCGAAACCCTTGCGTTTCATGGTCGACGAAGTCGAAGTAAGCTTGGATCGCGGCGCGGACCCGGTCCCGATTCGCGGTGGTCGAGTGCAGTGCCCGCTGCACCCCGTCGGTCAATGCGTCGATATGGTGCTCCAACACCGCCAGATAGAGCTCCAGCTTTCCCGAGAATTCCTTGTACAGAATCGGTTTGCTCCAGCCGGCGCGATGCGCGATCTCATCCATCGTGGCCGCGTGAAAGCCGCGTGCGACGAAGACCTCGGTCGCTGCTGTCAAGGTGCGCCGTCGCCGCAGCGCACGTCTGGCACGGACGACGAATTTGCCGGACTGCCGGGATAGTATTGTCGGTTCGTATTCGATGGGTTCGGCGGTCATTTCCTGCTCCGTTTGGTCGGTCAGGCCTGGAGTTCGGTCAGTGTGTCCTCGAGGTTGCGGGCGATTTGCCAGACGTCGGGAACGGTGTCGGGGCAGGCGAGGATTCCGAAGTCGAGGTGTCCGTCGTAGGACATGACGGTGATGTTCAGGCAGCCTGACAGCTCGGTGAGCACTGAGACGGGGTGGCTCGAGAGCACGCGAATTCCCGCGAGGTACAACGGTATCTGTGGCCCGGGCACGTTGGAGACGAGCAGGTTGACCAGGGGCAGAGTGGACGCAGCCGCCCGCATCACGACTCGGGTGGGCATGCCGTGCAGCAGTGGTGTTGCCAGTGTGGTGACTTCGTGCAGCAGGTGCGATGACTGGGTGTGGAATCGTTGTTTGGCGACGAGCAGGTTGTCGCGCAAGAGTTTCACTCGATGGCGAGGGTCGGTCTCGGAGATCGGCAATGTGGTGAGCATGAGTGAGAACTGGTTTCCCGCGGTGCCGAATTGCTCGGGCGTGCGCACCGATACGGGAATGGCGGCCAGCAGCGGTCGGTCGGTGGCGAAGCCCCGGTCGTGCATCCAGCTCCGCAATGCGGTGGTGCACAGGGCCATCACGACATCGTTGACCGTCCCGTCGACGCTGTTCTTGATGGTTTTCACCGCGTCGAGGGGTAGTGATGTGTAGGCGACGCTGCGGGCGCTGGTGAGGGGGCCGTTGAACGGTACGTCGGGGTGTTTGGTGTGTAGATCATCGGCGGAACGCAGCAGCGTCGGCACGGCGCGCAGGGCGGCGCGGAATCGGGTTGCGGGTCGGGTGAGCGCGTTCGGGAGGCTGCGGGCGAGCATTTCGACGGTTGACGGTGTCCGGCCGCGCCGTAGGTCCGGAGTGGACGGCGGTGTGGCGGAGGGTGTTTCGCAGATATCCATTATGGCGGCCATGATCTCGGCGGCGGAGACGCCGTCGATCACGGCGTGGTGCACCTTCGTGTAGACGGCCTGCCGCCCGCCCGAGAGTCCGGACACGAGGTGGCATTCCCACAGCGGACGCGACCTGTCGAGCGGCTGACCGTGGCGGCGCGCGACGTAGTCGGCGAGTTCGCGATCATCCGCGCCGTCGGGCAGTCGGATATCGCGGACGTGGTATTTCAGGTCGATCTCCGCACAGTCCTCCCAGTAGGGCAGGTCCAATCCGAACGGGACCGTGCGCACCCGGCGCCGTAGCGGCGCGACGAGGGGCAGCCGCTCTGCGAAAAGCTGTCGCAGTGCTTCGGAATCGAGCGGTCCGTTCGGCGCTGATGCGGAGTCGAGCAGCGTAATCGCGCCGATATGCAGTGGCGTAGTGGAAGTTTCGGTATCGAGCAGGTGCAGATCGAGCGAATCGAGCTGTCTCACAGGGCCGATGGCGCGTGCGGTCGAGATGGCGGCAGGGGTGTGCTGGTGGCCCACGGAGTCCTCCCGGGTCGTGTCGGTACCGGACGCGGCCGCCGGCAGGTGCATGCCGACAGCTCACAGCGTCGATCCCGGACGTCTGATGACTTCCGTGCATCGCGGCACGGAGCGCGACACCGTGCCGGCGCTGACACGCTCGAACGGTGAAACCCTCGAACTGGAGGGGTGAATGCGAGTGTAGTGTCAGCTGACACGTCACGGTCTTGACCGACCGTTACATCTCGTTAATTGTGTGCGAACAGTAAACACTGATCACACGTCCAAGAATTCTGGTCCGCAAGGTCGTACGCGGACTGCGGCCATCGTTCGGCTACCGGCGAGTAGTCGGAACCAGGGCTCCGTGGAAACGCACTGCGGCTAGCCTGACGGCACTCGAATGTGGATGGCTCCGAGTAGCCTGCGGCCGCGCATATGCCAGACTTTGGCTCCATCTCCGGTGCGTTGTAGTGCTTCCCATGCCTCGGTGATAAGGGCGCGCGCCATGTGGCCGCCCGTAGTTGGATTCGAAGACGACGCCGTCGGCGCCGAGCTGGTGGGCGAGCAGGCATCCTGTCTCGACAGGGCCCCGGGAAGCTCTGCCCGAGGAACAGGGGGCGCTCAATCCCGTTCCAAAAGAATCTGTTTCACGTATCTTCGGCGCGTGAACACCAAGAACCGCACGGTCCGAGCGGGATTCGCCGCTCTCGCCCTCACGGCGGGCCTTGTCGCCGTCGCGGGGCCGGCCGCAGCCGACATACCTCTCACACCCGCCACCGCGGATCCGATCTGGGGCGCGACCACCGGTCCCATTCCGACCGGTAGCGCCGTCGCCGCCGGTCAAGGCAGCTCCCAGGCCGGACTGCCGAACCTCGCCGGTCCGCTGCTCGCCGCGCCCGCCGACCTCCTCAACGTCCTGCTCGGCGGTGCGCGACCCTGCACCCTGTCCGCCACCTGCAACGGGATCGGATAGCACCTGCCCCCGCAACACGAGTAACGCCCTTTGCTCATCGGAATCCGATGAGCAAAGGGCCTTTTCGATGCTTCAGGCGATCATGCCCGGCCGACCTCGAAGCGGGTCACGGTGACACCGGGCGCCTCCAGCTGCTGTTTGACGGTCTTCTTGGGGTCGGTGACCGGCGGCCGCTCCAGTAGGACGACGACCTTGTAGAAGCCATTGAGGCGACCCTCGACGATCTTCGGCAGCGCGCCCTCCGGCTTGCCCTCTTCGCGCCCCGGCCGCCGGAACTGGTCAGGATTCGACCCTCTTCTGCAAACCGGTCAGCGTGCTGTCCACCAATCCTTTGATGACTCTGCTGCGGATGAAGCCGGGCAGCGGCAGGTTGTGACGAATGGTCAGCTGATAGGTGACGGAGGTGGTGTCCGGAGTGATTTCGTCGAGCTGATAACGGCCTTCCTGACCGGTCTGCAACCGCCCCTGCACCATCGACCAACTCATGCCGTCGTCGCGGTGACGGTATCTGAGGGTGTAGCTGTCGGTGCCGACCGGCGCGGATGCCGTGAACCGGGCGGTCACCGGCAATCCGGTCCGCTCATCGACCTCGAGTACCTCTGCTCGGCGGATCTCGGGGATCCATTCCGGCTGGCTGTTCAGGTCGCGGATCGTCGCGAGCACGGTCGCCCGCGGGGCCTGGACCCGCACGGTCCTGGTGGCGCTATCGGTCGGCATGGTCACCGTTTCCGTAGTAACCGAGTCGAAGCAGGGTGGTGATCTCACTGAGCAGCGGCATTCGCGGATTGGTGCGATTGCTCAGGTCCTGGAATGCGATCATCGCCAATTCCGGTAGGGCCGCGAGGAATTCGTCCTCGGGAATACCGATGTCCCGAAGTGTGCGCGGCATTTCGAGCCGGTCGAGCAGGTCTTGCACACCCTGGAAGAGCCGACGGCGGCTTTCTCCGGGTTCGTGCCCGCCGAAGACGATCCGCCCGAGTTCGGCGTACTTCTCGGGGGCGACATAGGCCGAGTAGCCGGGAGCGGGCATGAACTTCGTCGGCAGGTCGGCGTTGTAGCGCAGGGTGTGCGGCAGGAAGACGCCGTTCGCGCGGCCGTGGGCGATGCCGAACCGGGCGCCGACAGCGTGTGCGAGAGCATGATTGGTGCCGACAAAGGCATTGGAGAACGCCAGGCCGGCCAGCGTGGCGGCATTGGCCATATCTGTGCGGGCGAGCAGATCCCGGGGATCGTCGCAGGCTCGGGGAAGCGCCTCGAAGATCAGCCGCGCCGCCTGCACACAGAACGCATCGGTATAGGGCGAGGCGAAGACCGAAGTCAGGGCCTCGAGGGCGTGGGTGAGGGCGTCTATACCGGTGTCGGCGGTCAGAGTCCGCGGCATCGAGACGGTGAGCAGCGGATCCACGATCGCCATATCGGGCACCAGGGAATAGTCGACCAATGTTTCCTTACGGTCTTCCAAGGTCAGCACCGCCGCGGGAGAGACCTCCGAACCGGTGCCCGCGGTGGTCGGCACCGCCACCAGTCGCACCGTATGTGGATCCTGCGGGTAGTCGGCCATGCGCTTGCGCGGATCGAGGAAAGGCAGCGTGAGTTCGGACAGATCCTTCTCAGGGTGCTCGTAGAACAGGCGGATCGCCTTGGCCGCGTCGATCACCGATCCGCCGCCCACGGCGATGAGCACGTCGGGCTGGTATGCCTCGAGCAACTCGACGCCGCGCCGGACGGTGGCCTCGCCCGGCTCCGGCTCGACCTCGCCGAAAATCTTGATGTGCCGCGCGCGCAGTTTGCCGCGGAATTCGTCCACCACGCCGCGCTGTTCGCTCAGCGCGTCGGTGATGATGACGACGCTGTCGCACTCGACATCCAGCAGGTTCTCGAGCGCCCCCGCATTGAAGAACGTGTTCGACGGGACCCGGAACCACTGGGGCGGACTGCGCCGATACGAGACCGTCTTGATGTTGAGCAACTGCGTGTAGTTGACGTTCTCCGTGGTGCTCGAACCGCCCCACGTGCCGCAGCCGAGGGAGAAGGTCGGGGTGAGGTTGTTGTAGATCCCGCCGAGGGCCCCGACCGCCGTGGGCGCGTTGACCAGGATCCGCCCGGTGCGCACGGCCAGGCTGTAGGCGTCGACGACAGCCTTGTCGTTGGCGTAGATCGCGGAGGTGTGCCCGAGGCCCCCGTGCTCGGTGACGAGGACCGCGGCATCGATGGCGTGCTGGACATCGCGGGCGCGCACCAGCCCGAGGACCGGCATCAGCTTCTCGCGCACGAGCGGATGTGTGTCGAGCCGGTCGAGCTCGGCCGGCAGCGGCGCGAGGAGAATCTTGACCGACCGGTCCACGGCGAATCCGGCCCGGTCGGCCAGGTCGGGTGCCTGGCGGCCGAGAGCCTCGAGTTTGGCCGTGTCGCCGCAGCCGAACGCGAATTCCGCGAGGGCATCGGACTGCTCCTCGGTGAGCAGGTGCGCGCCCATCCGCTCGAATTCGGCGACGGTGGCGTCATAGATCGCATCGTCGACGATGCAGGTCTGCTCGGCAGGGCAGATCACCGATGCGTCGAAAGTCTTCGAGATCAAAATATCGACGACAGCGGCCTTGATGTCGGCCGTACGATGCAGGTAGATGGGCGCGTTGCCGGGACCGACACACAGCGCGGGCTTTCCGGCCGCGTTGGCCAGGGCGACGATCTTCCGACCACCGGTCACCCAGATGAAGTCGACCCCCGGATGCCCGAACAGATAGTGGGTCACCTCATGGGCGGCGTCGGGAATCACCTGCAACGCGCCTGCGGGTAAACCCACCGCCTCCCCGGCTCGCCGAAGGATCTCGACCGTGCGTTCACACGACCGCACGGCGACGGGCGACGGCCGGAAGAGGATCGCGTTGCGCGTCTTGGCGGCCACGATCGCCTTGTACAGCACGGTGGACGTCGGATTGGTGACCGGGGTGATCGCCAACACCACTCCGATCGGATCGGCGATGCGAACGATGCTGCGCTCGACGTCGTCCTCGATAACGCCCACGGATTTCTTGTCGCGCAGATAGTCGTAGAGGAACTCGGTGGCAACGTAGTTCTTGACGACCTTGTCCTCGAACACGCCGAAACCGGTCTCCTCGATAGCCACCCGCGCCAGTTCGGCCGCCGCCCTGATCCCGGCGCGGGCCATTGCCTCGACAATCGCATCGACCTGTTGTTGATCGAGTTCGCGAAACGCCTTCGCCGCGGCACTCGCCGTGTCGACCATTGCGTCCACCTGGGCGAACCGGGCCGGGCTGCGATCGGCCGCAGCGGTGTCGGCAGTGGCTGTGTCGCTGCTGCGATCGACGGCCCGCGCTTCGGTACCGGTCTGGATGTCGGTCATGACACCTTCTCGAATCGGAGATTCTCGGTTTCGAAGGCACTTATCGGTGACGGTACTCGCGCCGGCCGGCGGTGACCGAGGTCTTTGTGCCCTGCCATAGGCCCTGTTCGGGAACCAGGGTGGTGATCGGGCTGGCCTCGATGATCGGCGCCATCATCGCGGCATCGCCCGGCCGTGCGGGCCTCGCTGGGCGATGTGCTGTCGCCCACATTGGCAAGTACAGGCCGAAGCCGATCCACGGCATCGCGGCGGTAGCCCAGGATGGCCGCTGGAACTGCTGGCGATCCCTCGGCTGCGGCGTTCCCATGACGGCCAGTGGCCAAGGTGGTGCGCGAGACGCCCAGGACCAGCGTAAGTATCGATCCCAGGGCCGCGACTCAGCAGTTGCGCTGGGCAGCGCATGCAGTGCCGGGGCAGCTCGGCCCGGACGCCGTCTCCGCAGCGTCCGGGCCGTTGCACCACGGGTCTCCAACGCGAGGGCACCGCGAGTGGCGGATGGGAAGTATTCGAACCTGCGATATTCGCTGCAGTCGAGATGTCTTGCACTGCAAGCCATCTTGGTCCTGCCTGCGGGGGAAGCGGTCGTGCCCACCACCCAGGGCGGCGGCAGCCCCACGCCGGCCCGCCCCGTTCCGGGCCCTCGCCCGCCTGGTTCGGCCGCTATCGCACTCGGGTCTTGGCCGTGGCGATGCCCTCGCGCTGGCGCTCGAGGATCAGGGCGTGTTCGAATTCGGCGACCGCGGCCATCATGTTCAAACGTCCAAACTGCCTTGCCCTCGGGGGCGATCGGCTCTGGGCTGCGGACCTGCGCTGCGCGAAACTGACGGTATGGCCGACACACCGGCACCTTGGGCGGCATCGGCGCGTGATGCAGTGCGCGTGTTCAACAAGTACGTGACCAATCCGGTCATGATGCGGCTGGCCGGCCGCAGGCACTGGTATGCGTCGGTGATCCGGCACACCGGCCGACGGACCGGGAAGCCCTATGCCACTCCGGTCGTCGCCGAACCGGTCGCCGAGGGGTTCCTCATCCCGCTTCCCTACGGGACCCATGTGGACTGGCTGCGTAATCTGCAGTACTCCGGCACTGCAACGATCCAGTACCGTGGCCGCGTCTACGCCGTCGGTTCACCCGAGATTGTCGACGCCGCTGCGGCTGCGCAGCAGCTGTCGGCCCGGCGCCGGCGCCAGTTCCGTCGATTCGGCATCGGCCGGTTCGTCTGCGTGCAACGCGCCGACGGCGACTCATAAAGGCCTCCAGCAAGCTCGCGTGGCGCCCCGAGTGGGAGAAGGGCATCTTCGAGCGCATGCGCCGCGGCGACGAGCTCATGATCACCCGGCCGGTGCGTCGATCACCTACCTGGAACCAACGACCGCCGGCGATCGCTGGGAGCACGACGAGATGGGCGTCCGCTACTACGACGGGCAGCCGGGCTTTCTCGCGGCCTTCGCCCAAACCAACGCAGGGGACATGACCCCCCACCTCGGCCTGGGCAAATTCCACCCCAACGGCCCCACCGACGACAATCGCGTCAACTGCGCGATGATCGGCGAACGCCAATTCCTGGCCGGGCGTGCGGCTTTCGACGCCGCGGTGCCCATGGCCACCGGCGGGGTCGACGCCGTCCTGCGCTACATCGACCTCTCCGCCACCGATATCGACGGTGTCTATACCCCCGACGGGCGGCCCGCCCGCACCACACCGGCCATGATGGGCGCCTCGGCCATGGCCACCAGTTCGGAGGACAACTGGCGCAGTCAGCTCTCGTTCCTCTACGAGGGGCAGAAGAACCCGCTCGTGGAGGTGCTCGGCGGCGTCGACGCGCCGATCGAACAGTGGGCGCGGGATGCGCAGGCCCCCAAGCTGATCGGAGTCCCACTCGGCATCCTGGGTCCCCGGCCGTGGAACCCGCAGATCCTTGCCATCCAGATCATGCGCCTGGGCGAGCTGGTCCTGGCCTGCGGCCCAGCGGAATTCACGGTCGTGTCGGGTTTGCGCATCCGGCGTATCGTGGCGCGGGCGCTGGGTGTCCCCGTCGACAACGTGCTGCTGCAGGGCTACGCCAACGGCTACAGCGGATACGTCACCACCCCCGAGGAGTACGTCTCCTAGCAATACGAGGGCGGCGAGACACTCTACGGCCGCTGGACCCTGTCGGCCTACATACAGGAATTCGACGCACTGGCCAAGGCGCTGGCCGCCCGCGTAGCACTGGGCCGCGGCCCCGCCCCACTGGACTGGACCGCCGGAATCCAGCCGTCACTCCTCCCGCCGCTCCCGCCGGACGTCCCGGTGGCGGGCCACCGTTTCGGCGATATCCTCACCGCGCCGCAACCGTCCTATGCCTCCGGGCAGACCGCCGAAGTAGTTTTCGCGGGAGCTCACCCCAACAACGACTTCCACACCGGCGCGACCTATTTCGAGATCCAACAGGCACAGGGCGACTCCTGGTCCCGGGTCTTCGACGACAACGACTGGTGCACGGAACTGCACTGGTCCCGTCCCGACGGCCAACCCGCCGCCTCGATCGTCACCATCCGCTGGACCATCCCCGACACCACCGCACCCGGCCGCTACAGAATCCAATACAACGGCGACAGCCGAGATCTCAGCGGCGCCACCACCCCCTTCACCGCGCTTTCACCCGACTTCGGCATCACCTGAGCCGGTCCGGACCGCGTGGCAATTCATAACCGAATCCCAAACCCAGTCCCGGCGGCGAACCATCCGCCGCCGGCCTCACAGGTAATCCTCCAAATCGCCCTGGATGGCGGGCTTGAACTTCGCGTGGACCTTGTGCGTCTGCGCTGAGGAGATCCCGCCGCCGATAGTGACGACGTAGGCCTTGATGCCCGCCTTGCCTTCGTCTTTCACGGCGATGTTCAGCTCGATGGCGCATTCGTCGAGCGCCAGCTTGAATCCGTCACCCGAGTCCGCTTGGGCCGCGGTCAGCTCGGACTTGAGATAGCGGATCATGTCCGAAAGTTCGATCGCGCCATCGGCTGGAATGGTCATGCCGTGCTGCCTCTCGCTTGACGGTTCTTCTCGAGCCAGTTCCAGGGTCGAACGCAAGAATATTGGACCGTTGCCCCGACGTGCCTCGAGACGCGCCGGATCCCGGTCGGTTGCCCCACTACCCCCTATCCCGTCCAGTAGCAGATCGACGACGCGTCCCGCGCTGACCGAGTGGGCGCTGGCGCACGGAGAAGCACTCGTCGACTTCCAGGAATCGACGGCCACTAACAAGACGCACTAGGTCCCCGACGGCCCACACCTGGAATCGCAACGCGGACCTGGTCGTGGACTTCTTCGGGTCGCGTTATGTGCGCATTTCAGCTTCTTGTGCGTTTACACAACACAGGTTCGCCGGTTTGTTGCGGATCGATGCTGGCGGGCGAGGTGTGACCCACGCATCATTGCTCGTGACTCCCCGATTCGGGGAAGGACCCATGGGCGCGAGCGGCTTCGGCCGGCTCGAGCCTCCCCGGAGCACAGCCGATGACCACAGAGCACGTCGACTACGACACCGCCGGAGGAGTCGACGTCCTCATCGTGGGCGCCGGAGCATCTGGCGGGGTGGCAGCACTCGAGTTGGCCGGTAGCGGCCTCGAGGTCGTGTGTCTGGAGCAAGGAGACTGGAACCTGCCCGACGACTTCACCGGTGACAAACCGTCGTGGGAGCTCACCCGTCTGAAGCAGTGGAACTCCAGCCCGAATGTGCGTCAGAACCCGGCCGACTACCCGGTCGATGCCACCGAGAGCCCGGTCGAACCGCTGATGTTCAATGGGGTCGGCGGCAGCACGATCATGTTCTCCGGGCACTGGGTTCGCGCGATGCCGTCGGACTTCCGGGTCAAGACACTCGACGGTGTGGCCGAGGACTGGCCGTTCACCTATGAGGATCTGCGACCGTTCTACGACGAGGTCACCTACCAGATCGGCGCGTCCGGGCTCGAAGGCGACCCCGCCTATCCGGATCCACACACCTTTCCGCTGCCGCCGCTGCCGATCGGCAAGTACGGTGTCGTCGCGGCCAAAGGGATGGACAAGCTGGGCTGGCACTGGTGGCCGGCACCGAATGCCATCGCGTCGCGCAACTTCAGGAACCGCCCGGCCTGTCTGCGCTACGGCGCGTGTGAATCCGGATGTCCGACCGGAGCCAAGGCCAGCACCGACCTCACACACTGGCGGGACGCGATCGCGCTGGGTGCGGTGCTGATCACCGGTGCCCGGGTCAGCCGGCTCACCGTGAACGACCGCGGCCTTGTCACCGGCGCCGAGTACATCGACCGCGACGGGAACCTGCAGCACCTGGCGGCCCGGGTGACCGTGATGGCCGCGAACGGTGTGGGCACCCCGCGCCTGCTGCTGAACTCGACCTCGTCGCTTTTCCCCAACGGCCTCGCCAACTCCTCCGGGCTGGTGGGCAAGCGTTTGATGACACACCCGTACGCCTCGGTTTTCGGCGTCTACGACGAAGAGCTCGAAACCTGGCTCGGCCCGGCAGGACAGGCGCTGCAGTCGATGCAGTTCTACGAGACCGACACCGACCGCGGTTTCGTGCGGGGAGCGAAGTGGAACCTGATGCCGACCGGTGGCCCGCTCGCCCACACCCTGTGGGAGCGGGGCCAGGACTGGCGTGGGAGTTTCGGACCCGCCTTCCACAGCCACCTCGCGCGCACGTTCGGGCGCTACACCGAATGGGGGATCACCACCGAAGACCTGCCCGACGAGCACAACGCGGTCGTGCTCGCCCCGGACGTCACAGACTCCGACGGGATCCCGGCCGCGAAAATCCGCTACACCATCGGTGAGAACTGTGCGCGAATGCTCGAATTCAACGTGGAGCGGGCGATCGAGGCGCATCAGGCTGCCGGGGCTGTCGAAGTCCACCCGATCCCAGTGGTACGCCACAGCGCCTGGCATCTGCTCGGCACGGCCACCATGGGCACCGACCCCGCCACCTCCGTCGTCGATCAGTGGGGTCGGGCACACGACGTACCCAACCTGTTCATCATCGACGGCAGCGTCTTCGTCACGTCCACGGGCGTGAACCCGACCGCGACCATCATGGCGATTGCTCTGCGCTCGATGCGGCATCTCGCCGGAACCCGCCACAGCATCCAGACCGCGTTCTAAGGACAGCATGATGCTCGATTCCGACCAGCGCCGCACCTTCGCGCTTCTCGCCGACACATTGATTCCCGCGTCCGGCTCCATGCCCTCGGCGAGCGCCGCCGGAGTACCCGACGCGTTGCTCGACCAGGTTCTCGGCTACCGGCCTGATATCGCAGAGGCATTCGCCGCCGCCGTCGCCTCGTGCGCCAGCATGGATCCCGAAGCCGCTCTCGATGAGCTCGCCGCGCACCGGCCCGACCAGTTCGAGGCGCTGACGGTGCTGACGGCAGGGGCGTACTTCCTCAGTCCCGCCGTGAAGGCCGCCATGCCGTATGCCGCGGCGCCGCGTCCGGTCCGCGATGACATGGATTGCTACGTCGATCTGCTCGCCGACGTTGTCGAGCGCGGCTTCGTCATCCGCTGATCAAGCCCCGAGACCACCATCTCCCAACCTGCCCCGGGTCCTGCGAAAGGCAACGCCAGTGAGTGAAAATCACAGCGGGCGTGAAGAATCTGTCTCCACCATCGAATCGGCCACCATCCAACCGATCCCGGCCGACCAGCGTCACGGGCGCAACCGGGACATGTTCACGATCTGGTTCGGAACCAACATCATGATCCTGGCGGTCGTCACCGGGGCGTTGTCGACGACCCTCTTCGGGCAGCCCGCCTGGTCGGCCGCGCTGGCGGTCGTCGCGGGAAATCTCTTCGGTGCGATCTTCATGGCGCTGCACTCGGCTCAGGGGCCGCGGCTGGGTGTTCCGCAGATGGTGCAGACCAAGGGCCAATTCGGTTCGCTGGGATCGATTCTCATCGTCGGAGTCGTCGTCTGCATGTACCTCGGGTTCTTCATCTCGATTCTGGTCTTCGGCGGGCAGTCCCTCGCGTCGGCCATACCCTTCCTGAGCGGCAAGGCCGGCATCGTGGTGCTCGCGGCGATCAGTGTCTGCGCGGTCATCTGGGGTTACACCCTGATCCATGTCTACGCGCGCATCATGACGTGGGCGTCCGGGCTGGTTCTGCTGATGGCGTTCGTGTGGGCGTTCATCGTCCACTCGGTGCCCGCTCACTTCTTCAGCACGGGCACCGCGACGCCGGCCGGCTTCCTGAGCGCCTTCGGGGCGTGTGCGGTGTGGCAGATCGCCTATGCCCCATACGTTTCCGACTATTCGCGCTACCTGCCGGCAAAGACGGGCTCGAGGCCGGCATTCTGGATGAGCTACTTGGGCACCAGCATCGGCTCGATCCTGCCGATGTTCCTCGGGGCGGGCGTCGGATTGCTGCTCCCTCACACCGACCCGGTTGTCGCCCTGACCCAGGCCACCGCGGGGATCAGCGTCGTGGTGGTTGTGGTCTTCGGCATCGGAGTCGCCGCTACGAACGCGATGAACCTGTACTGCGGCACGCTGTGCACGATCACGATTGCGCAGACGGTCTTTCCGCGTCTCAATCCACGCGGCCGCGAACGTGCTCTGGTCGCCACCGGACTGTGCGTGCTGGCCTCGAGTATCGCGCTCACCGGGGGCAGCGACTTCGTCGCCACCTACAAGAACTTCCTGGTTCTGCTGCTGGGTTCGCTGGTCCCGTGGACCGCCGTGAATCTGGTGGACTACTACCTGGTCCGGCATGGGGACTATGTCGTCGAAGACTTCTACAAGCGCGACGGCGGTCGCTACGGCCGGGTCAACTGGCCTGCGATCAGCTGCTACCTCATCGGTGTCGCCGTACAACTCCCGTTCATGATCATCGGAACCGCCTTCATCGGACCGATCGCCAAAATGCTTGGCAACATAGACATCTCGTTCATCGTCGGATTGGCTGTCGTTTCACCGCTCTACTACTTCACAGCCACAGCTCTTGCCCGCCGCAGGAATCGTTCCGCCGCCCTTGTCGCCTCGGCGGTGCAGCAGTAGTGAACTCGGGCGATTCACCGTCCGCGTCCCTCTCCGGATCAGACCCCGGTCGCCCGCGAGCAGGAACCGTCCAGGATGAACCTCGACGGCCGCCTCCACGGCTGATCAACTACAACGCACGAGCCCTGGATACGGGGTGGGAAGTCAATGCGTCGCCGGCCGACGAGACGCTGCGCCCGAACATCGATCATGTGAACTCAGGGTGGTCCTGCGGCTGCTGCAACCCACCTCGCGATCTGAGCCCGCGAGGTGAAACCCAGCTTCGTCAGGATGTGCTCGACGTGTCCCTCCGCGGTGCGCCGTGAGATCGTCAATCGGCCGGCGATTGCGTTGTTGGTGAGACCTTCGGCTACTAGTTCGGCGATTTGCCGCTCACGTTTGGTGAGGATCGACGCCGCCCGGTCGGCGGGCGATGGGAGGTCTTCTCCGAGGCCGAAGGCAACGGCCACGGCGAAACTCATCGCACTGCCCTTCTTCTGGGCTTTTCCGAATTCTCGCGCTCCAAGAGTCTCCTGTGCGCGGCGCTCGCATGCTTCGTGATGGGTGGCCAGGTTGGGGAACAGGATGGCGGAGCTACCTGCGGCCCGGCCCAGTGCTCCAGCAGCACCCATCAACACAGCGGCGCGGCGGACATCGTCGCGATCCGAAGCGATCCATGCGAGAGCTTCCAAACTGGTCGCGGCGATGAGCGGATCATCTACCGAGCGAGCACGACGAAGGCTCTCCTTCAACAGGTCCGTGGCTCGGTCGAGCGCACCCTGCCTCCAGAAAGCCGTACCCATCGCCCACAACAGCCAGGAGCGAAAGGACGTCTCTCCGCCGCGAGAGTCCGCGAATGCCAGCGCCTGCTCGTGACAGGCGACCGCACGCCGGAGATCCCCGCTGAGTTGGTATGCCCATCCGAGCGACAGGGAAGTGTCCATTCGCAATACGGGATCACTACAGCCTGTGACCAGTTCTCTGGCCTCTTCCAGGCGGGCGACCGCACGGCCGAGATCATCGCTGACAAGCGCAGTGAAACCGTCCGCAACTGCCACCCAAGTGGCGATCTCCGGACCTGTCATCTGCGTGGCCAGCCCCTCGAGTTCTGCCACCCGCGCTGTCGCCGCGGCCAGGTCGCCCTGACTCGCGGCAAGCATCCCGGCCGAGTAGAGCGCCTTGGCGCGATCTCGACCTTGTCCAACGACCGAGCGGGCCAGAGTTCGGTCGAGCCAGCTGCGGCCCTCGGTGATTCGGCCACCCATGTACCAGAACGAAAACAGAGCTGCTGCGATCCTCATTCCGCCGGCACTGGCCTCGGACAGGTCGAACTCCATTGCCTTGCGCAGATTCGGCAGTTCTTGCTTCAGGCGAGAATCCCACTCGAGTTGGCGGGGACTGACCCACTCGGCCTCCGAGTCGAGCGCCAACCGCTCGTACCAATCCCGATGCCGGCGACCGATCTCCGAGTCCTCACCTGCCTCCTCGAGCTTTCTCCTGCCGTAGTTCTGCACGGTGTCGAGCATCCGAAACCGGACCGCGCCACCGAATTCCTCCCGGATCAGGATCGACTTGTCCACCAACGCGAACAATGCGTCGAGCAGGTCGGGGTCGGGTGTGGCGGTGCCGCACACCGCTTCCGCTGCGTCGAGTTCGAAGCTGGGGGCGAAGATCGACAGTCGCGACCACAGCTGCTGTTCGCGTGGTGTGCACAGGTCGTAACTCCAGCCGATGCACCACCACAGAGTCTGCTGGCGAGTCGGGACATCGCGATTGCCGGCTGTGAGCAGGGTGTACCGGTCGTCGAGCCGTCGGAGGATCTGATCGACGGACAGCACGCGCAGCCGGGCCGTGGCCAGCTCGATCGCCAATGGCAACCCGTCCAGCCGGGCACAAATCCGGGCTACGGCAAGCTGGTTGTCTCGAGTCAGCTCGAACCCGGGCAACGCCGCCGCCGCTCGTTCGACGAACAATTCCACCGCATCGTATCGGGACGCTTCTCCCAGCGTGGGCACGCTGGACGGATCCGGAAAGCTCAGTGGCGTCACGGGGAACACGGATTCGCCGCCGATTCCGAGAACCTCGCGGCTGGTGGCCAAGATCGACAGGTCCACGCAGCCACGCAGTAGCGACTCCGCGAGGTAAGCGACCGCCTCCACCAGGTGCTCGCAGTTGTCGAGCACCAGCAAAAGATTCCGTGTCGACAGGAACTCGACCAATACCTCCCTAGCCGGTCTGCCGGCCAGGTTCCGCACGCCCACGGAAGTAGCCACGATGTCGTCCACCAACTCTGGCTCGTGAATGTCGCCGAACTCGACCAGTTTCACCCCGTCTGCGTAACTGTCGCGCAACTTGCTCGCCGCCCGCGCCGCCAGCCGCGTCTTGCCGACCCCACCGATGCCGGTCAGCGTAACCAGGCGCGATTCCGACAGCGCCTTCTTGACCTCGGATAGTTGTGCCCTCCGACCGACAAAGCTGGTCAGTTCCAACGGAAGGGCACCCGTATCCCGCTTGCGACGCTGCCGCCCCGGCGCCGGTGCGTGCACTTCCTGCACGTTGTCGGGTTCGCCGCGGATGGTCATCTCCTCGACGGAGTAACCATGGTCGCGCTGGATCCGTTGCAGCTGCTTACCGAGTGCGATGGCGGAGGGGCGCTGCGATGGATCTCGGTCCATCGCGGTCTCGATTGCCGCGCACACGTCGTCGGGGATCCCGCCCGTGCGCAGATCCGGCACCGGGTCGGTGGTGATCCGGAGAAACTGCGCAACGACCTGTTCCCCACTCCGGCGTTCGAAAGCGGCATGTCCGGTGAGGGCACAGAACAACGTGCTTCCCAGTCCGTACACGTCCGACGCCAGACTGGGCGGATCGCCGTCGAGAACCTCGGGAGCAGCAAAAGCCGGCGACGCCATGACCGCTCCAGCCGCGGTCTCGAATCCGCCGGCGATGCGGGCAATGCCGAAATCGCACAACGCCGGCTCCCCGTATTCGGTGAACAGGATATTCGCCGGTTTGACGTCACGATGTACGATACCGAGCCGGTGCGCCGTCTCGAGCGCCCCGGCCACCTTGATCCCGAGCCGCAGCACCTCGTCCACAGGAAGCGGACCGTCCCTGCGGATCCGGTCCTCGAGGGATCCGCGCGCGTGGCACTGCATCACCAAATATGGTCTCCCAGACGAGATCTCGCCGATCTGCAGGACCCCGACGATGTTCGGATGGCCGGTCAGTCGCCCCATCGCGCGTTGCTCCCGCAGAAATCGCGCTCTGTTTTCCTCGTCCGGTTCAGCGGTGAGCACCTTCACCGCGACGACGCGATCCAACCCGCGCTGGGTGCATCGGTAGACCACGCCGAACCCGCCCCGCCCGATCTCCTCGGCATCCTCGAACCCCACCGAACTCAGCTCCGCGACTGGCGGAGCCACCACATCCCGGTGCGTTCTGAGGGGGTCGTCCTCGACCATGTGGGTCACCTGCGATTCACACCCCCCCGGAAATTCCTATGTTAGCCCGCTGTGCTGGGGAGGACCCGATCACCTGGAGCGCTCAGGCGCGTTGTGTGCAGCGGTGAGATGAATACCCGGCGCTTGTCCGCTCCCGCACCGTCCTGCGATTGGTTGCTCATGCTGTGGTGAGTCCGGCCGCGATACCCCTGACCGGGTGGTCGCCCGCATGGCTGACGTTGCGCATGGCAGCTGGGATCGCCAGCGCCCGGCCTGCTGATGGTGGCGCTCGTCGTGCACGCGGATCGGTATCGCGCTGCCGCGCTGGTAGCGGGCGTGTTCCCTGCGCCGCGCCCCTGTTCGGGGCGAACACGCCGGCGTCGGCGGTGCGCGGCGGTCGTCACGTCCCGACCGCCACGTCAACCGGGTTCCACGCCCCCCTGATCGCGAAATACGCAGCTGCGCAGAAGCTTCAGGTGGTCGTGAGCAGTCCGCCGTCGATGACGAAATCCGAGCCGGTGATGTTCGCGGCGCGGCGGCTGGCCAGGAAGACGACCAGGTCGGCGATTTCGTCGGGTCGGGTGAATCGGCCGGTGACCGATTCGGCCGCGACGGACTGCGCGACGGCGTCGGCGTTGCCGCCGGTGGCGTGGGCGATCGTGTGGGCGACGCCGGTGTCGCCCAGCCACAGGTCGGTGGCGACGGGTCCGGGACTGATCGTGTTGACCCGAATACCCTGGGGGCCCAGCTGTTTCGAGAGTGACTTCGCAACGTTGGTGAGTGCGGCCTTCGCGGCGCTGTAGTCGATGACCGCCGGATCAGCGAGTGTGGAATTGACCGAGCTGATCATGACGATGCTGCCCTGGCCCGCGCCGAGCATGGCCGGAAGCACTGCGCGGGTCGTGCGGATCGCGGCGAGCAGATCCAGCGTGAGCGTGCCCAGCCAATCGTCGTCGGTGACATCGAGGAACCCGGTCAGTCTGGGCGTGACCCTGCCGACATTGTTGACGAGAATTCGTGTGTCACCGAACTTCTCTGCGGCGGTGGCCAATTCGATCGCACCGTCCGGGGTGGACAGATCGACCTCGACCGGATGCACCCGGCCACTGTCGGCGAGGGCACGCAACTCGTCACCGGTGTGGCGTGCGCCGGCAACCACGATCGCGCCTTCGTCGACGAGGGTTCGGGTGATGGCCAGACCGATGCCCCGGCTCGCGCCGGTGACTACGGCGAGGACGTCGGTGAGTCCGAGATCCATGCGGTAGCTCCTCTGTCCGTACGGTCGGTTACAGGCCCTGGTCTGCCAACCAGGCGAGCACGGCGTCCGCGACGTCTTTCCAGCCGCTGTCCACGGTGAGCGAATGGCCGCGGCCCTCGAATTGCCGCAGCTCGGTAACCGCGGTGGAGTCGCGGTACTGCTTCAGTGTGGACCGCGTGACCACATCGGGCACGGTATGGTCCTCGAGTCCCGAGATGAGCAGCAGCGGACCACGATCCGCATTGCCGGTGTCCACCTTCGCTTGGGAATGCAGCACAAAGTTGGCGACGGCGGCCTGGAAAAGCGGGCGGGCCGGTGAGGGAATGGTCCATCGGTCGAACAACTCGTCGGACTCCTGCTCCGACAGCGCATTCCCGAATCCGAACCGAAATTCCTTGCTGGTCAAGGAGACCGCTTTATGCAGGTTGGCCGGGTTGCCCAGCGCCGGCAGGCCCGCGCGCAACTGCGCGAGTGGTAGCGGCAGCACCCCCTTGATCTGCGCGGGATCGATCGCCACGCCGGCGACGCCGCGTCCCTCGCCCATGAGCTTCTCGGTGATCAGGCCGCCGAACGAGTGGCCGATGATGATGGGCTTGGCAGGCAGACCGTCGATGAGCTTCGCGAAATGTGCTGCGGCATCGTCGATCCCGATATCGGCGACGGCTTCCGGGTGCTCGCGAGCGGAAACGACCGTATCGGGTTCGCCCGGCCAGCCGGGCGCAATCGGCGCGTATCCGGCGGCGCGGAAGTGATCGACCCACGGGCCCCAACTTGTGGCATGCAGCCACAAACCGTGAATGAACACCACCGGGGTAGGCGTCTGTGGCATCTCGATCCCTCTCTGCGAAAACCTGGACACGGCGGGACAAGCGGTTCGACCGCGAATCGGCCGGTGCGCACAGCCCCCGTTCACCTCAACACCGCGCAGGTGTGGGCGTCCAAGGCATATCCGGCCCGGATCGATAACCGGAAAGGCATACTTGCAGGCGAAGATTCGTATGGCAGACCGCTGAGGCAGGAAAGCGAGGGGGGATCGTGGACTTGGACCTGCGCCTGCTGCGTTACTTCGTCACCGTCGCCGAGGAACTGCACTTCGGCCGCGCCGCCGCCAGGCTCTACATCAGCCAGCCCGCGCTGTCGAAGCAGATTCGCAAGCTCGAGGATCAGCTCGGCGGCCGGTTGCTCGAACGCGACAGCCGCCACGTAACGCTGACAGCCCGTGGACACCGTGTGCTCTCCGACGCCCGGGACATGATCGCCCTGGCCACGCGAATCAGCGAACAGACCACCGAGTCCGGAGCCGTGCGCATAGCGCACATCTTCGAGTTGCAGACCAGCCGGATCGTCGCGGACGCCTTCGCCGCAGCCTATCCGGACGTTCAACTCATCGAGCGTTCGCTGGACAGCCTCCGGCAGTTGGACGCGCTGCTGGACAAACGGCTCGACGTCGCAATACTGCGCGTCACGGCCCCGATGGCCGCCCGGTATCCGACGGGCTGGCGATTCCATCGCCTGCGTCTCGAACCGATGTATCTGGTCGGCCGCCCGGGTGATCCGCCGAAGGCTGCGGCCTCCTTGTTCGAGCGTCCCGTGGAGGTCTTCGCGGACAGTCCCGCATCCGGGCTTTACAACGCGCACGGCGACTACCTCACGGCCTTCGAACGACACACCGGAATGTCGATGCGATGGCTCGGTAACCCGGGATCCTTCGGGCATTGCCTGGCCGCCGTGCATCGTGCCACCGACCCGGCCTATGTTCTCGAATTCGAAAGCTACGCAGCACGATACGGTGATGCCGGAATCCCGATGCACCACCCTGCCGAGCTACAGCCGTACTACCCCTGGTGCATCGCCTGGCGTGACGAACCGCTCAGCGCGACCGTCGCGAACTTCCTGCGGGTCGCGGAACACACCGCCCGACAGCACAACTGGCACCTCCCACCCCACCACTCGGCCCTTCCCTGGGTTCCCGACGACCCGACCGATTCGACCCAGGCCGCCCTGTCGACCAGCTCGCCCCGGTAGATCCACATTCCCCTCGAGCATCGTTTCAGCCGGTTGGGCGGGTCTGTCCCGAACCGGTGTCGGTCGAGTCGTGACACCACGCCCCGGGCGGTATGAGACCACCATGGCCATCGGCCTTACCACTGCTCGCGGATCCGGACTGACCGGAGTTGTCGGTATTTGCGTCGATCGGCTGTACGGACGGGGTCCTGGTGTCGGTTGCGATCGGCGGGAGCGCTCGAGCGTCTGCGGCGGCGGGCAGTGTCAACGCGGTGGCCGCGAGTGCGCCGGTGATGATCCCACGAACAATGTTGACCTCGGCCACCAAGTCGAACCCCTTCTCTGCATGCAGAATTCGTCGCTGTGATCTCGGCTGGCGAGATCGAGCCCTGAAGCGAGCAGCTGCGGTCGATGGCGGTGACGCATCGACTTCTCAGTTGTCGCTCCGGACATTCAATAGACGGCATGACAGTGCAGGGCGTCGGTGGCACACGCAACTCCATGCTTCCGCTTCCCGTCGGTTCAGAAACGCCCGGTAAAAAGTCGGCAATCCTCACCGTCGTCGAGTCGATTGGTCTTCTCGCGCAACAGGCCTGGGCTGTCACGATGCTGCGGAGCCGCCAGGGTGGGTCTGGCGGGCCACCGACCTTCCTTGCGGGCTCATTGCGCAATAGTCTGGCGAACTCGGGATAATTGGAACATTGTGACACGGGCGGCCGGGCCGTCTCGGAAGGCGAAACGCGCAGGTAACAAGCACGTTTGGATGAATTGGATCGAGTCACGATCCGCAGCAAACCAAAAGGAAAGTGACACAAAATGTCTCACCAGACCTTGCCGGCCACCGACATTTGGCGAGGCGGGCGCACCTGCCCCCTTTAAGTGAACAGTCGATATCGCCGAGATGGCCGGACATAATCCAGTTCGTATATCGTGAACCGCCGGACTCCATGCATCTGCCGGTAAGCAGGGCGGATATGTGAATGGCTAGTGTTTGTGACGTTTGTTACAGCGCGCAAACCCGGGTGGCCGTGTAATCGTTTCTCAGCCCAGTTAATTCGTGTCGCGAAAAGTTTCGTCCAGGGAGCCATCTCCGTGTCAGCAGCCCCGTCCCCGCAAGAACCCACACCTTTGTACGCCCGACCGCACGGCGGCGTGCGTCGGCTCATCTGTCGTGGGTCCATGGCGATCCCGAGGTCGGGCTGTATTGGTAAGTCGGTCGACGCAACCCGAGCGCCGGAGGCCTGATCGCCTTCTTGTACCTGCCAACTCATCCACGCCGCAGTCGGCAAGCCTCGCCGAGTAGGTCATGACCAAACCCATCGGTCAGTGTAATGCGTTGACGCAGAATCTAATTTGATGTTTCGACCTCGACCGTCCTGACACCCGCATCTGCGGCGATCGGCTTCAGCTGATAGCGCCTCCGCCGAGGGCGATCACGACGGACTTGTAGTTCGCATAGATGAGTTCGAACTCGACGCTCAGCGCCGCGGAATAGCGCCGTGGCGCGATTCGGCGCTGCCCGAACAACTTTCGAAGAGACAGGACAGAGCCGCCGCGATAACGCATCCAGTACGACCGAACATCATGCTACACAGCCGATTTCAACACTGGCGAGATCGAATCACATTCACATGAGACATGGTCTCGCTTAATCGACGCTATATCTGAAGCGTTTTATGAACAATATTTCGGCCAATGCCGGTCCGGGCGCCGGACGCGCCGCGGTGCAACCGTTTTGGCCGATATTCGTCGAAGGGAACGACATCTTGTCACCATTGAATCGCCGCCGTTTTCTCTACGCATCGGCCGCCGCCGCGGCCGGTGTGGCAGCCAACGGAGCGCTCGAACCGGCGATCGCCAACGCGACCGGTACCCTCGCCGACATCAAGCACGTCGTAATCTTGATGCAGGAAAACCGTTCGTTCGACCACTACTTCGGCACCCTCAAGGGCGTGCGCGGCTTCTCCGACCGCGCGACGATCCTGCTTTCCGGCGGCAACAGCGTGTTCAACCAGCCCAATGGCGCTGGGCGGAAATCCCCCTGGGCCCTCAGCGGAGCCGGCGGCTCGACCGCGCAGACCGAAGCCCAATGCAACGGCGACCTCCCGCACGCCTGGGCCGACCAGCACGCCGCGTGGAACAACGGACACCTCGACGGCTGGATCGCAGCCAAGGGCAACGTGCGCACCATGGGATACCTCAAACGCCAGGACATTCCGTTCCACTACGCGCTGGCCGATAACTGGACGATCTGCGACTCCTACTTCAGTTCGGTACTCAGCGCTACCGGCCCCAACCGCACCTACCACTGGAGTGGCTGGATCGATCCGGCCGGTACCGCCGGTGGACCCGCCTATGACGGTGGCGACGAATCCGGGCTGGGGTGGCAGACCTACGCCGAGGCGCTGCAGAACGCGGGCATCGGCTGGAAGGTCTACCAGAACGCCGCGGATAACTTCGGCGACAACGCACTTGCCTACTTCAAGCAGTTCGCGAACGCCGCCCCCGGCAGCCCACTCGCTGTCAATGGCATGAATTCGGTGCCGGCGACCACCGGCAAAACCCCTGACGACATCGTGGCCGCGATCAAGGCCGACGTCGTTGCCGGCAAACTGCCACAGGTGTCGTGGATCGTGCCCGACCAGGCGTCTTCCGAACACCCCTACGCCCCGCCCAACGATGGCGCCCACTTCGTCCACAACGTGATCAACGCGCTCAACGCCGATCCCAGTGTCTTCAATTCGACGGTGCTGATCCTGAACTACGACGAGAACGACGGATTGTTCGACCACGTGCCGCCGCCGGTGGCACCGGGCGGCACCGCGGACGAATTCCTCAATGGAGTTCCCATCGGCCTCGGCTTCCGGGTGCCGCTGATCGTCATCTCGCCGTGGACACGCGGCGGCTGGGTGAGTTCCGAAGTGTTCGACCATACTTCGGTGCTGCGCTTTCTGGAGGCCTGGACCGCCGCGCTCGGCAAAAAGGCCACCTGTCCGAACATCAGTGCCTGGCGGCGCTCGGTCTGCGGGGACCTGACCGGGCTGTTCAACTTCTCTTCTCCCGTTACCGGCCTGCCGACCCTGCCCGACACCTCTGCGGTGATCGGGCTCGCCACGTGCGCCCCCCAACCCAACCCGGCACCTACATCCAATTCCCAACCCGCACAGGAATCCGGAACCCGCCCAGCCCGTGCTCTGCCCTATCAACCCAACGCCTACCTGGACCATTTCACGTACGGAGCCAATGGCGAAGCCCGTGCCTGGATCACCTTCGCCAATGTCGGCGCGCCCGCGACTCGCGCGGCGCATTTCTCCGCCTACGCCAACGCTTTTCGCTCCGGTGGGCCGTGGCAGTACACGGTCGGGGCGGGTGGCAATGCCAGCGATTTCTACGAGGTCGGCACGGGTTCCGGTAATGGCGCCTACGACCTGACGGTCATCGGCCCCAATCGATTCCTGCGCCGCTTCCAAGGCGACACCACCAAGGCCGGAAAGACCGCATCGGTGGCCAGCTCCTACTCCAACGCACCCAACACCGGAAAGCTCGCCGTCTGGTTCGCCATGACCAACACCGGCACCGCCACGGTTACCTTCACCATCAAAGCCAACCAGTACCGCACAGACGG
The DNA here is from genome assembly GCF_053603795.1 of Nocardia sp. NPDC004123. Classification (NCBI taxonomy): domain Bacteria; kingdom Bacillati; phylum Actinomycetota; class Actinomycetes; order Mycobacteriales; family Nocardiaceae; genus Nocardia; species Nocardia sp. NPDC004123. The sequence goes on from NZ_JBSGGG010000037.1 coordinate 26,250, forward strand.
GCCCTGGACGTACTCGGTCGCGGCCGGCAAGACCGTCAGTGACTATTTCAACGCCGTCGCCTACAACAACGGTTGGTACGACTTCACCGTCACGGTCAATTCCGACACCGGTTGGTCGCAACGCTTCACGGGGCACCTCGAAACGGGAACCGCCTCCGTCAGCGGTTGAAATGCACGGCCGGCTATCCGACTGGCCGAAAGGTGTTCTGGCCCTTTGTTCCTCAGGTGGATGGTTGCGGTGACCGGCCCGGTGGTCACCACTGCCGGGGTGGTGCCGGCGGCGGTGTTCTGCGTATCTGGGGTGTTGCCGCCGGTCACGCTCATTCGGCTGGGTATCGTGGCCGGCATCGGTATCCTGCGCTACACCTTCGTTGTGCGCACGCTCGTGGTCCCAGCTGTGTTCGCCGTTCTCGGCGACCGTGCATTGATCGAACCATCGAAATCGACGGACGAGTACACCGCCAGGAAGGACAGGCATCATGAATCCGAACCGACTGCGCCGGCTTTCGTCGGCTATCGGTGTGGCCGTGGCCTGCTCGATCCCGGTCGCCGGAATCGGTCTGTCGGCGTCCGCGCACGCCGACCCACCGGCACCGGTCGCCGGACTTGATTTGGGCCGGTATCTCGGCACCTGGTACCAATTGGCCGCGATACCACAGTATTTCAACCTCATCTGTGCCAGGGACACGCGTGCGGACTATGCACTGGACGCATACGGAGATGTGTCGGTGCACAACTCGTGCACGACGTGGTCCGGCAGCGTGAGCGAGATCCGCGGCACGGCCACGGTCACCGATCCGGTGACGGACGCGCAACTGCACGTCAGTTTCCCCGGCGTGCCAACGCAGGACGGACTGTACGGCCCGACCAACTACATCGTCACCGCACTCGGCGACGACTACTCATGGGCACTGGTCACCGATCCCAACCGTCTGTCGGGATTCGTCCTGTCGCGCACCACAATGCTGGACACCGCCCAGTGGAACGGTGTCAGCGCCGCGATCACGGCGGCGGGGGAGAACACCTGCTGGTATCTGACAACTCCGACTACGGGCGGACTGGACCGCTTCACGCCATTGTGCGTGGAATGACCGATAGCGCAGTTCGTGGCGTGGGTGCCCACACGACAAGCCCGGGTCCGTGAACCGCAGACTGGTCGCGTTGTATGCATCGATAATGAATCGAATTGCGTCTAGGGTTACCGGCATGACGGCATCGATCGCGCTGTTCACCCGAGACCTGCGTGTGCACGACAATCCCGCGCTGGATGCGGCATGCCGTGCGGGGGAGAGAGTGGTGCCGCTGTTCGTTCTCGACGTCGATCTGCTCGCCCAGGTGTCCGACGCGCCCAATCGGATGTGCTTCCTCACCGCCGCGCTCACTGAGCTCGACGCCGAGCTCCGTGCGCGCGGCGGGCGATTGGTGGTGCGGCGCGGCCATGCCGTCGAGGAGGTCGCGGCTGTCGCGGCGGAATCGAACGCGCGCAGCGTGCACGTCGCCGCGGACGTCACCGGCTACAGCGCCCGGCGGGAGGCCGCCCTGCGCGACCGGCTGTCCCGCATCGGCTGCACCCTGCGTGTTCATCCGGCGTCGATCACCGCCGTGGATGCTCGCGCACTGCGGCCCGACACCGGCCGGAGCCACTACGCGGTGTTCACGCCGTACTTTCGGCGCTGGCTGGACACACCGATGCGGCACCCGCTGGGCGCACCGGCCGCGGTGGCGGTGCCGCCGATCGCGAGCGAGGCGATTCCCGACCCGGCCGCGCTGGGTGCCGGCTCCGGGTCGCCGGAACTGTCCGTGGGCGGGGAGACGACCGGCCGTAGGCTGCTCGCGCACTGGCTGTCCGGTCCGGTGCGCGAGTACGCGCAGGTCAAGGATGTGCCTGCCGTCGATGGGACCTCGGGGCTGTCTGCCTACCTGCACTTCGGTTGCCTGTCCGCAGCCGAGATCGTCTTCCGTGCCGACCTCTCCGACCCCGGTGGGTATGCCTTCGTCCGGCAATTGGCCTGGCGCGACTTCTACCATCAGGTGCTGGCGGACCGTCCCGAGGTCGCCACTGCCGACTACCGCGAGGGGGGCCCGTCGTGGCGCAACGATGCGCACGCGGTGGCCGCGTGGCGCGCCGGCCTGACCGGGTACCCGATGGTCGATGCGGGGATGCGGCAGCTCACCGCGCAGGGCCGGATGTCGGGCCGGGCCCGGCTGATCACCGCCAGTTTCCTGGTCAAGACGCTACGGGTGGATTGGCGCGTGGGCGCACGGCATTTCGAGCGCTGGCTGGTCGACGCCGATGTGGCCAACAATCGGATGAACTGGCAGTGGATGGCCGGAACGGGCACCGACACCCGCTCGGGTCGCGTGCTCAACCCGTTGCGTCAAGCCGAGCGGTTCGACCCCGACGGCGACTATGCGCGTCGCTGGCTGCCCGAACTGGCACAACTGTCCGGCGCGGAGATCCACCGGCCCTGGCGGGCGGGTGTGCCGGCGGCGCGATATCCGGCGCCGATCGTCGAATTCAATGGCATGTGACCGGGATTCATGCGGCCGAGAGGCCGGCCGCGGCCGCGCAGTACTGCCACACGCGCTCGGCTGCGGCAGCGGATTCGGTGGTCCGGTGCAGATAGTGCTCGGGTCTGGCGCGCCGGTCGTGCCAGAACCGTCCGGAGACGACATCGGTCGCGGCCAGCCAGACGGCGGTGTCCGCGCCCTGGGCCGGTGTGCGCAGCAGCGGCCGCGTCAGCGCGCGAAACCTCGGCAGTGCGGTGGCCACTCCGGGGGTGTCCACCCATCCCGGATGCATGCAGTGCACCGAGATACCTGCTGTCGCATAATGATCGGACAATATCGGCGTCAGGGCGACCTGCATGCGCTTGGTTCGGGCGTAGGCGATCGCGCCGTGATATTCGCCCGTCCGGTACTCGAAGTCGCTGTCGGGCAGGGCCTGGGTGTACATCCCGCCCGACGACACCAGGATCACCCGTCCGCTCGCCGCGCGCGTCATCGCCGGTGCGAGCTGCTCGGTGATCAGCAATGGACCCAGAACGTGTGTGGCCAGGCAGATCTCGTGGCCCTGGGGGCTTTCACCGCGCGCCGCCGGTAGCACGCCGGCGTTGTGGACCAGGACATCCAGTCGCTCGGTGCGCTGGGCGAAGCCGGTCGCGAACCGCCGGATGTCGGCGAGGTCGGAGACGTCGCATCGTTCGACCTCGGGCGCGACGCCCGCCGTCACCGCGGCGATCTGCGCGGCGGCTGCGGCGCCGCGCGACTCGTCCCTGACCAGCAGGGTGACCACGGCGCCGAGCCCGGTCAAGCCGGCCGCGATGGCCTTGCCGATGCCGGAGCTCGCGCCGGTGACCACGGCGGTCCTGCCGCGCAGCGCGTCCGGCGGCAGCGGCGACCATGAGCGGTGACGCAGCCGGAATCCGGTGCGGCCGTAACCGAGTACCACGGTGCGGTCGAGTGCGTCGTCGAGCGGTGCTGGGAGGTGCAGGGCCATGATCGCCTCCTCTGCGGCCGCACGGGGGAGGGCCCGCCGGCGGTGGTCGCCGAAATCCAACCAGCTGATGCATCGATTATGCATCGATTCGATGGTAGCGTCGACGTTGCGAACCGGACAGCTCTTCGGTTCGCCCGAGCGGCGGAGGACCTCATGGCCACGACCCGACATCGCAGGCGCGCACGGCTCACCGCGGCGCTCACCTCGCCCGTCCCTGCTCGGCGACCGTCCGACCGGCAGTACGCCCGTGTCGTCGTCTCGATGGGACCGCTGTGCGCGCGTTGAGCGGCCGGCGCCGCCGGGTCGCGGTGATCGGCAGCGGCGTGGCCGGCCTCACCGCGGCGTGGGTTCTGGCCAAGGACTGCGAAGTGGTGCTCTACGAAGCCGATTCGCGGCTGGGCGGCCATGCGCACACCCATCGGATCGCTGCACGGGCCGATGGCACCGGGCAGCTGCTCGGGGTCGATTCCGGGTTCATCGTGCACAACGATCGCACCTACCCCACTCTGCTTCGACTGTTCGGTGAATTGGGTGTGCGCACACAGGAATCGGATATGTCGATGTCGATCCGCTGTGACGGCTGCGGACTCGAATACGCCGGGGGCAAGGGCGCCCGTGGACTGATCCCGAATCCGGGAGTTCTGGGCAGTGCGCCCTATCTGCGCATGCTCGGCGAAATCATCGGTTTCCATCGCCTGGCACGCGAAGAGCTCGCCGATTTTGGCGACGACCTGCTCACCCTGGGCGATTTCCTTCGAGTGGGCGGCTTCTCGGCCTATTTCACGGCGCATTTCATGGTTCCGCTGGTGGCCGCGGTCTGGTCCTGCCCGCCGGAGCTGGCGCTGCGGTATCCGGCCCGCTCCCTGTTCACCTTCCTCGATCACCACGGCATGCTGACCGTGTTCGGGTCACCGACCTGGAGGACGGTGACCGGAGGCTCCGCGACCTACGTCGACACCGTCGCGGCGGGCCTGCACGAAGTACGGGCCGGTGTGCCCGTCCGCAAGATCCACCGCGCCGCGCGGACGGTCGCGGTGCGCGACGACGCCGACACGGTGGACTTCTTCGACGCCGCGGTGATCGCCACCCATCCCGACCAGGCCCTGCGGTTGCTGGCCGCGCCGACCCCGGCTGAAACCGCTGTCCTTGCGGCACTGCCCTATTCGACCAGCCACACCGTGCTGCACACCGACGAATCGGTGCTGCCGCGCCGTAGCGGCGCCCGCGCCTCGTGGAACTACCGCCTGCCGCACTGCACCGCCACCCCGGACCGTGTCCTCGTCAGCTATGACCTGACCCGGCTGCAACGCCTACCGGCGAACGCCGGCCGCCGATTCCTGGTCACACTCGGCGACCAGGAGCGGGTCGCACGCGACACCGTCCTGGCCACCATGACCTACGAGCACCCGCAGTACACCCCGTCGGCCGTGGCGGCGCGCCGACGTCTGTCCGAAATCGGCGACCACACCGTCGCTTTCGCTGGCGCATACCACGGGTGGGGCTTTCATGAGGACGGCGCATTGTCGGGGCTGCGCGCCGCCGAACGCGTCGGCGGGCGCTGGAGCGGGGGCCCGCCGCTGTCGATCGCCACCGCGCAGGAGGTGCCATGACCCGGCCACGCCTGGTGCGCACCGTGATCCGCCACGACCGCCGCGAACCGATCCGGCACGGATTCGCCTACCGCAGCTACAGCTGGCTGGTGGACCTCGACGAGGTTCCCGTGCCGCCGCGGCCACTGCGCGCGCTGATGGGCTTCCACGCGCGCGATCATCTCGGTGATCCCGCTGCCACCCTGCGCGACAACGTCATCGGGTATCTCGCCGAGCAGGGCATCGATTGTCGCGGCGGGCAGATCCTCATGCTCGCCAATGCCCGGATGCTCGGATACGTCTTCAATCCCCTCACCGTGTATTGGTGCCACGACCGCGCGGGCGCGCTGCGCTGCGTGATCACCGAGGTGCACAACACCTACGGTGAGCGACACCGCTATCTGGTACCACCCGATCCGCAAGTCGTTGTCGGCAAACAGTTCTACGTCTCGCCGTTCAATCCGGTGACCGGACGCTACCGGCTGCGCGCACCGGTTCCCGGCAGCCGACTGCACCTGACGATAGCGCTGGAGGACGTCGACGGCCGAACCCGCTTCGAGGCCACCGTGCGCGGTCGGGTCCTGCCCGCGAACCGGCGCACGGTGACCCGTACGGTGCTCGCGCATCCGCTCGAGACCTGGCGCATCGCCGCCCGCATCCGTGCCCAGGGGCTACGCCTGTGGGCGCGAGGCCTGCCGGTCATCCCGCACACACCGCATCGGTCCCAGGAGGCACTGCCGTGACCATCTCGCCATGCCCGGCCCAACCCGCCTCCGCCGCACCGGTCGGTGACCGGTGGCCGGACCTGCCGAGGGTGCCGCGCGGTGTGCGTGTCGTCGTCGGCCGTCCGGTGGTCATGGCCTTGTTCGGGCATGCGGTGCGGCGTCTTGCGCTGCGGGTCGAACTGCCCGAGGGCCGACTGCTCGGCGGCGCGGCGCACCACCCGCAGGCGCCCCGCTTGATATTGCACGATCCGCACGCGTTCGCGGCCCGGATCGCCGCGACCGGACTCATCGGATTCGGCGAGGCCTACATGGCCGGTGACTGGTCCGCGCCCGACCCGGCCGCGGTATTGACCGTCCTGGCCGCGCAGATCGACCGGCTGGTACCCGTGCCGCTGCAAGCGCTGCGGTCGCTGGTGCTGCCGGGGCGACCGGAGCGGACCCGTGCCGGCCGTGCCGGTGCGCGCAGCAACGCCGCTCATCATTACGACCTGTCCAACGACTTCTTCGCACTGTTCCTCGACGAGACCATCACCTACTCGTCGGCCTTGTTCGAGGCGCTCGAACCCGCACCGGTGTGGGCGGACCTGGCCGGGGCCCAGGCCCGCAAGATCGACCGGCTCCTGGACGCCGCCGCGGTCGGGCCGGGCAGTTCGGTGCTCGAAATCGGCACCGGCTGGGGCGAACTCGCGATTCGGGCGGCACGCCGCGGCGCCACTGTCCGGTCCATCACCCTGTCGGCGGAGCAACAGCAACTGGCACGCCGACGGGTCGCCGAGGCGGGGCTCGCCGATCGGGTGTCGATCGAGTTGCTCGACTACCGCGACATCGACGGGCACTACGACGCGGTGATCTCGGTCGAGATGATCGAGGCCGTGGGCTACGACTACCTGCCCGGCTATCTCACCACCCTCGAACGCACCCTCGCACCGTCGGGCCGCATCGCTCTGCAGGTGATCACCATGCCGCACGATCGCATGCAGGCGAGCCGCAGGACCCATACCTGGATACAGAAGTACATCTTCCCCGGTGGCTTCCTGCCCTCGGAAGAACTACTGGCACATCTGCTTTCGGCGCATACCCGGCTCGAGATCGTCGATCGGCAGTCGCTGGGACAGCATTACGCCCATACGCTGCGACTCTGGGATGCCCGGTTCCTCGCGGCCGCCGACCGGGTCGGCGCGCTCGGCTTCGACGAGGTCTTCCGGCGCATGTGGCGACTGTATCTCGCCTACTCCGAGGCAGGGTTTCGATCCAGGTACCTGGACACGTGGCAGATGGTCCTGCGCCACCGCGAAACTCGGGGCGCGGCGGTGTCGCGATGAACCCCTCGTCACACTGCAGGAGGCAGTCGATGTGCTGGCCGGCCATTCTGATCGAGCAGCAACAGATCTCGCCGATGAGAGCGTCGCGAACGGTCTCCGTGCGCCGGCCCGGGATTCATCGTCTACGCATCGATCATGTCGAGACCCCCTGTGGCGCGCGAGAGCGGACCGGAGTCGCGCACACCGCGATTCGTGCGGCTCGGCGGTACTTCTCAGCCCACGACCGGCACGCGCAGCTGCGCGAGCGCTTCGGTGAGGCTGGACAGGCGTCGGGCTGGACCCGGCAGGATGAGGGTGTCCCAACCCGGTCCGCCGACGTACACCGTCGCGCCGGCGCCGTCGCACGCCCGAATCGCGGAGGTCAGTGCCGTGGCTTCCTGCTGAGACCACAGCACGACGGTGGCGGGCGCGGAAAGACGGCCCAGGGTGTCGGTCAAGGCGGTGGTCGGCACGTCCGGGCCGAGCATGCGGGCTCCCACACCGTGTTCGGCGAGCCCGGCGCGCAGGACTTCCAGTGGCAGCGAGTGGGTTTCGCCGCCGGTGCAGGCCAGGACCAGTGGCGCGGACTCCGCGGTGAGGACCGGCGCGACCGCGCGGTGCAGCGCCGCGACCATGCACCACGACAGCAGATGCTCGACGTCCACGCAGCCTTCGCCCGCGAGCTGACGGCCGATGATCTGCGCGAACACCGGGCGGCACAGGCGATCCCAGGTGTCGACGACGCCGAAGCTGCGCAGATGGTTCTCCAGCAGCTCGCACACCGTGCTGGACTCGAGTGCGAAGGCTGCCGACAACAGGGTCGCCTCGTCGCCCAAGGGCAGGACTGCTCCCTGCGCGGCCGCCGCCGCCCCGGCGGGGGTGGATCCCGCGCGAACGAGCTCGACCATCCGCGACAGCGTCGCGATATCGGTTTCGGTGTAGAGGCGATGCCGTCCGGGCCGGTCCTGGCGCGGGCCGATTCCGTATCGCCGATTCCAGCTGCGCAGCGTCGCGGTAGGCAGGCCCAGCCGTTCGGCCACCGCACGCACCGACAGCCCGGTCTGTTCGGGCGCGGACACAGGGCGGTGCGACATGTCTCGATTGTGCCTGTTCGTCATCGGAAGAGGTGATCACGTGCGGTGTGTGGTGTTCGGCGCCACGGGTTACATCGGTGGCCGGTTGGTGCCGGAGTTGCTGGCAGCCGGTCATTCGGTCCGGGTGCTGGCCCGGGACCCGGGCAAACTCGACGATGCGGCCTGGCGCGACCGCGTGAGTGTGCTGCGTGGTGACGTCACCCGCGCCGAGGACGTGCGGGCCGCGCTGGTGGGTCGAGAGGTGCTCTACTACCTGGTCCATTCGCTGACCCGCGCCGATTTCGCGCGTATCGATCGCGACGCCGCGGGGGTGGTCGCCGCCGAAGCCGATCGTGCCGGACTGGCCCGGGTCGTGTACCTGGGCGGGATCACTCCCTCCGGGCAGGCGCTGTCGCGTCATCTGGCCTCGCGCGCCGAGGTTGGCGAGATCCTGTTGCGCTCGGCAACACCGACCGCGGTGTTGCGGGCCGCGGTCATCATCGGTTCGGGCTCGGCCAGTTTCGAGATGCTGCGCTATCTCACCGAACGGCTGCCGGTGATGGTGACGCCGCGGTGGGTGCGCAACCGCATCCAGCCCATCGCGGTGCGCGACGTCGTCTATTACTTGACCGGTGCCGCCGGACTACCCGACACGGTCAACGAAGCCTTCGACATCGGCGGGCCCGACGTGCTCACCTATCTGGGCATGATGCGCGGGTACGCCGAGGTCGCCGAGTTGCCAGACCGCCTGATCGTGCCGGTCCCCGTGCTCACGCCGTGGTTGTCGGCACAGTGGGTGAACCTGGTGACCCCGGTGCCCCGCGCGATCGCGGTACCGCTGATGGAGTCGCTGGCCAACGATGTGGTGTGCGCTGAACACCGTGTCGCCCAATACATTCCCGACCCACGGTGCGGGCTCACCCCGTATCGGCGCGCAGTGGGCTTGGCCTTGCAGCGCGTCAGGACCTTGGACGTCCCGACCCGATGGTCGGATGCCAGTCCGTCCGACGCCCCGTCGGATCCGCTGCCCACCGATCCGGACTGGTCCGGTGGTTCGGCGTATTCCGATGTGCGAGAACGGAATACCAGCGCAGATCCAACGACCCTCTGGTCGGTGCTGGAGTCGATCGGCGGCACCAATGGCTGGTATTCCTTTCCGCTGGCCTGGGCGCTGCGTGGGTGGCTCGACCGCCTACTCGGCGGTGCCGGCCTACGCCGGGGACGCCGACATCCGAACCGACTGCGGGAGGGCGAAGCCCTGGACTGGTGGCGAGTCGAACGACTCGAACGTGACCAGCGCATCCTGTTGCGCGCGGAGATGCGGGTTCCCGGGCGAGCCTGGCTGGAACTGACCGTCACCCCACTCGCAGACGGCGGAGCACGCTACCGCCAGCGTGCCCTGTTCGACCCACACGGTCTGGCAGGACACCTCTATTGGCACGCCATCGCCCCGTTCCACGCCGCGATCTTCGGCGGCATGGTCCGCAACATCACCAGCGCCGCCGAGCGGGCCGCAGTGAGTCCCGCGCCGCAGAGCTGCTGATGCTCGATATCCCAGATCTGGACATTCCCAACCGTGCGGGCGCGGCGACCCAGAAGGGCGGTGCGAGCGATGTCGTGGCCTGGCAGACCGGCGGTGCCCGGCTGCTGCCGAGAATGCCGGCCGGCACATGTCCATTCAGGAGTTGCCGCGATCGACAGTCGGGGTCTCTGTGAGTGCGGTGTCCGCGATGGTGAATGTCGTTGCGGCGCTGACCTCTACTAGATCGACGGAGATCAGGAACGAGGTGACGCCAATGGGTGAGTGTGGTGTGCCGGATCCAGTGTGCGCTGACCTGTAGGGCGGCTGTCGGTGTTCGTGGACAAGCTGATCGACCTCGCTTGTCGTCGGGAAGGGGACGGTCGGCCCAGGCCGTTTCGACGATTCGCCAGTAGGGTGCGTAGTTGCGAATGGTCGTCTCCAGCAGTGCTGCCCTCGTCCAGGGCCCCTCATCTAAATCTCATGGAGCACCGGGCAGGGTGGTGCCCCATGTCCGCCCTTTCACTTCGCGTCGCGTGGAGCTTGCATGCCACCGCGCTCGTCGTCACCCTCGCGCTCGCAGCATGCGCCCTGCCCACCGATGCGGCGACTCGAGCCGGCCCGCCCGCGATCCGGGTCGATCAGGTCGGCTACATCGTCGGGCAGGCAAAACAGGTGTTCGTCATGGGTTCGGAAACCGAACTGAGCCGAGCCGGTTACCGGTTGGTGGACGACCGGGGCACCATCGTGGCCATCGGCCAGGTCGGCGAGCGCACCGGCACCTGGAACAGCAGGTATCCGGCCGTCCACACCGTGGACCTGTCGGCTGTCGACACCCCGGGACGCTACCGACTCGAGCTCACCGGCACGGCCTCCGGGCGCTCCCCACAGTTCCGCATTGCGCCCGCCAAGGACTTGCTCACCCCGCTCGTGGAGAACAACGTGCGCTTCTTCCAAACTCAGCGCGACGGTGCGGATGTCGTGCCCAATGTCCTGCATCGCAAGCCCTCACATCTGGCCGACCGCCACGCAACGGTCTACGCCACCCCGCGGTACAACGAGGACGGCACCGAACTGCTCGACGCGAAGCTGACCCCGGTGGGTGGTCCAGTCGATGTCTCGGGCGGCTGGTCCGACGCTGGTGACTTCCTCAAGTTCACCCACACCGCCGCCTACAGCACCGCCGATCTGCTGCTGGCGCTACGTGCCGCTCCGCACACCGCGGGCCTGGCCGAGGAGGTCGAGCAAGGATTGACCTGGCTGGACAAGATGTGGGACGGCAAGAGTGGCACTCTCTACGCCCAAGTCGGTATCGGTGCCGGCAACGACCAGATCCGCACCGACCACGATGTGTGGCGGCTGCCCGAGACCGATGACGAACTGGACGTGCAACCGGGTGACCCGGACTACCTGATCAAGAACCGGCCGGTCTTCCGGGCCAACGAGCCCGGCGCGCCGATCAGTCCCAACCTGGCCGGCCGGATGGCAGCGGTCTTCGCGCTCGCGGCGCAGCACAGCGCCAACAGCGATCGGGCCGCTGCCAAGTCCTGGCTGGACAAGGCCGCCGCCGTCTACACCCGGGCCGACACCTCGCCCGAGGGCGAACTGATCACTGCGTTCCCCCACACCTTCTACCCCGAGGACTCCTGGCAGGACGACATGGAGTTCGGGGCCACCGAAATGAGTTTGGCCGCCAAGGCATTGGGCGACCCGCGAGCCGGCGACTGGCAGCACCAGGGCATCCACTGGGCGAAGCAGTACATCGACTCCGACACCAAGGGCACCCTCGGCGTCGCCGACGTCAGCGCACTCGCCCACGCGGACCTGCTCACTATCGTGAAGGCGGACAGCGAGAACGGCGCAGAACTACAAGCTGACCTGCGCCGGCAGTTGGACGACGGGGTGCGCCGGGCCGCCGAGGACCCCTTCGCGGCAGGTGCGGTCTACACCGACTTCGACTCGGTACCACACACTTTCGGCCTGGTCGCCACCGCACAGTTGTATGGGAAGGTCACCGGCGACCACCGCTACGACGGGTTCGGCGCGCAACAGCGTGGCTGGGCACTGGGCGCCAACTCCTGGGGCAGCACCTTCATGATCGGCGCAGGCGAGGTCTACCCGCACTGCCCGGAACACCAAGTGGCCAACCTCGGCGGCAGCCTCGACGGCACGGGCGCGATCCTGCGAGGCGCTGTGGTCAACGGGCCGAACGCCGCAGAAAAACTCGACGAACTCAATACTTTCCCGACGATGAAGCGCTGCTCCTCGAATCCCGGTACGGCCTGGACCGACTTCGACGGGGGCAAGGCCCGCTTCCTCGACGACGTGGGCGCCTGGCAGACCGTGGAACCCTCGACCGACTTCACCTCCACCGCAATGCTGGCCTTCGCCTTGTCCCAGGGGTGAACCGAACCGTCATCGACGGCACACCACCCACAAGCGCGTCGATGACCGGTCCGGACGGCTCAATGGTGTTGGCCCCATACGCCTCGGCGACCTCGCCAGCGGTCACCGGATCGGCCAGCCACCGGTAGTAGGGCTGGCGCGCGAGCTGCAGCACCCGGCACGTCAGCGCTACGGGGATCCCTTCGGCGGCAAGCTCTTTCACGAGCGGGCAGAGCCATTTCCCGGTATCTGTGCCTGGGACGGACAGGCGGCCGCGCGCCGCAGGACCCCGTTCTCCTGCTCGAGCAACCGGATACGGGCTTGGGCACTGCGACATCCTCTCGAGCCTGCCTCACAGCAAGCCATCTCGATTGTCATCGACCCGTGCAGCAGCCCCATTTGGATGCCAAGCATGTCGAGTCGACCGATGCATTGCTTGAAATTCGCAGGCTGCTCCGAGCCTCGGGCTCACCATCAGCCAGCGGGCTGGATGCGCGCATGGAGGAAATGCAGCTCATGCGAAACCCTGGTGCTGTCACTACCTGTCGTTGGGTTGTCCGTCCCCAACCGCACGCACCGGGTCGGCGAGGCCGCGCAGCCGCGTCAGCACGACGTCCGCGACGGCACCTGCTCGATAGGTGCTGCCCCCGACCAACGCCGACCAGCGCGAGCAGCCCAGAGCACCTCGTCGACCGCGTCCAGTCTAGGCGCAGGATCGTATGCCGACCGCACCGCGCGCAGCACCTCGGCCGCGACAACCATTGTGTCCGGCTCGGTTCGGGCCGGCCGGGCGCTGGGCTCGCTGGTCGAGGTGGGCTCGGCGGTGGCGCTCGGCGGGGCGGGTGCGGTACTGCTGGCGCGTCGCGGCGACCGAACCACCCCTCATCGTGGTTCGGTCGCCGCGAGCCTGCCTCAACCTAACCGGAAATTAGGTTGCCCTAATTTCGATTCCGAGGTTGGCATCCACGGCAGTCGACGAGGACGCACGCGGTCTACGTGCCCGTACGTCATTGTCGACGCGAGGATCATACGTTAGGTTAGGCATTCCAAACTTTGACCGTCTCGAGCCGAAGGTGTGTTCGTGCAGTTCTCTCGTCGGCAGTTCATCGCGGTCACCGGACTCGGCGCGGCTGGGATCCTCGCGGCCACAGCGTGTCGATCCTCCGACCGATCGGACGGCGTTCCGGGAAGCGGCGGAACCCTGCGGGTCGGCGCGCTCGGGAAGGCATCGAAGATCGAACGCGATCCGCACAGGACGCTGAGCAACGACAGCGACTTCCTGATCGCTTCTCTGGTGTTCGACCCGTTGACGGTGCCCGCGGCCAACCCGAATGTCGCACCGCGCTTGGCCTCGGCGTGGAAACAGCTCGATGATCCGCGCAGCTGGCGGTTCACCATCGCGCCGGGCGCGACATTTCACGACGGAACGCCGGTCCGATCCTGGGATGTGGTGTGGTCACTGCGCCGTCTTCACGAAATCGCCGGGGCGACAAAGGTTCCGGTTGCTTCGCCCGATTCCATAGCGGGTGACGGGCCGGATTCGGTCATCATCACAACCGCCGCCCCCAATCGGGATCTCCCGATGTTGTTGCGTCTGATGACCTTCGTCGTCAGGGACGGCGCCACCGATTTCACTGCTCCCGTCGGCACCGGGCCGTTCCGGTTGGAGTCCTACCACGACGGCAACGCCCGTCTGGTCCGCAATGACGCCTGGCACGGCGGTGCGCCGAAACTGGATGCCATCGAGATCCGCCGATTCGAAAGCGCCACGGCGCTTTCCAACGCCATCCTGGCCGGGCAGATCGACCTCGCCTCCAATGTGGGCGCGGTCGCGGGCCGGACCGCCGCAGGGCGGAGCGATCTAGCGGTGGTGAGGCGGGCCAACGACGTCGTCATCCCGATCGTGATGCGCACCGCCGACGGGCCGTTCGCCGACGCCCGGGTCCGGACAGCGTTGCGGCTGGCGGTGGATCGCGACGCCATGGTCAAACAGATCACCTCCGGATACGGCACACCCGCCAACGACGTACTCGGCACCGCAGACCCGACCTACGACACCGCGCTGCCCAAGCGTGGCCGTGACATCGCGCGGGCCAAGGCGCTGCTGGCCGAGGCCGGATTCGATACCGGCCGTACCTACCCGCTGGTCACCAAGGACGAAGCGGTCGGCGAGGTGGATACGGCACGATTGTTCGCGACCCAGGTCGCCGAGGCCGGAGTGAAGATCGACGTCGTAGTCCAGGACGCGAACGTCTTCTACGACGAAACCTGGTTGAGGGCACCGCTGTACACCGCGAACTGGGGCACCAACGATTCGGTGATCTTCTTCGCCAGCAAGACCATGATCTCGACCACCAAATGGAACGAGGCCGGAACCCACGATCCGGAGCTTGACGCGGCCTACCTGCGCGCGCTGTCGGCCACCGACGACGCGAGCTACCGCACGGCCAGCCACGATATCCAGCGCATCCAGTACGACCGGGGCGGCTATCTGGTCTGGGGCATCGCCGACGGCGTCGATGTGGCGTCGGCGAAGGTTCGGGACCTGCCGACTCTCGCCGGATACGGGCGAATGCAACTCGAACGGGCGTGGCTGACTCGGTGAGGAAGCCCGGCTCGATCCGACGAATTCCCATGTCCCGGACGGGGTTCACGGGTGCCGGGGCCCGCTGGGCGCGAATGCTCGCCTTGCGGACAGCCGGTCTGTTCTGCGTACTGATACTTGTTTATGCGGCGGTGGCACTACTGCCGGGCGCAAGCGCCGCCGCGGTCCTGGGCCGTGACGCCGGCCCGGCGCAGGTGTCGGCCTACGAATCCGCGATGGGACTCGATCGTCCACTGCCCGTGCGATTCTGGTCCTGGCTGACCGGATTGCTGCACGGTGACCTAGGAACCAGCCTGCGAGGCGCGTCGATCGACAACATGCTCGCGGCGAAGTACCCCAACACCCTGCTCCTGGCGGGATCGGCGCTGGTACTCACCGCGATCGCCGCCATCGTGATCGGCGCATGGTGGTTCCTGCACCCGCGCGGACCCGCCCGGCTGCTCGGGCCGGGCACCACTGCCGCCGTCGCAGTCCCGGAGTTCGTGGTCGCGATCATGCTGGTCTCGATTTTCGCGCTGGGGCTGCGCTGGCTGCCCGCGGTGACCGTCACCGATCCCGCGGGCGCGCCCGCCGATGCCGCCTCGCTGGTGCTGCCGGTACTCGCCTTGGCGATTCCACAGTCGGCGTGGAACATTCGCGTCACCCGTGCCGCGCTCGAGGAAGCCGCGCGCCTGCCGCACGTCGACGCCGCACGACTCGACGGATACACCGATCGCCGCATCTTGGCCCGGCATGTGCTGCCGGTCGCCGCACCTACCGTCGCGGCATCGCTGGCCACGTCGGTCGGCATGCTGCTCGGCGGCGCCGTGGTGGTGGAGGCGGTCTTCAACTACCCCGGGATCGGATCGGTGCTGGCGGGGTCGATGAGCGATCGCGACAGCGCGGTGGCGGCGGCCGTCGTGGCGTTGACCGGGACGGCGATCACGGCCGTGTTGATCCTGGCCGATCTGGTCCGCGACTGGTCCCTGCGGGGACAGCGATGACGGCGCCCGCCGACGCCCAGCGTCGCCGCGTTGTGCTGGCCGTGGCTCCGGCCGCGGCCCTCGTCGTCGTGCTCGTCGGCGCAGCGGTGATGGCCCCGGGGCGACGGACCGACGGCGTGGGCATTCCCTTCGCGCGCCCTTCGCGGGCTTCCTTGCTGGGCACGGATCATCTCGGGCAGGACGTCCTCGCCCACCTGTGCTCGGGAGGATGGGGATTGCTGGCGGTCGCGGCGGTGATCGCGGTGGCGGTGACCGCGTGCGCGGCCGTGCTCGGCGTGACCGCCGCCCTGCGCCCGCGATTGGGGATCCTCCTGGAACGGATCACCGATGTCTCGATGCTCGTGCCGCCGATTCTGGCGATCCTGCTGGTGATGCTGTCGTGTCCGGACTCCGGAACCCTGGGTCTTGTCGTTGTCGCGGTCGCGATCGGAACCCCGTATTCGGCAAGGGTTTTCGCTGCTGCGGCGGCGTCGATCGCCGCGAGCGGGTACGTGGAGGTGGCGGTGGCCAGCGGGGAATCGTTGCCGTATCTGCTGGGCCGGGAGGTGCTGCCGAATCTGCGCCCCACCATTCTGACGCAGCTGGGGCTGCGCTTCGTCGAGGCGATCTACCTGGTCAGTACCGCCGCATTCCTCCAACTGCCCGCGACGCTGGGCGACTCCAACTGGGCGATCATGGTGCGCGACAACAGCTCCGGCATCATGCTCAACCCGTGGGCCGTCGTCGCGCCCGCGACCGCCATCGCGGTGCTCTCGGTCAGTGTGGCCGTCGCCATCCACACCATCGGCACCCAGGAGCCGTCTCGATGAGCCACCCATCCGTCAACGTCGAGGAACTGACGCTGCTCGATCGACGAAACCGTCTGCCGATCCTGCACGCCGTATCGATGACCCTGCACGCCGGGACCGTCACCGGTCTCACCGGCGGATCCGGATCCGGCAAGACAACGCTCATGCGGGCGCTGCTCGGTGCACTGCCTGCCACGACGCGCCACACCGCCGGATCCATTCATGTTGCGGGCCAGGAGGTGCTGCGGCTCGACCCCGGATCCCTGCGCCGCTTCCGCCGCGCCGAGGTGAGTTTCGTCGGCCAGGATCCGGGTTCGGCGCTCAACCCGGCGATGCGGGTGCACACCATACTGGCCGAAGCGACAACCGATCCCGATTCCATCGAGCAGGCTCTGTCACAGGTCGGGCTGCCCCAGGCACTGCTGCGGCGCCGGCGCGGCGAGCTGTCCGGCGGCCAGCAGCGGCGGGTCGCTCTCGTCCGAGCCCTGTTGCGTGGCACACCGATCCTGATCGTCGACGAGCCGTTCGCCGGCCTGGACGTCCACGCTCGCCGCATCGTGGCCGGCCTGCTGCACGAACTCGCCCGTGACGACGGAAGGACAGTACTCGTCTCCGGTCATGACCACGCCACCCTCGACGCTCTGGCCGACCAGCGGATACACCTGGGCGCTCATCCCCGCGCGGTATCGAAGGCGGCCGGGGCCACTCGAAAAGCCGATGTCGGCCGAAGTTGTTTCACCGCAACGGGAATAGGGCTGCGGCGGGCCGGGCGAACCGTACTGAAGGATGTCGCTATCGACGCCCCGTTCGGTGACGTGACAGCCATATTCGGCGAATCCGGTGCGGGCAAAACCACCCTCGCACGCATCCTGTCGGGCCTCGAGCCCGCTGCGACCGGACAGCTGCTTCTGCGCGACCACGAGATCCCGGTGGCCGGGCATCGCCGCGACAAGCGAACCCGTACCCGGGTCCAGCTGGTGCCGCAGAACCCGTTGTCGGCCTTGAATCCGCAACGCACCGTCGGCCAGATCCTCGACCGCCCGCTGGTGCGGCGCGGCATCCAAGACCACGCGACCCGCGCCGCCGCCATCCGAACCGCCCTCGAAGCAGTCGACCTGCGACCGGAATTCGCCGACCGGCGGCCCCACGAGCTGTCCGGCGGCCAGCGCCAACGCGTATCCATCGCTCGCGCACTGGCTTTCGACCCGGATGTGCTGATCTGCGACGAGGCCACCTCCGCACTGGACCCCGCGACCGCCGATGCCATCATGACGCTGCTCGGCGCAACGGCTGCCCGCGACGACATCGCGGTCATCGTCATCGGCCACGACCTCGACCTGCTCACCCGTCACTGCACGGCAGGCATCGTCATCCACGAAGGAGCGCTCCTGGCAGCAGGACCGGTACCCGAGCTGCTGGCCGATCCGGGGTCATGGATGCCCTCCCCGAGATAACCACCGACCGTTCTGAGACGACTTCCGTTCGGCCTTCGACGGATCAGCATGCGTCCTGCACGCTAGCGGGAACGCGGTACCGGTGTGGACGACCCGACGCGATGGCACGAATGCCTTCACACGAAGCAGATTCCGGCTTCAAGCCATTGACGAGGTAACAGCTCGGCTCGGTGCCCAGCGCAGTCTCGGGAACGAGGCCGTCAGATGCTGCGATCCGCGCGGTCGTGAGGCATATGCGCGGGGGTACGAGACTGGCGCTCCGCAAGGTCTTCGTGGTCCGAGGTACCGGGTCGGAGGGGTTGTTGGACATCGGATTTGGTGATGGCGAGGTAGATGACGAGGGCGAGGATCAGTACGCCGAGGATGGCTACAACGGGGGCATCGCCGAGGCCGAGGCCGCTGTCGTGGGCGGGTTTGGCCAGCCAGTCGGCGATCGAGGCGCCGAGGGGCGGGTGATGACGTAGGCGGTCCAGAAGCACAGGATCGGGTTCCAGCCCAGCCAGCGGTTACCGGTGGCGGGGATCAAGATCAGGATCGCGAAGAATGCGCCAGGTACGGCGAATCAGTGGCGGACATGTCGAGGTCGCGGCCCCATTGCCCGCCGATCCAGGCGGGCAGCAAGATGCTGTGCCCGAGGCTGGACACCGGGAAGAGCTCGCTCACCCCTTGCAGTGCCCCGACGACGATGGATTCCAGATAGGTGATGGCCATGACGGACTCACCCGAGCGAGGTGAGCAGCGTGGTCAGGGCTTGGGACTCGGTCGCGGGGTCCGGCTTGGCGGAGCGTATCGCGTGCAGCACGGTGTCGATCTGGTGGTCGAGGGTGTTCCAGGCGGATTTGTCCATCGGCTGCAGGGTGTCCTGGTCCTTGTCCCACGCGGTTTCGAGGTCCTTGATCCGCGTCTTCGCGTCGGCTTGTTGTCCGGCTTGGACTTTGGCGAGGGTGTCCTGGGTGATGGTGCGGTAGTTCGTGATATCGGCTTTGGGGAAATGCGCGGTCACCGAGCCGGACGCCACCGCCGTGGTGGACGGACCGCCCGTGTTCTCGTCGTCTCCGGCCGCGCTGGAGTGCGGTTGCCCGGCGGCCCATACCAGCAGCGCTCCGGCCAGCACCGCGATGACCGCGTAGTAACCGAGCAGGAGCCGCTCACGTGCCGGGTTCGCGACGGGAACCGTTGTCGCGGTGTTTGTTTGGTTGTCGATAACGTCTGCGCGGGTGCGGGTGAGGTGGACGACAGTGGCCAGGATGGCGGCGAGGAACACAACGCTGGTGGCCGCGGTGCCCAAGCCGAGGCCGTGGTCGGCACGCGCCGAGGCGAACCAGTCGCCGAGGTTGGCCCCCAGCGGACGGGTGAGGATGTAGGCGAGCCAGAAGGACAGCACCGCATTGGCTCCCAGCCGCCATCCGAGCGTGATCGCGGCGATCAGCCCGGCGGGCAGCAGCACCGAGACGCCCGGCACCCATCCGGTCAGCTGCAGCGTCCAGTCTCCGGCCGCCGTGCCGAGGGCGAAGGTGACCAGAACCGCCAGCCAGTAGAACAATTCGCGGGGCAGGGTGACGATGCTGTGGATGGACAGGGTCCGCTCGCGGGCGAACCAGATCCCGAAGACCAGGGCCAGCGCCGCGGCGAAGACGCTGGTGCTCGCCGCGAGTGGCACATTCAGATTGTCGGTGAGGATGTCGGTGTAGAGGGTGCCGGTCACACTGAGCACGACCACCGTCAGCCAGTACACGAACGGCACGTATCGGTCCAGCCGCAACTGCCAGGCCAACACGGCGACGAGTACGACCGTGAACAGCAGCGCCGTGAGGGTCAAGCCCACCCCGAGCGAACTGTTGATCCAATCGGCGAAACTCTCACCCACCGTGGTGCACAGGATCTTGATGATCCAGAACCACACCGTGACCTCGGGCACCTTGCTCAGCAAGCGCCCGGGCGAATCAACCCTGGAATTCGTCATCTCCGTCACGGCGGGAACCGTAGTGATCAATGACTGTGACGACGCTGAGAAGCGGCGGCTTGCCGTTTCGCCACGTCACGGCTCATCTGCAGCGGCGGCGACTCGATGGCGTCGCCGCACGACCACGACGACCGCGACGGCGATCGCCAACGCCACCAGACCCGCGACGACGTAGCTGGGGCCGCGCAGGGTGTCCTCGAGGTGATGCCAGTTGGCTCCGACTCCGTAACCGGCTACCGCCAGAACCGCAGTCCACGGCAGACAGCCCGCGAGGGTGTAGAGACCGAACCGGACGGCAGGCATACCGGCGATGCCTGCGGGCAATGAGATGAAGGTGCGGATACCGGGCAGCAGGCGGGCCCAGAACACCGAGGACGCACCGCGGCGGACGAACCAGTCCTGGGCTCGGTCGATGTCGTCGGCGCGCAGGAAGATGTAGCGGCCCCAGCGGTGCAGCAGAGGGCGGCCGCCGTAGCGGCCTGCCAGCCAGGCCAGGTAGCTGCCGAGCACATTGCCGGCGGTGCCGGCGGCGATCACGGCGATCAGATTGGGGTGCGGGCCGCTGACCGCACCCGCCGCCAAGGCTCCGCCCAACAACATGGTGATTTCGGACGGGATGGGGATGCATGCCGATTCGGCGGCCATGAGCAGCAGGATCGCGGTGAGACCGTAGGTGAGGATCAGGTGCTGCACGGCACCGCCTCGTTCGGACCCGGAGAGTTCGATAGCACCGCGCCACGGTGACAAAGCGGCACTGAGAACACGCTGAGACCGCGCCCGAGATCCGACCCGGCGTGGTCGAGAATGCCAGGCATGCCCCTCCTCGACATCGTGTACGCCCCGTCCCGGTGGGGTCTGCGGGTGCGCTCGGCGCAGGTCGGAGTGCCCGCCGACGGACAGTTCGGTCACCGCGTCGGTCGCCGGTCACGACACGGCTGCAGCCTGTCCGGCGATCCGCAAGCGCTCACCCGCGCCGTCCGCAACCTGATCGATAACGCTGTCACCCATGCCCGATCGACTGTCACCCTCACGATCTCGGCAACTGATGACACAGCAGATCTGATCATCGACGACGGGCCGGGAATGCCCCCAGCGGATCGTTCCCGAATATTCGACCGGTTCGTCCGCCTCGAAGACGACCGCGCACGCAGCAGCGGCGGCACCGGGCTCGGACTCGCCATCGTCACCGAAATCGTTGCCGCACACCACGGTAGCGTCCAGGTCGGCGAATCATCGCTCGGCGGAGCACGATTCAGCGTCTCCCTGCCACTACGCGCATAGAAGAATTCCGGACGAAGGTGCGCCCGTGCTCGCAGTGGGCGCTTCTCGGCGGCCGAGAGTCTTCACGCGTCGGCGTGGCGACGGCGTAACAGAGATCGGGTGTCTCGATCGGATCAAGACGCAAGCAGCTGATGGGCCGTGTGTTAGGTAACACTATCCATGGATTGTTAGGTAATGCTACCCTCCGCCGTGCGGTGATTGAGGCTGCATGGTTGATGAGGAATGAGCAGGTCAAATGACCAAATATGGATTCACAGGTCGGGCGCGCATCGCGGGGTGCGCGCTGGCGTGGACATCGACGTGCTGCTGGCCGCGCGGGTGAACAACAACGGCGCGGTGATGCTGCGTCGCGCGTTTTCGACAACAACGGCACCGCACCGTTCACCGAACGGTGGCCACCGTGGCGGCTGACCCTGGCCTACGACGCCGGGCTGCTGTTCCTTACCTACCAGAAGGATCCACGCACCAGCTTCATCCCGGTGAACCGGAAACCCGCGTTCACCGACGCGATGAGCCAGTTCATCAGCCACACCGCCACGGGCATCTTCGCGATCCCGCCGGGCGCCCGCGGCGAGGGCGACTGGATCGGCGCCCCGCTGTTCGCCTGAACGGCACACCACCTCGATTCACAGTCGAACGTCATCAGTTTTCGGAGGTTTTCATGAAGAAGTCGATCGTCGCGATCGCGTCGGTATCGGCGGCTGCCCTGCTGCTGGCGGGATGTAGCGGCAATTCGTCCAAGGACGACGGGAATTCGTTCACCCTCTACAGCGGCCAGCACGAGCAGACCGTGCAGGCGCTGGTGAAGGACTTCCAGCAGCGCACCGGCGTCACGGTCAACGTCCGCTCCGGTGATGAGGCGGAGCTGGCCAATCAGATCCTCGAGGAGGGCGACGCCTCGCCCGCCGACGCGTACTTCGCCGAGAACCCGCCCGCGCTGAATCTGCTGGAGGGCAAGGACAAACTGGCCAAGGTCGACGGACCGACCCTGGCCGCGGTCCCGGCGACGGTCAGCTCGACCAAGGGCGACTGGGTCGGCGTGTCCGCACGCTCGGCCGCATTCGTCTACAACACCGGCAAGCTGCAGGCCGCGCAGGCTCCGGCCGCGGTGAAGGACCTGGCCACCACGGCGTGGAAGGGCCGGCTCGGGATCGCGCCCAGTGAAACCGATTTCGCGCCGATCGTGTCGCGCATGATCGCGCAGTCCGGTGTGGACGCCACCAAGGCGTGGCTGCAGGCCCTCAAGGACAATGGCAAGGTCTACGGCAGCAATGAGGATCTGATCGCGGCCGTGGATCGCGGTGAGGTCGACGGCGGCGTGATCGACCACTACTACTGGTACCGGATGCAGGAGGAGAAGGGCGCGGGCAACATCCACAGCGCACTGTCCTACTTCGTCCAAGGCGACCCGGGCGCGCTGGTCGACGTCTCCGGCGCGGCGGTGCTGGCCTCGGGCAAGCATCAGGCCGCGGCCCAGAAGTGGCTGGCCTACCTGGTGAGCCAGCCCGCCCAGCAGATCATCGCCACCTCCGAGAGCTACGAGTACCCGCTGCTGGCGGGCGTCAGCGACACCCGGCTGACCCGCTCGCTCGCCGATTCCGGCCCGATCGCCTCCGCCGGCGAACTCGGTGACGGCAGCCAGGCCGTCCAGCTGATGCAGAGCGTCGGCCTGCTGTCGTGAGCATCGAAGCAGTCGAGCGCGCCCGCCCATCCCGATTCCGGGGATGGGCGGGCGGCCCGCTGCCCGGGCTCGGCTTGCTCGCCGGGCTGATCAGCCTGATCGTCACCTGCCCGCTGCTGTTCGTGGCCCTGCAGGCGTATCACTCCGGATGGCCCGCCGCGCACCGGCTGCTGGGCCGGCCGCTCATGGCCACCCTGCTGTGGCACACTCTCGCGCTCACCGTCACCGTCACCACCATCACCACGGTGGTCGGGTTCGGTGCGGCGTGGCTGGTCTCACGCACCGACCTGCCCGGAAAACGCTGGTGGACAGTCATTTTGACGATGCCGCTGGCGGTGCCGGAGTTCGTGCACGGCTACTGCTGGGTGTCGCTGTTCCCGTCGGTGCACGGTTTCTGGGGTGCGGTGCTGGTCGAATCCGCGCTCTACCCTTTGGTTTTCCTGCCGGTGACCGCCGTGCTGCGGCGCGGGGACGGCACCGCCGAGGAGATCGCGCGCAGCCTCGGCCATGGGCCGCTCGCCACGCTGTGGCGGGTGACCGTGCCGCTGGCCCGACCCGCGTTGGCCGGTGGCGCGCTGCTGGTGGCGCTGTATCTGCTCGGCGAATACGGCGCATTCGCGATGGTCCGGTTCACCACCTTCGCCACCGCCATCTATACCCAGTACGCCACGGCTTTCGACACCGCCTCCGCGAGCATGCTCAGCCTGGTCCTCATCGCGCTCGCAGTGCTGGTGGTGACCGCCGAATCCCGCGTCGGCAGACGCGGCCGCATCGTCGCGGACAATGCGACCGGCCGCCGCTGCGCACCGGTCGCGCTGGGTCACGCCCGCATACCCGCCCTGGCAGTGCTCACCGCGATTGTCGCTGTGACGCTGGGGGTTCCGATGTACGCGCTCGGATATTGGCTGGTGCAGGGCAACTCCAGCACGCTGCCCTCGGCGTCGATCTGGGCGCAGACGATCGCCACCGTCGGGTACGCGCTCGCGGCCGCCACGACCGCGACGCTGGCGGCGATCCCGGTGGCGCTGTACGCCTGGAGACGCGACAACCGGCTCGCCCGCTGCATCGAACGGGTCGCCTACCTGACCCGCGCCCTGCCCGGCATCGCCGTCGCGCTCGCGGTGGTCTACTTTGGCATCCGCTACGCCCAGCCGCTGTATCAGCAGCCGCCGATGCTCGTCGCAGGGTATGTGGTGCTGTTCTTCCCGCTCGCGCTCACCGCGGTGCGGGCCTCGCTGGCCCAGGTACCGCCCGGCGTGGAGGAAGTGGCCCGATCCCTGGGCACCCGCTGGTGGGGTGTACTGGGACGAGTCACCCTGCCGCTGATCGTCCCCGGTCTCGGGGCCGCGTTCGCCATGGTGGCGCTCACCGCCTCCACCGAATTGACCGCCACACTCCTGTTACGGCCCACCGGAACCCAGACCCTCGCCACCCAATTCTGGGTCTACACCACCGGATTGGCGTGGGGCGCGGCCGCACCGTACGCGGCGGTGATGACCGCCCTGTCGATCCCGGCCGTGATGATGGTGGCCGCACGAACCCTACGACCGGTACAGGAGAGTCCCCGATGACCGGTGTGAAGATCACCAACCTGACCGCCGCGCACGGCAGGCACGAGGTCCTGCACGGAGTCGACCTTGCCGTCGACGACGGCGCACTGGCCTGCGTGCTCGGCCCGTCCGGGTGCGGCAAATCCACACTGCTGCGGACCATCGCTGGATTCCACCGTGCGACAGGCGGAACCGTCACCGTCGGCGGACGCGTCCTCGACGACGGACGCACCCACGTCCCCGCCGAGCAACGGCGCATAGGCTACGTGCCACAGCAC
The DNA here is from genome assembly GCF_053603795.1 of Nocardia sp. NPDC004123. Lineage (NCBI taxonomy): Bacteria > Bacillati > Actinomycetota > Actinomycetes > Mycobacteriales > Nocardiaceae > Nocardia > Nocardia sp. NPDC004123. The sequence goes on from NZ_JBSGGG010000037.1 coordinate 50,924, forward strand.
GGCGCGCTGTTCCCGCACCTGAGCGCCGCCGCCAATATCGGGTTCGGGCTGCCGCGCGCCCAACGGCGCGGCCGAGTCGCCGACATGCTGGACCTGGTGGGGCTCACCGGCCTCGGCGACCGCCACCCCCACCAGCTCTCCGGCGGCCAGCAACAACGTGTCGCACTCGCCCGCGCCCTCGCACCTCGCCCGGACCTGCTGCTACTCGACGAACCCTTCTCCGCTCTCGACGCCGCGCTGCGCACCGATATCCGTGCAGAAGTCGCCGACCTGCTGCATCGCGCCCACGCCACCGCCATCCTGGTCACCCACGACGTCGACGAAGCTCTCGCCTTCGCCGACCTCATCGCCGTGATGCGCGACGGCCGCATCACCCAGACAGGCGAACCACACGAACTGTTCCACCGCCCCACCGACAGCGACGTCGCACGCACACTCGGAGAAGCCAACCTCATCCCGGTAGACGCCACCGGCACAACGGTTTTCGGATTGCCCCAAAGCGGCACGGACGGCAGCCTCATCCTGGTGCGCCCACACCAGCTGCGCCTGCACACCGAGCCCGCACCCGGCTCAATGCCCTGCCGAGTCGTGCGCACCCACTTCCGCGGCCATGACCACCGCATCGAACTCGCCCCCGAGCCCGGCACCACTCTGCCGGACCCGCTCATCGTCTACACCCCCGCCGACTCGACTCCGCCACCGCCGGACATCACCGTTCACGTCACCGTCGAGGGTGCGGCACATCCGCTGCGCACCTGAGCGCGAGGAGGTCGCTGATCTCCACGCCGAGTCCGTCAAGCGCATCGTCGTTGTCACTCGGCAGGCCGGGCCCCATACGAGGGACCGGGCCTGCCTGCCATACATCCAACCGAGCCTGCGGCGACAGGGCGGTTTCTACCGGTTGTCGCAACACATCCCGTAGGTTCTGGAGGTTGTGTTGTCGTCGTCTCGTCGGGTGAAGAAAGGGCCGGGGCATCGTCCGCAGTCGGCCAAACGTCAACGGTTCATGGAGCTTCGTGGTCGTGGCTGGAGCATTCTCCGCGCGGCCCGCGAGGTCGGGTGTCCCGGACCGCGGGCAACAACCGGTCGCGCGGCTACAAGACCTACTGCAATGGCGCGGTCGTCGGGTTCGTGTCGGCCTTGGACCGCGCCAACTCGATGCTCGAACACAGCGCACCGGGTCGGTGATACCGGCCCTGAGTCGTTGTGCAGGAAGGGATTTGGTCCTGCCGAGATGATCAGCAGGTCGGTAAGGGCGGTGCAGGCTCGAATACGACCGGCAGTTCGACCAGGGCACGTTGCATAGGCCCCGGCCGCCAACGGAGTTCGGTGTCGGCGACGGCAAGCCGGAGTTCGGGGAGGGCCTCGAGCAGCTGGTCGACGGCGCATTGCGCGATCAGATATGCGAGCGGCTGCGCGGGGCACGCGTGCGGGCCGGCGCTCCACGCGAGGTGGGCGCGGTTGCCGCTGCGTCGATCGCCGGTGATCTCGGGATCGTTGTTGCAGGCGGCCACGCTGACGACCACGGGTTGGTGAGCGGGCAGCCGAACTCCGTCGAGCAGAGTCGGACGCACGGGATAGCGGACGCAGTTGTTGGGCAGGGGCGGGTCGGTGAACAGCACGTGTTCCAATGCGTCGGTAGTGGATACGGCGCCACTGATGATGTCGTCGCTGAACGGCTCATCGATGAGCAGCAGGCGCAGTGTGTTGGTGATCAGTGACTGAAGGGGATCCATTCCGATGCCGTAGAACAACAGGAGCTGTTGAAGGATTTCGTCGTCGCCGAGTGCGGCGCCATGGTGCAGGAGACGACTGGCCATATCGGTCGCCGGTGTGGCTTGCTTGAACTGCATCAGCTCGAACAGCGAAGCGTCGAGCTCGCGGCCGGCCTTCTGCACGTCTACGCCATCTGCGATGGCGGCAAGTTGTGCGGCCGCTTTCCGGCCGATGGCGGGTGGACAGCCCAGTAGGTCGGTGATCACCGCGAAGACGAGTGGCGAAGCGTAGTCGGCGACCAGATCCGCGGTCCCCGTAGTGCAGAAAGCGTTGATCAGGGGTACGGCGGTGCGCTCGACAGCTCGCCGCACGGCATGCAGGTCGACGTCCCCGAGTGCCGCAATGACCACCGACCGGAGCCGGGTGTGCGCGTGACCTGTATTGCGCATCGGGATAGGCCGCCAGCCCAGCACCGGAAGCGCCGGACAGTTTTCCTCGACCGTCTGCTGCCAGTCTCGCGGATCGGCGGTGAAGCGGTCGGGATCGTTGAGGATCGCCAGGCCGGCTCGGTAGCCGATGACGAGCGTCGCGGGCACTCCCGGTGCGAGTTCCACCGGTACGTACGAGCCGAAAAGTGCTCGCATCCTTCGATATTCGAGATGCGGGTCGGCGCTGAACTCGGCGGAATACAGCGAAATACGCTGTGCGTCAGCCTCGGCGGGGTGTGATGGCGGTACGGTCACCGTTCTCCGGACACGTGGGGTAATCGGGAAATGAACGGCCGGACAAAGGGTTCTCCCGTTTGCCGGGCTTCGCCACCATGCTCACACCCCGACCCCGGACTCGAATACCCGCCATGTGCACCAGAAGTGAGGCGAAATCACCGCCAAACGCGCGCCACCGCCCTGAATTCGACGGTCGGCGAATCGTGTTCCCCATCGCCCCAACAGCTCCCATCCGTTGGGAGCCGCCCGACCGGCAGCAACAACAGGCCACGAAGTCCATCCAGCTCGAAGCACCGGGATCGGTCATCGCCCTCTGGTGGTGTCGCAGTCTCAGTACCATGGCCCGGTGTAGGCGCCGTTGGTGTCACGTATCAGCTGGCCGCGCTCGAAGCACAGAAATGTCGTATCGGTGCCGAAACAGTCGGTGTAGTCGTTGGTGACGTGGCCCTTGGAAACCAGCGTCCACTGCCCGCCGATGGTGTCAAGGGGGCGCAGTCTCCACTTGGACGACACTTTCGCCATGGTGGTCAGGTCGATCACGGGGCTGTCGTCGGTATTTTCGATGTAGAGGTAGCTCCCGGCGATATAGACATGGGAAAGGTGCAGTCCGGCAGCATCATCGCCCGACTTCTGCAGAATGAAGGCCTTCTTGCTGTAGTCGTAGACCTTCAGATAGTTCCATGCGGGATCGGTTCCCCTGCCCCAGACGAGCAGGAGATTTCCGCTTCGCTGGAAACCGGCCGGCGAGGTTGTCGACAACGGGCCGACCAGCGAGGCGGATGCCGCGTCGAAATAGGACAGGCCGTAGTCGGGGCGACCGCTGTGCTGTGTGAAGAACCCACCGCCGTCTGCGGTGTCGCCGCGTTCTTCTTCGGCGAAATCTCTCATGAACTGTGTGTCAGGGAACCGCCCGAGTTCGGAGCCGTCGCGTGCACTGTTGACGACCAGCAGTTGCCCCGCCGAGTTCCCCAGCTCCCGTGCGAACGAGGTGCCGGTGAAGAGAGTGTCGTAGATCTGGCCGTCGTCACGGTCCCAGGTCGGTACGAGAGTATTCAGGTCGAACCCGACCATCCGTGAACCCTCCAGCCTGACAGTGAACCCGAAGTTGTCGGCCCATATGTCATTGATGGCGACGGAAAGTGTTGCAGGCCAAGTCGTTTGGGTGGGCGACTTGGAATCGTGCACCCCGCCACCGCGGATCCGATCTGGGGCGCGACCACCGGTCCCATTCCGACCGGTAGCGCCGTCGCCGCCAGCCAAGGCAGCTCCCAGGCCGGACTGCCGAACCTCGCCGGTCCGCTGCTCGCCGCGCCCGCCGACCTCCTCAACGTCCTGCTCGGCGGTGCGCGACCCTGCACCCTGTCCGTCACCTGCAACGGGATCGGATAGCACCTCCGCACCGCAAGACGAGACAGGCCCTTCGCTCATCGGAATCCGGTGGGCGAAGGGCCTTTCGATGCTTGAGGCGATCAGGGCCGACCGGCTCGAAGACTCTTCGGAGCGATGGCCCCGGCGATCTCGCGCTCCTTGGCGACGAGCGCGGCCGGGACATTCTCGCGGGTCAGGTACTTGGCCTCGAGGGCCGCAATCGGTCATGGTGCCGGAACCGCTCGGGCTGCGCGAATCCCGCATCAGTACGCCATTTTGCGCACTTATCAGTGGTAGGTCCTTAGTGCCGGATCTCCGGCCACTGTTCAAGCAAACTCGAACGACCGTGTCCAGCAACGTATCTCGACGCTGGAGTAGGATCTGGGGGCGAATGCACTACTACCCCCTGGCCGACCGAGGATCTGATTCGTGGACGCTCGGCGGTGACGAGGCTAGGTGGCGTAGCGCTCGGTGAACACGACCTGTTCCAGCGGGCGCCTACCTGGGTGCGGTGGGGTGGTGGCGGAGTGTCCGATCGTCACGATGACGGCGATGGCCAGATCATCGCGGTCCTCGATACCGATCGCCTTCTTCACCAGATCGGGATCCCAGCCGTTCATCGGAGCCGACGCCAGCCCCAGCGCGGTGGCCGCGAGCATGGCGTAGGTGGCGGCGATCATGGCGTTCTTCACCGCGTTCTCCCGCAAAAGTCCGCGGTTGTGCAGGTCGTGGAATTCCGCCCGGCTGTCGAACAGGGCGGTGAACTCCGCGTTCCAGGCGCCGCTACGCCCGGCCGAGTCGGCGATGTCGGTGTTCGACGCCTTCCATGCCGCACTGTCGGCCACGAAGACCAGCGCCACCGGGGCCTCCCGGGGCTGTGGCTGCCCGAAAGCCGCCTCCGAGAGCCGGGCTCGCCCGGCCTCACTGGTCACTACCACGATCGATCGGTCCTGCATGTTCCAGGCGCTGGGGGCCTGCATGGTGAGCTCCAGCAGCTCGGTCAGCACGTCCGGGTCGATCGGATCAGGGAGGTAGTGGCGGACGGTGCGGCGCCGGTGGATCACTTCCGGGACGGACAAGGTATCGGCTTTCATGAAACTCACTATCGGAGAGTGGCAAACTTTTTGAAAGAAGGCACCTTTCGGTTCGTTACAATCGCCGGGGTGCGCACGCATATCGAATCCTCGGGCCTGCCGGCCGATGTCTTCTCCGCTCGCTGCCCCACTCGTCAGGTGCTGGACCGGATCGCCGGCAAATGGACAGTCCTGATCATCGACGCGCTCGCCGGCGGGACCATGCGCTACACCGATCTGCAGCGCCGCATAGAGGGCATCTCCCAGAAGATGCTCACCCAGACCCTGCGCGAACTGGAGACCGACGGTTTCGTCATCCGCACCGTCCATCCCACCGTCCCGCCGAAGGTCGAATACACCCTCACCCCACTGGGTTACAGCCTGCGAGGCCCGATCACCGCGCTGCGCGAATGGATCGAGGCCAACATCAACGACATCGAAGCCGCTCGAGCGAGTTCGCGGCAACACCGTGACTCGGCTGACCGACAGTCGACGAGTTCCTGACCGCCCCGACTTCTCGAGCCCTGCATTCGGTCTGGCCGTCGACCGGGCTACGCGGCAAGCGATTCGAGCGACTGGGGACAGCCAGCAGCCGTGCAACTTCTAGCCCACAGCTACGACATCGGGTTCTACTGGGGTGCAGGGGTTTTCGTGATCGCGGCGATCGTGGTCGCGATCGCGATCCGGGTCCCGGAAGCCGGACCCGATGATCGATCCGGACAGATCGGCGACGATCCCGGTCCGACCGCGCCCCGCCCCTCGGCGAACGGGTTTCGCCGAGGGGCAGCGTCGGTCAGTTGTAATCGGAGACGAAGCCGAAGTTGAAGTGGTGGCCCTTGGAGGTGCAGGAGACCACGCCCCGGAAGCCGCTGCCGGTGCAGGTCGCGCCGCCGTAGGTGAGGCTGGCGTCGGGGCCGTAGGGGGAGTTGGAGCCGGGGACCGGGCCGCCGCCGGTCAGCTGGGGGCTGCCGGGGCGGCCGTGGAGGCCGAGGGGACCCAGGGCGGGGTGCGCCGGGAGGAACGGGACGTCGATGGAGATGTTCGAGATCGGCAGGCCGTACCAGCGCATGTCGTAGTTGGTGATGTCGCATCCGACGTCGCCGTTGGGGCGGATGGCGCAGCTGGCCAGATTGCTGTAAGTGAAGTACACCGTGTCGCCCACCAGGTAGTCGGCCGGGTTGGCGACCACGGTCTCGGCGTTCGCGACCGCCGATCCGGAGATCGATGCGGCGGCTACCGCCAAGGCGGCTGCGGCGAGGGCGGTGTTGATGCGAACCGGTGATGCCATGGCTCTCCTTCGGTGATGATCGTGCTCGGATTGCGGACGTGTTGCCATCGGGCACACCGGATTTCGTGTCACGTCCGGCGGCGCCACGCTAGTGGGTCTCGCTGGCAATTCACTGTCAGGGCGTCCGCAGTGCTCGCGTGCGCAGGTGATGGCTCAGATCGCCCACCAGTCCGAGGCGCCCGAGCCGCGCTCCAGCTGCACGGGTTGGCGTCTCGAGCTTGCGAACCTGGCCTACTCGGTCGGGCCAGGCCTCACCCTTTGGAACGAACTGCGGCCGGCGCTCGGTGCTGTGCGGAGGTCCGGTGCTTTCCTCACGCCGACACGATTTCGAAAACCGGGTGGGTGCGGGCGTTGTCGAGGAATTGCTGCGGTGATGAGTCCACATCCACATCCAGGTAGGGCAGCACGAAGAACCGTCGATACACCACCACAATGGGTTTGGGAACGTGTGGGGGTCCCGTGACCAGCGATGCGCGCAACACCTCGGCCGCTTGATCGGTGGGCAACTCGACGGCTGTCACGGACTCGAGGTGTCTGCCCTGGCGCAGCGTCGCCTTTCCTTGCGCCGCTCGCAGGTTGCGCACCCAGTTCACCGTTCCATAGGACGCGACGAGATATCGTCGGCCGTGTTGTTCGAACACTGCCAGCGGCGTCTGGATGGCGCGGCCGGTGCGTCGTCCGGGCACGGTGAGGACACGGAAGGTCCACATCGGCAACCCGGCGCGTATCACTGTCCGCATCCACGCGTTGGATGCCCTGACACCCCACCCCGCTCGATACGGCTTGGCCATGAACTCGAGGGTTCACCTGTCCACACGTGAAGGCAAGTGCCCGAGAGCAGCCTCGACGAAGCCGGTTCGGCCGGAGGGACGGTCGTGGAGCCGACAGCAGCGCGGTGATCGCGGCCGCTGGCCCGACCGCCGGCTGATCCGGCCCGCCTGCCCACGCCGGTGGGAGGATCTCGGTTGAAACGTCGGCGATTTCGCGAAGGCGGGCTGTGCTGTCACCACCGACGACAAGAACATTCCGCTGGAAGCCCAGCGGTTCATGGCCGAGCGCGCGGGGGCCGAATCGATCGAGATCGCCGCCTCGCACGCGGTCACCGTGTCCCAGCCCGGCGAGGTCGCCGAGCTGATTCTGCGTGCAGTACAGCAGTCGAACTGACGCGTCCGGTGCGGTCCGCAGGCCGAGGTGGTCACGCACACCGACGAGTCCTCGCCCTGGACGGCGCGAACCCGTTCTACCTGTCCACGCCGGTCAAGGTGTTCAGCCGAATCCGGTTGCCGGACGGCCATGCCGGGTATCAGGTTCGGCTGTGCGCGGAACGCCCGCAGATCGACGCGGGACTGTTCAGGCCAGGGTGCCATGGGGGCTGGATGCGGCGGACACCCTAGCGATTCCGGGGACTGCCGATCCACTCTGATCGTTTTCCGAACACTCGAGCGACGTGGGAGGACGGGATGGGGGAGCCGGTAACGACCTCGTCATCAGTCGGCCACGATCGAGCACCGACAGGTTGAGAAGGCCGACCCGTTGGTATGCGCTTAGATGTCGGCACAGCGCACGACCCCGACGGCTGAGCCGATACGAGGGTCGCGCCCCACGTGCTCTACCGGGACGCTGGGGCGGGACCCTTGTCCATCTGATGTGGTCAGCAGGGAATTCGTTCGCGGAGGGTGAGCAGGATGCGGTCGAACGCCGACACCGTGCCGGGCTCGGCCGGTGGCAGGGTGGGCAGCTCACGGAGTAACTGCCCGGCCAGGGCGCGGAACTTGGTATTGGTTTCCTGGGACCGCCACACCAGCATCTTGAACGCCTGCTCGTCGCCGATGCCGTACATGCGCATCAAGGACACCCTTGGCCTGCTCGATCACCGCCCGCGCTTGTACGAGTGGCCGCCCCGGCGATCCGGTGATGCCGACCGACCGCGAGCTGGTCCCGGGACAATGAGTCCCGGCTTTTCCCGGCCATCGCACGGGGTACGCGATCAACGACCAAGGGCGAACGATGGCAGATCGGGATTGCTCGATGGGGTGGTGACTGATGAGTGGGACCCCTCAGGATGCTGGGATCGTCGGCGAGTACTGGCCGGCGACCGTGTTCGTCGATCTGCCGAACGGCGAGAAGGCGCGCGTGTTCACCGACGGTGCGGTTCCGGTGTCGCTGTCCGGCGAGGTGGCGGTGCGGCTCCCGGCCGACGCCGGAGAGCTGGCCATGCTGCGCGCGCTCGCCGAAACCATCATGTTCACAGTCGATTTCACGATCGATGTGGTGACCGATGTGCGGGTGGCGCTGGACGAGGTGGCCACTGCGTTGATCGCGGCGTCCCAGGCCGCCAGCGGGCCGACGACACGCAAGTGCACCCGGTCGGACCACAGTTCGGCCACTTTGTCCAGATTCGAGAAGGCCTGAAGATCTTCGGCCCGGTCCAGCGAGTGCTCGACCGGGACCTCGCTGACCAGCGCGGCGATCGAGCCTTGCCGCACGGTCCGGATCGGGGCCGGATGCCGGCCGGTGCCCTGCACCTCCAGGTGGGCGTCCGCGGGGACGATCCCGTAGATCAGGGCTGTCGTATTCGGATCCGATTGCGTCCGTGTGTGTTCCGATGGTGTGTGGGCGGGTTCTCGTCGCCTGCCCGGAGAAACAAACTCCTTGTCGTTGTTCGCTTCTCGCCTACCCGTTCTCGACGGGTCTATGCACTGACCTGTCGAGCCGACTCGCGCGCCCGCACGCGCCGCAGCGTAGCGCCCGATCGCTTGAGCGTGCCCGTGCGGCGAAAGATAGCGCAGTACTGCGAAACGGACTGAGGCGACGTTTCGGGTGCGGGAACGCGGGTAGGCGAGGAACGGGCCACGTCGGTGGCCCTCGAAATACGGCACCCATGGGAAGGAAACGATCATGAGCGCAACCGACAAAGCGAAGAACAAGGCCGACCAGCTCGCCGGCAAGGCCAAAGAGAAGTTCGGCCAGGCGACCGGCGACAAGCAGCGCGAGAATCAGGGCAAGGCCGACCAGGTCAAGTCCAACCTGAAGGACGCGGGTGAGAAGGTCAAGGACGCCTTCAAGCACTGATGCGCGGACGCCGCCGCACCGATGATGCCCGCATCGCCGTGCCGACATCGTCGTCCGGCAGCTGCGGTCGCGGTCGCGGAACTGCTTGCCCGGCACCGGATCTGGCGGCGCGCCACCCACGCCGTCCCGGCCTGATCACGGACCGCCACGGTCCGGTATCCCCGGCGCCCGCCCGGAGCCCCGACGGATATCCAGACCAGATGGTCTGGCGGCACATCGCAGTCACCGATGCCATTGCCCGGCAATCGTTGTCACGGCTCGCGTATGAGGTGGCAATCGCGCGGCTCGAAGGAGTCGGGCGAGACGACGAGACGAGAGGAGAACTCCGGTGTCAGCAGAACTCGAAGGCGTCCGCGCCCTGATCATTACCGCCAATACGGGGGTGGAGCGCGACGAGATAGCGGTACCCAGGGATCAACTGCGTGCCCGCGGCGCGCACGTGACCCACGCCGCGGTGGAAGCGATCGATGTGCACACCTACCGTCACGATCTCATTCCGTCCGAAACGCTGCGGCCGGACGCCGCCCTCGCCGATGTGGATCCCGGCGCGTTCGACGTATTGGTCATTCCGGGTGGCACGGTCAATGCCGACAAACTCCGAACCGACTCGGGGGCAAGGGAACTGGTCCGATCCGTCGTCGCGGCCGGCCGGCCGATAGCCGCGATTTGCCATGGCCCGTGGCTGCTGGTCGAGGCCGCGGTGGTGGCGGATAGGACGGTGACGTCGTATCCGTCGTTGCGCACCGATCTGATCAATGCCGGCGCGGCCTGGGTCGATGAGCCGGTCGTCCGTAGCGATGGCGACGGCTGGACGCTCATCACCTCACGCAATCCTGACGATCTTCCCGATTTCGTCGATGCCATCGCCGCGGAGTTGAGCGTCCGGACGTCGTGACGCAGCATTTGTTGACGTGTGCGCTGCCCGGCCTGGATCAGTGCGGGCCCGGGGCTGGTACTGATCATCTCGCCAGCCGGTGAACGGGCTAGCCCGTGAACGGGTTTCGACGCTCGATCAGCCGCTTGTACAGCGTCTGCTGGATCGTTTCGCGGACCTGATCGGTGATCTCGAACATGGTGATCGGGTCGTCAGCGGCCTCGGGGCCGTACGTGCCGGTGTAGATGGGGTCACCGAACTCGATGTGCCACTTCGACGGCAGCGGGATGGCGCCCAGCACACCCAGGTGTGGGAACAGCGGCGTGACCGGGAAGTACGGCAGCCCGAGCAGCCGCGCCAGCGGCGTGAGGTCGGCCAGTTTCGGATAGATCTCCTCCGAGCCGACGATCGAGCACGGGATGAGCGGCACACCGGTCTTGAGGGCCGCCGAGGCGAAGCCACCGCGCCCGAACCGCTGCAGCTTGTACCGCTCGCTGTAGGGCTTGCCGACGCCCTTGAAGCCCTCGGGGAACACGCCCGCCAGCTCGCCGGTGCGCAACAGCGCCTCGGCGTCGGTGGGGCAGGCCAGCGTGTGCCCGGCCTTGCGGGCCAGCTCGCCCAGGATCGGCAGCTCGAAGACGAGGTCGGCGGCCAGCAGGCGAAGCGCGCGCTGTCTGGGATGGCGATCGTGGACGGCCACCTGCAGCATCAGCGCATCCAGCGGCAGCACGCCGGCATGGTTGGCCACGATCAACGCGCCCCCGGACTCGGGGAGGTTCTCGATCCCGGCGACCTGCACCCGGAACCATAGCTGCGACAGCGGCCGCAGCACCGGCAGGATCAGTGACTCCAGCAGGTGCTCGTCGAGGCCGAACTCGTCGAGCCGGTAGTCCCCGGTGAGGCGGCGACGCGCGAAATCGACCGAGCCGCGGACGCCCGCAGTGAGATTGCCTCGTACCAGGTCGCCGAGGGTCACGCGGCGACCGCGGCGACGGCGAGATTCCCGACACGCATGAGCTGAACCACCATTCGATTCGTTCTTCGGAACTGCAATCGTGGAGTGTGGAGCACAGAAACGGGGCGAGCGGTTCGATCCTATCCCGGTCCGGTCTCGCCCGTCGGCGTGGGTGAGGGCAGCGGACCGGTCGCGAGACGCCCGATGCCGGCACGCGAGCCCGGATGGCAGGCGTGCCTGTTACGTATTCACGCAGGCGGGTAAGCGGCAGGCAGGAGGTGGATGGAGATGGCCGTATTGCTTCTGGTTCTGCTGCTCGCCGTCGTGCTCGCTGTCCTCGTTCGGAGGAGTTGATCATGCGGGCCGGGGCCGCTGGAAGAAGGATGCTTCCGCACCCGTGCGGTGAACTGTCGGCGGGCGTGGTCGAGGCGCTCGGAAAGCCGGCCGGCTCAGTGTTCCCGCCGGCGTCCGCGCCGGCTGATCCCTATGGCCGCGATCTGCATCTGGCGCTGCACACGTGCTATGGCCTGCATTACGAGGGCTTCGACGGTGTGGACGCGGGCTGGGAATGGGATCCGGGCCTTTTGAGCGTGCGTATGGAGCTGGAACGCCATTTCCTCGAGGCGCTGCGCGCCGATGTCGCCGATGGCGTTGATGTAGAGACCGAACTCGAGGAACTGTTGATCGTTCCCGACGAGGAGTCCGGTGTCGCGGCGTTTCTGCGGGATCAGGGCAAGCCGTGGCAGGTGCGCGAGTATTTCGTGCACCGGTCGATCCTGCACCATCAGGAGGCCGATCCGTACGCGTGGTTGATTCCGCGGTTGCGCGGTCGAGCCAAGGCGTCGCTGGTGGCCGTCGAGTTCGACGAATTCGGTGGTGGCCACGGTGACAGGATTCATCAGCGGCTGTACGCCAATCTGTTGGAGGGGGCGGGCCTGGACCCGTCGTATCTGGCCTACCTGGATGTGGTGCCGGCGCCGATGCTCGCGATCGTGAACATGATGTCGCTGTTCTGTCTGCATCGTGGCCTGCGGGGCGCGGGTGTCGGTCACTTCGCGGCGGTGGAGATCACGTCGTCGCCGGCGTCGCGCCGTTTGGTCGAGTCATTGGAGAGGCTTGGAGCAGACCCGGCGTGTATCGCGTTCTATCGCGAACATGTCGAGGCGGATGCGGTGCACGAGCAGCTCATGCGACGTGAGGTGATCGGGGACCTACTGGCACGCGAACCGGGCATGCGTGCCTCGATAGTTTTCGGTATCCGCGCCACGAACCTGCTCGAGGACCGTTTCGCCGATCACGTGCTGCGCTGTTGGCGTGACGACCGTACGTCATTGCTCGGCCCGGAAACGCCCGGCGCAAAGGATCAGAATTCGATGGCTCATTTGCGTGTGTCGAGCTAATTTATGGCTATTCACGGTAGGTGATGTTGATTCGTGCACCAGGCGTGTACAGGCCCCAGGCCGATACACACTTGCTCATCGCCGCGATGACCGATGCGGGCATTCCGCCGCACGGTCGTATCCTCGATGTCGGTACCGGAACCGGGATACTGGCGATCGAAGCGGCCAGGATTCGGGCCGCGTCGGTCACTGCCGTGGACATCTCGCGTTCCGCGCTGGCGTCCGCGTGGATGAACAGCCGGCTGCGGGGCCTCGAGGTCGAGTTGATCCACGGCGACTTCGGCTCGGTGTTGTGTGGCCGGCGCTTCGACGTGGTGGTTTCCAATCCGCCGTACGTGCCGTGCCTGGGCAGCGGGCGTCCACGGGGTGCGGCGAGATCCTGGGACGCGGGGGCAGACGGCAGGGCGGCGATCGACTCCCTGTGCCGGCTCGCACCCGAATTGCTTTCCACGACTGGAATGTTGCTGATGGTCCATTCCGCGCTGTGCGGAGTCGACAGCACCTTGAACCGCCTGAGGGATGCCGGGTTGAAGGCCGCGACAGTCTCCAGGGCGAGTGTCCCGTTCGGCCCTGTGCTGCGCCAGCGCGCCGGATGGTTGGTTGGTCGAGGACTGTTGCGCCCCGGCCAGAGTCACGAGGACCTGGTGGTGATCCGTGCCGATCGAACCCGAAAATGACCGACGGACAATCACTTACACCGTCGACGGGCCCATGCTGGTCGAGGGACCGGTCCAACTGGTGACCGCTGATGGCCGCACGATCGTTTGCGACCGGTGCGTGGTGGCACTGTGCCTGTGTCGCCGCTCGGCCATCTACCCGCTGTGCGACACCAGCCACCGCAAACGCCGCCACTGACCGCATCACCGTCGACGAGTGGACACCACGCTCGCGGACTTCGCCTACCGTGGCTCTTCGGCCGACTGGGCCCCACGGGAGAGGTCGGTCAGTGTGTCGACGAGGGGGGTGAGTCGCCGAAGTTCTTCCAGGTGTGTGGCGCTGAGCAGGGCGAGGGTTTGCTGGCCGGCCTCGGTCAGGGTGAGGCGGACGACGCGGCGGTCCTTGCCCTCTTCCCGGTTGCGGGCGACGAGCCCGAGTTGCTCGGTGCGATCGATCAGCTGCACGACGCTGTGGTGGCGGGTGCTCAAATAATCCGCTATTTCGCCGACGCTGGGCCCGCTCGGGCCGAGATGGCCCCGGATTGCCAGCAGCAGTTGGTGTTGAGCGCTGGTAAGTCCGACGTCCGCCGCCCGCCGCTCACTCCACCGTAGGAACCGGCGCAGTCCGGCGCGGAAAGCCAGCAGTCTCGAGTACTCCTGGTCGGTGAGGGGTTCGGGCGACGACATCGACCCATGTGTCATGAAGTGATAATATCACGGAGTGACATATAAACCGGCGGTGATTCGGACCGGTTCCGCGTCCCGTCGTGGCCGATCTCAGCCGTCCGGTTCGAAGTGCCTTCATTCGGCGTCCGAAGGGTGGTGGAAGATATGGCTACTGAGGCCATGGGCAGCATGAGCCTGCATCCCGACATCGTGGAGCTGCGGGCCAAGCATGAGAAGTACGAACTCGCCGCGATGGAACCGGCCGCCCAAGCGGTCACCGGCCTGATGTTCCTGACCGGGCTCTACATCGCGATCTCCGCGTGGGTTGTCGGATTCACCCGGTTCCCGACCTTGACCGTGAACAACCTGATCGTCGGGATCGGCCTGGCGGTGCTGGCGCTGGGGTTCGCCTCGATGTACGGGCGGATCCACGGCATCGGCTGGACCGCTCCGCTGATCGGCCTATGGATGATCATCACCCCCTGGGTCGTCAGCGGCGATGTCGCCCGTACCTCGACGATCTGGAGCAATGTGGTGGCCGGTGTGGTCGCCCTGGTGCTCGGGCTCGGCTCGATGGCGCTCGGCATGCGCCAGACCCGTTGAGCGCGAACCGCTCTCCCTAGTGCGATCCGGACTGTCACCGGCATCGCTCTGATCGATGCGTCGCGGGCAGGCAGGCGGGGTCTCTTCGCGGACAACGAAGTCCGGAAAGAGGCGATGACAATGATGTCGGCCACCAGTCGGCCCACGACCCTACCGTCGCTGAAAGCCCTGCACACCGGGTCCGGTGAGCCCCTTCTGCTCCTGCACGGGTTCGTGATGTCCCCGCGCTGCTGGGAGCCGACCGCGGCACGGCGGTCGGACACGTCCACGGCCGGCGCTGATCGCGCGCACGACGAGCAGCCGAGGGCGCCGGGCGAATGACACCCTTGACGGTCTGAACCGGATCACCGCGGATCGCAATCAGATCCGTGCCCGTGCGGAAGGTAACGGGTTTGTCTCGCTGGCGTAGCGGGTATTCTGTGTAGACGGTTGACAACTACCAGCCCAGTTTGTGCCACAGTCGCGGTGTAGGCGACAAACAGTGTGGCAGAACCTCCATTTTCTCGGGTCGTCACACACACCTGGACAAGGGATCTGATCCTGATGTCGAGTTCGTTCATGGTCGCAACCGGATCCACACCAGCCCAGCGTTGTGGCCCGCCCACACAGCTGGGCATCAGCCACAGCAGGCCGTCGCCGTCGACGACGGTCCTGACCGCCACCGGCGAGATCGACTACTGCACCGTCCAAGCATTCCGCGACCACCTCACCGAGGCTATCGATACCAGCGGCCGCCTCGTGGTGGTGGACCTGTCACGGATCACCTTCCTCAGCATCTCCGGCCTGCTGGCCGTCCTCGATGCCGACGACGCTGCTCGCCGCCACCACATACGCCTGCGGGTGGTCACCGGACCCCGGTGTGTGGACCGGCTGTTCGAGGTCTGTGGCCAGGCCACCGACCTGGCAATCACCCACACGATCGCCGCCGCCTGCACACCGGGGCCGCGAGCCCTGACAGCTGCGCGCACGCTGCCCTGATCGGGATCACCCAATCCGGTAATCGGCTGCCCAGATTAAGGCAGTAGGTCAGCTTTTGCGCCCGCTAATTCTGTGATCGCCAGTCGCGCACCGCGTCTCGCATCCGGTCGAATACTGCCAGCGGTGGTCCGCTGATCAGGTTGGCCGCGGGGGAGGATCCGGCGTGCGGGTGCGGCCGGGTGGGTGCCACCGCTTCAGCAGCGCGCACCGAACCCGCCAGATGTTCGAGCTCGTTCACCGAGTACTGGCGACGCAGCAGGACGAACTCCTCCGCCTCCTCGTGCGCCGCGTGCTGCGTCACCGCGTCGCCGAAATCGGCGAGTTTGGACATGAAGTCCGGGTGATCGACTCCCAGGTCGTAGAGCTCCGCGAGCGCCCGTTTGGCGTGATTCTCCTCCTCCACGCGGGCGTCGACCATCTCCTCGACGCCGAACATGGCTCGCTTCGCCACGGGATGCACCACTTCTTCCTCGGCGCTCTCGTGTACCGCGAGCAACCGGACCAGCTCGGTGAACAGTTCCTGCCGGTCCTCCGGATCCGAACGGAGTTGTTCGAGCAGGGTCGAGATCTGTTCGTGTTGTGCGGTCAGCAGATCGACCACATCTTGCTCGGCCATGGCTGTTCCTTCCCTCTTGCCTGCAATCACTTGATTCGAGCCGATGTCGCCTTGGCTTCGGCCCGCTGGTGTTCGCGCCGTTGGCGCATCAACACCCAGGCCACAAGCGCGATGACCACAACCGCGACGACGATGATCACGATCACGATGGTGGTGCTCATCTTTCGGCTCCTCGCACGCTCCCCGCGGTAATCCTTATGCGACTCGACTACCCCCGAGCTGGGAAAATAAGCGATCAGAGCTCGCTTTCCCCGGGGCCTGTCTCTATTCGCCCGTGGCAGCTGCCGCGACATTCTGGACCGCGCGCTCAGCGGCTCGCATCTCTTTCGCGTAGAGCAGGCCGTAGGTGAAGCCGTTCTCGCCGCCTGCCGTGCCCGCTGCTGTGGCGGTTCGCCACAGGAACTCGGTCGAGACGACGCTGTCGTTGTAGTCGCCGAGCAGGCGCTGAATCTTCTTGTAGTGCTTGATATTCGACTTTGCCCGCGCCGGCTTTCGAACGGGTTTGTGCAATTCGGCGGCATACCGTGCGCGCTTGGCGGCTTTATGCGCGCGGTGCAGCGATTCGTGTCGCTGGTTGTGCAATGCGGTGACCAATCGGCGGTCGGCCTTGTCCGCGGCCCGGCGGGCCCGCTTCACGAGTTGGCGCCGCCGGATCCGTCTCGCGAACGGCGGCTGTGATTTCCACGTCTGCAGGGTCGCGAGCAGTCGCAGGTAGCGGGGCGAGTTCATTGCCTCAGCGAGAGCATTGCGGCTCGGCAACTGCCGAGCCAGCAGCGTCGCGTCGATCCGGGCAGCGACAGGACCCAAGATGAGTTCGGGCGGTAGGGCGTTGAGTTCATCGGCGAGGCGTCGGCGTTGGACATGGCAATCGCGTATGTCGCCGAGCAACGATGCGTACCATTTCAGCTCGTTGTCGATCTCGCCGATGGCGCGGCGGTCCAGCAGCTTGCCGAACACGCGTAGCGTGCTGCGCAGTCGCCGGGTCGCGACACGGGTGTCGTGGATTGGTTCCTCGCCTCGGCGTAGCCCGACGTCACCGACGAAGATCAGGTCGATCTGTGTGGTCATGTATTCGTGCACGGCACGTTCGGCCCGCGAACCCGTGACGGCCGGTCCGGATCGCTCCGCCAGTACATGAGACAGCTTGGAGCGGTAGCTCGACTCGCGGGCGCCTGCCTCGGCGAGCCGGTCCCGCAATACCGCCGGGACTTTGTCGGTGTGAGGGCCGAGTTCGACCTCGATCTCACGCCAGGCAATCAGTTCAGCAGGCCGGTCGGCTGCGGTCGAGTCCACAGTGTCGTCATCGATCTCGACGATCAGTTCGCCGTCCGAACCGACGATGCGGTGACGGCGGCGCAAGGTGTGAACCCTGGCGACCTCGTTCAAAGGCCTACCCAGTGCTGCGCCATTGACGACCTCGGCGAGTTCGTGCGGCAGCTCGTCCGACAGTTGGGTGGTTACTTCGACGCGACCGGAAGATTGGGGGACCTTCAGCTGCCAGCCGGATTCGTCGTCTCCCTCACGGCGACGCAACGTCAGGTCGTGGGCGAGCAGGTCTCGCTCGCCGGTGTCGAAATAGGTACTGGTCAGCTCGACCGGGATCTCCTCGATGCGGCTGTTCGCGACGAGGTCGTCGAGCCTTGGAAGAGTGAAGTCCCGGTCGACCGCCCATTTGCTCTCACGTTCGAGTACGTCCTTCATGCGATGGCGTATTCCCAGCAAACCACACGTCAAACAGGGCAAAAGCGAGCGATTCAGGGGTCAATAACAATGGTGACGGCCGCCGACAGCGCGGCCCATCGACCCCAACAGCAGTAACACAAGCCCGATGACGACCACCACGATCCCGATGGCCCAGAGGATCGGAATGCCGAATATGAACCCGACGATGAGAAGGATGATTCCGAGAACAATCATGGCCACTACCTGGTTTCGCTGCTGTGCTTGAAGGGCCCGAGAAGCCCTCCGGCGCCGATGTCGGGCATGAGGCGCATGCCCTCACGTCGGCGGTTCAATCAAGCGCACCGAATCGTCCAATGTCCCCAGCCTGTGCAATGTCTACGCGTGGCGTTCGATCTGGACGTCCCTCTATGAGATGAGCGACCGTACGTGCAGCGACAGCGCGGCGGCCAGTTCGCCGCGCGGGTAGAGCCCGCGGCTGCTGACCGCATCGAGTGCGAGGCCGTCGACCGTGGCGAGGAGTATCGCGGATCGTGTCGAGGGGTCGGGGATGTTCGCGGCGGCCAGCTCGGTCTCGAGTTCCCGGCGAATCTCGGCCAGTACGCGGTGTTGGATGTCGGCGAGGGTCTCGTTGGTGGCCGCGCGCGCCGCGAAGGAGACCATCACCCGGGCCTCGTGCTCGCGTTCGTCGTCGAGTGGAAGCAGTTGGGACAGTGCGGTGATCAATCGATCGCTGAGGGGGGCCTGTGGGTCGATGGCGCTCATGCGGGCGCGCACCCGGGCGGTGAGCTGCTCGAAGGCGAAGGCGTAGAGCTCGTCCTTGGTGGTGAAGTGGTGCTGAACGGCGCCGATGGAAACCTCTGCCGCGGCGGCGATCTCACGGATGCTCGCGGCGTCGAGCCCCCTCGATCCCGCGATGGCGAACACCGCGTCGGCGAGCTGCTCCGAGCTGGTCGATCCGTATTTGCGCACATCGATAACCATACACTCGTATGGAACAATACGAGTGTATGGAAATACATCGAAAAGCCCGCTCGCGCACCGTGATCACCGGTTCCGCGGGTCTGGCCGCCCTGGTATGGATCGCATGGAAGGTCGACCCCACGGCCTCCTCGTCACCGCTGGTTCCCTCCGTGGAGTCGGCGCTTCTGCTCGCCAACATTCCGCTCACCATCGCGTGGCCGAGCCGGAAACGCGCCGTGGCGGCGGCCTTCCAGCGCTGTCTGCTCAATCCCGTTGTGCGCCTGTTGTTCCGGATCGGTTTCGTGCCCTTCGGCTATGCGCTCGTGGAGACGGTGGGGCGGCGAACCGGCCGGCGATACCGAACGCCGGTGGGCAACGGATCGGCCGGCGACGTCTTCTGGATCATCGCCGAACACGGGTACCGGGCCGGATACGTCCGCAATCTCATGGCCGAACCCACCGTCCGGGTGAAACTCCGGCAGGGCTGGCGCTTCGTGTGGCGCACCGGCCAGGCGACCGTTCTTCCCGACGAGGATCCGCTGGAAAGGCAACGGCGACTGGCTCGCTGGCGACCACTGCGGATTCTCAACGCGATCATGGTCCGCGCGCTGGGCGCCGACCTGCTCGTCATCCGGATCGACTTGGACGCGCCTCCGGGCTCGGTTCGGTCGACAACAGAGCTTTGAATGGCTACGGGTTCTGGTGTATCGGAGTGCGATTGCATTTGCTGATGGGTGACGAGTCGAAACGCCTATCGGTTTCGTTGATCACGCTGATTCTTATTCTCCGCAATCTTCATCGGTTATCCAATGCTTGCTGCTGTCCGCGTGTTCGACAGTAGAAAGCAGGACGCAACACATGCGCATCAAGAAAGTCGCCGGCACCGCAGTACTGGTCAGTGCGGTACTGGCTGCGGCGACCGGGACAGCCGGCGCCGCCCCTGGTCATGCCGACGAAGGCGCCGTCGCCTACAACGCGACGGCGACCGATACCACGACGACCATCACGACCGATTCGGGTTCGCTGGTGGTGGAGAACAATGTCTTCAAGGTGAAAGCCGCCAACGGCGCCACACTGGCCGGAACCGAATTGTCGTTCCGGGTGGATGATTTCGTCTTCCCGATCGCCGCCGAGATCAAGGACCGCACCGCGACCCTCACTCCGCAATTCGATGTGTCCCACGCGGTGTACCAACCGGTGGCCCTGCCGTACGAGGATCAGGCACCGTTCAAGACGCCGTACGACCGTGAACAGGCGGCGTGGAATCGTATGGTCACCACGATCAGCACCGGTGCGACGATCGGCACCGCGGTCGGCGGCCTGGCGGGGGCCGCGATCGGCTGCGTGATCGGCGGCGCGGTGGGCGGCACCCTGACCGGTGCTCTCACCGCCCTTTTCGGTGCGCTGCCCGCGGCCATCGGCGGCTGCATCGGCGGCGTCGCCGTGGTCGGATTCATCGGAACCGTGATCGGTCAGCTGTTCATCACCGCGCCGGTGGCGATCATCGCTGCGGCACAGTACTTCACGACCATCAACGCGCCGTTCACGCCGGCCAAGTAGGTCTTCGTTCTCGTCCGCCGGCGAGCGCTCGCGGTCCGTCGGTCTCCGGCCCGAGGGACCGGGGGCGAAAGCCCGCGGACCGGCGCGAACCCGGCTCAGGCCACGCCGCGCAGCCCGCCGCGGGAGATCGAGCGGTAGTGGGCGGTGATGGCCTCGACCGCGATGCTCTCGATATGAGCCTCGAGCCCGCGCCGGGTGACCAGCCGGACATCGATCGCACCCACCTCCGGCAGTTCGCCGACCGAGGTGAGATCGCCCGGCGCCGCGGACAGGAACGGCAGCAGCGCGACACCCAGGCCCGCCTTCGCCGCGGCCAGCAGTCCGTCGAGGTTGCCGGATTCCGCGGTCACCGAGACTTCATAACCGAGTTCGCCGAGGGCGTGGACGGCCCGGCGGCGCAGTCCGCACGGTTCGGCGAAGGCGACCAGCGAGATCGGCCCCGGCGCGGGCGGCAGCTGCCAGCTCTGCGCGGCGAACCACTGCAGATCGAGCAGGCCGACCTCGGTCCCGACCGGTTCGGCGGTGTTGCCGCCCAGCACGACCACCAGGTCCAGGACGCCTTTGATCACGGCATCGGTCAGTCCGGTGGATCGGTCGATCCGGAAGTGCAGGCTCGCCTCCGGGTAGATGGTGCGCAGCACGCCGAGTAGATCGGTGAGCAGACCGTCGGCCGCGTGCTCGGTGGAGCCGATGCTGATCTGCGGCCGCGGCGATTCGGCGAACCGGGCCAGGACCCGGTCCTGGGCCGCGAGCAGTCGCCGGGCCTCGACCACCAGTCGCTCACCCTCCGGCGTGAAACGTGAAGTGCGACCGTCCTTTTCGACGAGCGTGCACTTCAGGCGCCGTTCCAGCATCCGGATGTGCTGGCTGACGGTGGGCTGGCTCAGGTGTAACGCGTCGGCCGCGCGCCGGAAGCCGCCGGTATCGGCGATGGTCACGAGTGTGCGCAAGTGCAGCAAATCCAGCGGATCAGGCATGCCGTACAGTCACCTTCGGGTTGGTCGACGCTGGAGGACCATCTAACCCGGGTTCGAATCAGCATGCCGCCCTTTGAATCTCCGAGATTGCAATGAATTTCTGCTCGGTGTCTGATATTCAGCCGCACGCGACCTCGGCCAATCGATCGGACTTCCGGGCGACTCCGTATCGGCGATGAGGATCGAGTCCTGAAACGCTTTGTAAAACGGCATAATTCGAGCGCATGCAGGTGATGTGACCTCCGCCACCTCCGGTTGTTGGTTCGTCAATTCGAATCGCACAATGACTTCACGCGGAGCGTTCCGGGTGGGGTGATGCTCGAATTTTCTCCGGATCAAAGGAGAGCTGATCTGCTGTGAATGATTTTCGGTATGACGCGTTTTCCCGGGCTGTCGCGATCGTCGGTGTGTCGTGCCGGTTGCCTGGGGCCAACAATCCCGGTGAATTCTGGAATCTCCTGAAATCGGCGGGAAATTCGCTCGGAGTGCCCGCCCGGACTCGCTCGGCGGCGGGCGGTGACGTGGCGGGCCTGATCGGCGGCTTCCTCGAGCAGGTCGACCAGTTCGATGCCCCGTTCTTCGGCATCTCGCCGGCCGAGGCGCGGCTGATGGACCCGCGGCAACGCCTGCTGCTCGAATTGGCCTGGGAGGCAGCCGAAGACGCGAACATCCCGATCACCGACCTCCGGGATGCAGTAGGTCGTCGTCATGATGTGCTCCTTCGTGAGTGGTTGCGGAACTATCGGAAACCGGGAACGAGGTTCAGAAGCCCTGGCCGGGTAGCGGCAGGATGCCCAGATTGGCGTCGAGCCCGCCGTCGACGACCAGGGTGGTCCCGGTGATGTAGCCAGCGGCGGGGGAGGCCAGGAACCAGATGGCCTCGGCCTGCTCGACAGGTTCGGCGAAGCGGCCCAGCGGAATTCGCCGCTCGATGGCCGCGAGCAGGCCCGGATCCTGATGCACGTTGGCAGTGATGCCGGTGCGGGTCAATCCCGGCGCCAGGGCATTGACCCGGACACCCTGTGCCGCATAGTCGATCGCGAACGCGCGCACCAGGTTGATCAGCGCGCCCTTGGACGCGTTGTAGGCCCAGTTGCCCGGATCGCCGCGCAGTCCCGCCACCGACGCGGTGAAGATCGCCGACCCGCGGGTCTCGCGCAGCGCCGGGATCGCCGCCCGCAGACCGTGGATCGGGCCGCGCAGGTTGACCCCGAAGATGCGATCGGCGGCATCCACAGCGCCGGGCGTCTCGAGCGGGGGCGTGCCGCCGGTCCCGGCATTGAGGACGACGGTGTCGATGCGGCCGAACAGATCCAGCGCGGTCCGCACCGCCGCTCGATTGGCGGGTTCGGCCGAGACGTCCCCGGTGAGCCTCACCGGATCGCCGGACAGCTCGGCGAGACCGGGCTCGTCGAGGTCCACGGCGACCACCCGGTACCCGCGCTCGGCGAACAGTTCGGCGGTGGCGCGGCCGATGCCGGATGCCGCGCCGGTGACGATCGCGACCCGGCGGTCATCGGTCGATGTCATGAGAGTCCTTTCGAGAGTGAACGTTCGAGCAGTGAGTCGGGTAGCTCCGGCCGGGCCGGGCGAGCGCGGCACGGCCGCGAGCAACCGCCGGGTGTACTCGCGCCGGGGATCGGCGAAAACAGCTGCGGTGTCGCCGATCTCGACGATGCGGCCGTGCTGGATGACGGCGATCCGCGGGCACAGCCTGCGCACCACCGCCAGATCGTGCGAGATGAACAGCAGTGCCGCGCCGCTGTCGCGCCGGACCCGCGAGCGATTCTGCCTCCGGGCGAGCCACGGTCATCTCGTCCTTCCTCCTGTCCGATGGAAACGCGCCCGGCATGGCGCGGGCAAGAATCCATCATGTCCGGGCGGCCTTACTCGCGGCGGTCACGAACGATCGGAATACCCGATGGGGACCCATCACCGACTAGGGATGCGGGTGAATCGGGTCCACCCAGTGCACGGTCTCCGGCGCCTCGACCGGTTCGATGTCGAGGTTGACGACGACCGCATCGCGTACTCGAGCTGACAGGCTTGCCGTCAGCGTGTCCTACCAGGTACCCGAGTCCACGTCCAGATTCAGGATCGGTCGGACCGAATAGCCTTGCGGTACGAGTGGTTCGGACGTATCAAGTAGTCCAGGTTCTATCGAGGCGGGTCGCGGTACCACCGTGTTCGAGCCTGGGTTCGGCGAGAGAAGACCTCACGTGGTTGACGGTGTGCTGCTGGATACGAACTTCCTGTCCCTGTGGCACAACGGATCGTGTGAGGCGCCCGAACCGGGTGCTTACTATGCGAGCACCACGACCCTGCAGGAGCTCTACAGCATGCAGGCGCCGCAGGGCTGGGGGTATCGATATCTGCTGCCGAGCCTCGCGAGGGACCATCTGTGGGGTCTGCCCGATATCAATCACCTCGTGGAGCTGTACCGGGGCCGAATACTCAAGGGCCAGGCGGGGATGGCCCGCACCGACAAGCTGCTGATCAACTTTCCGGCCAGTCTCGCGGGTCATGGTTTCGCCGCCTACCTGGAGAAGTCGCATCAGGCGGTGGCGAATGTGCAGAATGCGCGGGCGTTCGGACTGATCGAAGGCATGGCTTCGGTCGCGATCGACCGCAGTATCGGGCGGATCGTAGGGGTTCGGGCTCGCTTCCTCAGCGACGTCGAGGTGGCGCCGCTGCCGTTGACGATGAGTGAGATCACCATTGCGGTCGATCTGCTGCAGGAGGTCCTGCGCGCCAGGATCAACCTCAAGCAGCATCGCCGAAACTCCTTCAACGACTTGCTGATCCTCGCCACGGCGCTGCGATGGGGCCTCCGGCTCAAGACCGACGACAGGCTGCTGCTCGAATTGGCCTTGCGGGCCGGGATGATCCAGACCGACGACGCCAGCGGCGTCGCGAGCCTGATTCCGCCGGCACCTGCCGCCGCCACCCCGCCCTCGCACGAGTCGAAGCGCTACATCAATTCTCGATGGCGGGCGCGGCGTCCGGCGGGACCCCCGCGGTCCTGACATGACGGTGGCACACTGCTCAACCGTGTGGTACGGCGCGATCCGATTCCGATTCCACTCAGCGCAAGGATTCATCGCTGTGGCCGTGTCTGCTTCGCTGGAACGCGAGAGGAGTCATGCCATGGCCATACGCACCGACGTGCTTCTCGCCGACATCCTGATCACCGCCGAACAGCTGAACGAATCTCGAAGGACGGCTGGATCGTTCGCCCGCGCGCACATCCAGTGCGCCCCAATATGTTTCGAAGGGGTTGCTCGATGAACGGCACGCTCGATCAGTTCGATACCGGCACTCTGCTGTCCGCGCTCGGTGCGCGGGAATCCGCGATCGGCGGGTTCGGTCCACCGGCCACCGGTAGCGTGCCGGATGCTATCCGGCTGCTCGGCGGGGTTCCCGCCGAAGAGGCCCTGCCCACCGCGCAGTTGGCTCGCGCCTATCGCGAGGTGCTCGAAGATCGAGCCGAATCGGCTGCGGCACTGCAGTATTCGGTGGTCAACGGCATCGAGCCGCTGCGTTCCTGGATCGGTGCGCGTGAGAATGTCGACCCTGCCCGTGTCCTGGTGACCGGTGCCTTGCACGGATTGAGCCTGCTGTTCTCCCCGGATCTACGTTGCGGGTCACACCGGCCGAAGCTGGGTGCCTTCGTGGAGTTGCGGGCCACGGGGCCCGTAGTCGAGTTCGGCTCCTCTGTTGCTGCTTTCGGTGACCGGGGCGGGAGAATCGAAGGGATCCATGATCGATTCGATGAAGATCAATGTGTCATTGGGTGCGGAGAGGGCGTTGTGCAGGTCCGCTGGAGTCTTTGCGACGAATGATCGCGCCGTGGTGTCGGGGCGAAGCACCTTCGGCAGCTCCGCGTATGCCCACGGGGCGATGTCGTTGTAGGACTCGCTCTTGCCGAGGTATCCGCGCTCGATGGTGTATCCCCCGTTGTTGATCAGGAAGATCACCGGCTTGTGGTCGTGCCGCAGGATGGTCGACAGCTCCTGCGCGGTCAGCTGGAACGAGCCGTCACCGACGAACAGTAGGTGGCGCCGGTCCGGTGCCGCGGTCAGCGTGCCCAGCAGGGCAGCGACCGAGTAGCCGATCGACCCCCAGTTGACCGATCCGACGAAGGTGCAGCCCTGCGGGAGCTTCAGGCCGAAGAGGGCGTACGACGTGCCGTTATCGACGAGCAGCACATCCCCGGGCCGGATGTAGTCCTGGATGGCTTGCCAATACGCCGCCTGCGTCAGCTTCGCAGACCGGTCGGTGTGAGCGGGTGGCGCGGCTGCCACGGGCCGGGGTGTGGCGCGATCGGTAACGCGCGGCACGGCGTCGATGACGCCGCGGAGAACTTCCTGGAGCGATACCGCCTGGTAGTTGTCCCTTCCGACGTCGACCGAGTGCGCGCGCAGGTGGATCGTGTCGGCGGGCAGCGAGACCGTGAAGTCGCCCGTCGTCGCTTCTATGGGTCGGTATCCGATGCAGAGCAGGCAATCGGCGGCCGCCATGGCGTCGAGTGTGTGCTGCGCACTCGCTTCGCCGTTGTAGACGCCGGCGTAATAAGGGAACGTCTCGTCGATTACCGCCTTGGCGGTGTTGCTCACCGCGACCGGAAGTTGCATCTTCTCGGCGAGTTCCATGACCTCCGCGGCGACGCCGAACCGGTCCGCGTCCAGATCCACCAGAATCGCCGGTGCTGTGGCGCCCGACAGGTGGGCGGCGACCCCGGCGATGCACGACCTCAGCCGTTCGGGGTCGCTGGATGGCTGTTCGAGGACCAGCGGCTCGACCGGAACCTCGATATCGAGGTAGGCGATGTCGGACGGCAGCTCCAGGTACACCGGCAGTTTCTCCCGCCAAGCGGTAAGGATCAGCCTGTCGATCTCGATGGCGGCGTTGCGCGGGGTCAGCCTGGCTTGTGCGGCGGTCACCTGCGCGAACGCGCCGAGGAAGCGGTCCCAGGTCCCGTCGGCCATCGTGTGGTGCATCCCCAGGCCCCGATCGATGGACCGCAGTGGAATCGACCCGCAGATACAGACCACCGGGACATGCTCGGCATAGCAGCCGGCGACCCCGTTGATCGCACTCATCGCGCCTACAGCGTTCGTCACAAGGAGCGCGCCCATGCCTTTCAGCCGTGCGTAGCCGTCCGCCGCATAGGACGCATTCAGCTCGCCGCAATTGCCGACCCATTCGATGGCGCTGCGGTCTTGGAGTTGCTGGAGAAACTCGAGGTTGTAGTCGCCGGGGACGCCGAAGAGGTGGCTGATCCCGGCCTCTGCCAAACGGCGAAGCAGAAAGTCGCCGATCGTCATTCGTCGGGTCTCGCGCATGGACATCACGTGCTCCTCCGAATCGTCGGGTCACGGGGAAGTCATCGTCTCGAACCTGGCCGAATCGGTCAGGCACCTTTCAGTATCTCGACCATCCGGTTGCCGAGGACGGCGGCCGAGGCCGGGTTCTGGCCGGTGGTCAGGTTGCGATCCTCGACCATGTACGGCTCCCATATCGGCCCACGGCTGAAATCGACGCCGATCTTCTCCCTGAGGTCCGTCTCGAGTAGCCATGGTGCGAGTGCGGCGACGCCCACGGCCTCCTCTTCTTCGTCGGTGAAGCAGGTGAGGCGATAACCCTCGAACGGCGATTCGCCTCGGATCCTGGTGGACAAGATCGAGGCCGGAGCGTGACAGACGATGAAAAGCGGGTTGCCCGAGGCCAACTGCTGCGTGAGCAACCGCCCACAGTCAGCATCGAACGCCAGGTCCGCCATCGGACCGTGCCCGCCCGGCAGGTACACCGCATCGAAATCCTCGAGACGGAGGGCAATTGCAACGGCCGCCGCAATACCTCCGCTTCGCGGATGATCGACTCGAGCCGCAGGGCCCCGTCGATGCCGCCCGCCATCTGAGGGCGCAGACTCATCATGTCGACTGTCGGGATCACACCGTTCGGTGTTGCGACGACCACCTGGTGCCCGGCGTCGGTGAGGATCCGATATGGGTTGGCGAACTCCTCGGCCCAGTATCCGGTCGCATATCGTGAGCCGTCCTTCATCACCCAGTAACTGGCACCACTGACGATAAAGAGCACCTTTGCCATCGCGAAAGCTCCTCTCGGATCCCACATGCCCGTTAATCGGAAAACATTTGGCAACCGAACCGCAATCTCCCCGATCCTACACAACGGTCTGCCCCGTGCCAGCTGGTTCGCGGTCCCCGGCCAACGCCAATCAGTGGCGGTTCCGGCAAGAAATAGGAACAGCGGCAACCACTTTCGCGCTTGGCTGGGAACTCCACCCAAGCGCATGGCCCCGTTAGGCGCGGATTTCTCCCGGTCGCCGCCGACCCGAGACCCCTTCTTGGCCGCTCCCGGCCACGCCTGCGGCAACCTGATCGAGTACGAAGTCGGCGTCGCACGACGCCGCGCTACTGCGCTGCGCCATGACTCGGTATCGACGCCGTCGGGTACTACCGGCCGGACAGTCGAGTTGAATTGGTAGTCGGCTCATTCGCGGATTCGGTCGTATGCGACGAGCAGCTGCCGTGGACCCCGCAGAATTGTGTTGGGCCGGTAGGGCGGCGGCGCTTCGAGCAGGCGCGGTTCGCTGAGGCGAAGGCGGTGAGCGCGGTCTGGGCTTCCATGCGGGCGAGCGCGGCGCCCAGGCAATAGTGCACGCCGCCTCCGAAGGACAGGTGGGCGTTGTCGGGGCGTTCCGGCCAGAAGCGCTGTGGGTCGGTGAAGCGGTGGGGGTCGCGATTCGCGGCGGCGAGCATCATGATGATGCGGTCTCGTGCTGAAATGAGCTGTCCTGCAACGTGAATCGGTGCAGTGGTGCAGCGGCTGGTCATCTGGACCGGCGGATCGTAGCGCAACACCTCCCCAGCGCCGCCGTGGTGCGGTCGGCGACGCCCGCCCCGGACAGCTCGCGCACGACCAGGATGCGGTTCCCACCTCCGGCCCTGTCGAAAACGAAAGTGCCGCAGAAGACCTCGCGCTCTCCGTCGTTGGCATCATGTAGCACGCAGTAGAACAGGTTCGAATCGTCTGGCGCACAGGACAACCGGGGACGGATTCGCTCACGATCGGTTTCTCTGAAACATTCCAGCACCGCGCATGTAAGGGCGGCGCGTACCAGACTCAGCCCGCATCGGGTCCGTCCGGATGAGGCGGCGTGTGGACCCGTCCCGCGATGGCCGCGGCCACCAGGCACGAGAGCGCGCCCACCAGCAGCGCCGCCCGCGGCCCGGAGGCGTCGATGATCCACCCGGTGATCAGGCTGCCGATGGGTGTCGTGCCGAGGAAGACGAAGACCCACAGCGCCATGATTCGCCCGCGATAGCTCGGATCCGCGTGCAGTTGCAGGGCGGTCGATGCCATGGTGACGAAGCTGAAGCCCGTGAACCCGGTCGCGATCAGGGCGGTGCAGGCGGTGGCCGGATTCGGTACGGCTGCCGTCGCGGCGAGGCTGATGCCGAAGGCGGCTGCGGTCGTGACGAGATAGATGCGGCGGGGATGGCGTACCAGTCCGACCGCGAGCGAGCCGCCCACCGAACCGATGCTGAGCATGGTCGACAGCAGGCCGTAGGTGCCGCCGGTGCCGTGAAAAGTGCGCTCCGCCAACACTGGGAGCAGCACCGGGAAGTTGAAGGCGAACAGTCCGACCAGCGCCATCATGGTCAGCGGCAGCCACAGCTGCTGCCGGGTGCGGGCGTAGCGCAGTGCGGACAGCACCCCGCCCGACCGCGCCCGGACGGCAACAGCAGCGGGCGCGGTCGGCCGGATCGCCACCAGCGCCCCGACCACCGCGAGGTAGGAGATCGCGTTCACCGCGAAACACGGTGTGGTGCCGATGAATGCGATCAGCAGCCCCGCCAGCGCCGGCCCCACCACGCGGGCGCTGTTCATCACCACGCCGTTGACGCTGGCCGCACTGGCCAGATCCGTGGGCGGAACCAGTTGTGCCACAAAGGCCTGCCGTGCGGGCGAATCGACGATCTGTACCACGCCGCCCGCCACGGTCACGCCGATGACCAGCGGGATCCCCGCCCGCCCGGTCACCGCCGCCGCCCACAGGACCGCCGCCAGCACTCCGTAGACCACCTGCGTACCGATCAGCATGCGTCGCAGATCGACCCGATCCGCGACCACCCCGCCCCACGGCCCGAACAGCAGCGGCGGCACCCCGCCCGCGGCCAGCACCACACCCAGGGAGGCCGGTGATCCGGTCAGCTGCAACACCAGCCATCCGACCGCCGTCGCCTGCACGAATGTGCCACTGGCGGAAGCGATCTGCCCTGCGAAGTACCAGCGGAACGGGCGCGACCGCAATGCGCGAAAGGCATTCGCCCGCGCCCGTCGCGGAATCTGGTGTGCCGTAGCCGCTTCGGGCGCCAGCGTCAATGCGTCACGATCCATCGCGTTCGTATCCCCTTCGGGTCGGCCGTTCCATTCTCGCCGTGGCGGCCGGGTCGAGGTCAGTCGTGCAGGGCCCGGGTCAGGACGCTGACCGCCTGCGCCACGGCGGCTTTGGCGGCGTTGGTGTCGTGCAGTGTGTTGAGCATGACGAAGTCGTGGACGATGCCGCCATAGCGGACGGCCGTCACCGGGACGCCGGCGGCGCGCAGTTTGGCAGCGTACGCCTCGCCTTCGTCGCGCAGGACATCGTTTTCGGCGGTGATGACCAGGGCGGGCGGCAGGCCGGTCAGCTGGTCGATCGAGGCACGCAGTGGAGACGCGGTGATCTGGGAGCGATCCGACTCACTGGTCGTGTACTGATCCCAGAACCATTGCATGCCTTCGAGGGTCAGGAAGTAGCCGGTGGCGAACTCGCGGTAGGAGGCGGTGTCGAAGTTGGCGTCGGTGACCGGGTAGAACAGCACCTGCTGACGGAAGGAGACGTCGCCGCGGTCCTTGGCCATGAGGGTCAGTGCGATGGCCATATTGCCGCCCACGGAGTCTCCGGCGACAGCGATGCGGGTGCTGTCGAGCCCCTTGCCGGCGCCGTCGATGGTGACCCACTGGGCGACCCGGTAGGACTGCTCGTTGGCGACCGGGTAGTGCACGTCGGGGGAGCGGTCGTACTCGGGGAACACCACGGCCGCGTTCACCCCGACCGCCAGGTCGCGGACGAGGCGGTCGTGGGTGTGGGCATCGCCGAAGACCCAGCCCGCGCCGTGGGTGTAGATGATGACCGGGAGGGTCCCGGTGGCGTCCTTGGGCTTGACGATGCGTACCCGGATCGATCCGGTCGGCCCGCCCTCGACGGTGATCCATTCCTCGTCGATTTCCGGCTTGAAGATCGGGGAATCCTGCACCCCGTCGACGGTTTTGCGGCCCTCCTCCGGCGAAAGCTGGTACAGGAACGGCGGTTCCGAGGTTGCGTCCACGAAGGTCTGGGCGGCGGGTTCGAGTGAGATGCCGTGCGGATTGCCTGCCATGATCGTTCTCCCTTTGGTCGCGTCGAGGTGCGCGCGGTGCTGCGCACGCTCGTTCAGTGTTCGCTTCGGGAGTGGGTGACGGCCCCGCTTCACGGGCCAGGAATCCCTGAAATCGGGACACGCGCCTATCGGCTAGCGCGCGTGCGCCTTCCGGGGCCCGGCGTCGATGTGGTCGGCCCAGGCCGCGGGCAGCGTGGCCAGGGAGATCTCGGCGATCTCGTGCAGGCGATGCACCGGGGCATCGAGGCGGCTGAGCTGGATCAGGCCCTGCGAGACCAGGACGATGTGGGCGCTGAGCATGGGAATCGTGTCGTGATCGCCGGCGGGTGCGGCCCCGCGGAGCCGCTCGGCCACCGCGTCCTCCATGGCCGCGGTGGTCCGCGCGCCTATCTCGGCCACCTCCGGGACTCGCGAGCCCAGGGCGGCCACACTGTTGATCATCAGGCAGCCGCGGCGATGGGGTTGCGCGGCGCAGTCGGCGATGATGGCCCGCAGCAGCGCCAGGACCGCTGCCCGCGCGGAACCCGGTGCGGCGAGTACGGTTTCGCGGACGAAGGCGGCCCGGCGATCGCAGTAGCGGGCGAATGCGGCCAGGAACAGGCCGCGCTTGCTGCCGTATGCCGTGTAGATGCTTCCATTGCCGACGCCCGCGACCTGCGAGATGTCGTCCACCGAGGTGTCGTCGAATCCCTTGGACCAGAACTGCTCGATCGCAACCTCGAGCAGATTCGATTCGTCGAACTGTCTCGGTCGTCCCATGGGGTCACCGTACCAATCCACGTGCTGCGATGCGCAAGCCTTGTTTTGGAGGCGTGGCTCCAGAATACTGGGTGACATGTCCTCATTCGCGGGTGCACCGCGCAAGCGCATCGGTTTCCTGATCTTCGACGGGGTCAAGATGCTCGATTTCGTGGGTCCGGCAGAGGTATTCGTGGAAGCCAATCAGACGGTCTCCGACTATGAGGTGGTGCTGATGTCACCCGACGGGCGTCCCGTGCTGACCTCGATCGGTACTCGGATCGAAGTCGGTGGCGCCGCTGCCGATTCGGGGCGTTTCGACACCGTGGTGATCCCGGGTAGCGAGCTGCCGCCGGCTCGCTTCGTTACCGAACAGGTGCTGGCCGCGGCCTGCTCGCTCTCGTCCCGGACTCGGCGTTTCGCCTCCATCTGCAGTGGCGCATTCGTAGTGGCGGAACTCGGGTTGTTCGACGACCGCCGCGCGACGACCCACTGGAAGTTCGCAGGCGAGCTGGAACATCGGTATCCGGCGATCGATGTGCGGCCCGATGCCATCTTCGTGCGCGACGGAAACCTGTACAGCTCAGCGGGAGTGGTGGCGGGCGTGGATCTGGCGCTGGCCCTGGTGGAGGAGGACCACGGGCCGGACGTGGCGCGGCGGGTGGCGCAATCGCTGGTGGTGCACATGCAGCGCGCGGGCGGGCAATCGCAGTTCTCGGCCGCGCTGAACGGACCCGCGCCGCGCAGTGCGCTGGTCCGTCGGGTGGTGGATCTGATTTGCGCGGATCCGGCCTATGCACACACGGTTCAGACCTTGGCCGCGCACGCCAGGGTCAGTCCGCGCCACCTGACCCGGTTGTTCCGCACCGAACTGGAACGCTCTCCCGCCGAGTACGTGGGATTCGTCCGTTTCTGCACCGCCCGAGACCTGTTGCACGCCGGGCATTCCGTCACCGAGGCCGCCGTCGCCGCCGGTTACGGCAACAGCGAGACCTTGCGTCGCGCATTCATCGCGCGCCTGGGTATCTCGCCGCGCAAATACCAGCAGCGATTCCGCACGACGGGCTCCCAAGCGGCGGCCCGGTCCGAGGAAGCGGAGCTGGCGGTGTCCTGATTCGGCGGATTCCTGGCTCGCAGGGCGCGGCGGTCACCGCGCGGCAGCTCGAAACTCGAAGGGGGCGCGGTGCTTCCGGCCCGTGTCCCGACGAAAGGAGTCGGATGCCCGCCCCGACGGGAATCCTGGTTCACGGTGCTTTCGCTGATGCCGCCAGCCGGTCCCCGGTGACCGAACGGCTACTCGCCCAGGGCATTCCGGTCCTGGTCCCGCCTGTCTACAATCGCAGCCTGTCCGCCGACGCCGCCTCTCTCCGGGCGATCGTCGAGGCCATCGACGGTCCGGTGCTGGTGGCCGGCCACTCCTATGGTGGCGCGGTCATCACCGTCGCCGGTGTCGCGGTGGCCGGATTCGCCTACGTCTCCGGCTACGCGCTCGAGGAGGGGGAGAGTCTGGGCCAATTGCAGCGCGGCTTCCCGGATTCCGACCTCGCGGCCGATCTGGTCTACACCCTCTACCCGGTCGAGGGCCGCGAGCCGCGGCGGCATCGTCAATCGCTTTGGCGCAGAACGTGATTGCCGTGCTGCTCGCGATCGAACGTGACATACTGCCCGAATCGGAAATATGGGTAGTTGACGACGCAGGGGGTCGCGCACAACCATGAACCATGGCAGCAAATGACGAAGATCAGCAGATCGCGGCACTCGTCCGACGCCTCGCCGGACAGTTCCCCACAATCAGCACCGACACCGTCGAGGGCATCGTCGCCGAAATCCACCGCGGCTTCGACGGCCGGCCGGTCCGCGATTTCATTCCGCTACTGGTCGAGCGCGGCGCACTGCGGAGGCTTTCGGCAACCGGCTGATACGAGCCGCCGGTGAGTGACGATCCCGAAACCGCCCAGGCGCGTATGTTCCTCGCGGAACTCGAGTATCACGCCGAACGCCTGGTTCTCAGGCGCAGCCAGTGGCGAGACGACAAACCCAACCAGGCCGTCGAGGTCGAACTCGCGCAGGTTCATCGGCAGATCCAGAACCTTCGCCAGCGATTCCCCGGCCTGCGGCAGACATCCCGATGATTTCGAACGATCGAACAATGAAACGGAATTCGGGGCCTCGGGGTTGATGGTGTGGTCAGCGGCCGAATCGACACCCCAACCGGGTTTGGCCTTCCACATGGCGACCGAGGCGGGCTCGGTGAATGTTTCAGGCCGCCTGCGGTGACGGGAGGTGGACACGGATGTGGTCGAGCAGTTCGCGGGTTCTGAGCGGTTTGGGCAGGTAGTCACACGCACCGGCGGTGTAGGCGCCATCGATGGCGTCGGGATTGCCATGACGTTCACATGAACAGGTCCATTCCCTGGCATCCCATTACCGGTGCGCCCCGCCAATGTGCGACATCGTTTCAGCGGTTTGCCAGAGGTGAGGGTAAGTCGGCGAAGTCGACGGTTCGGGAAAGGTCGCGCAGCAGTGTCAGGAGGTCGTCGGGCGGGCTGACCAGGCGGCGCTGGGTGAGATCGAGCCAGCCGCCGATGGAGGTGACCGTTG
The DNA here is from genome assembly GCF_053603795.1 of Nocardia sp. NPDC004123. Lineage (NCBI taxonomy): Bacteria > Bacillati > Actinomycetota > Actinomycetes > Mycobacteriales > Nocardiaceae > Nocardia > Nocardia sp. NPDC004123. Next base: position 84,882 of record NZ_JBSGGG010000037.1, read on the forward strand.
CGGCGACGGTGCCGTCGGCGCGGGTAAAAGTGTTGCGCATCATGAAGCGTGCGCCGTCATCGGACAGGCCTGCGAGGTGGAGTGACAGCCGTGCCGGTTCCAAGAGGCGCAGTTCGGTGCGATAGCGCAGCTCGTCGGACTGGATGACCGGGCCGAACCCGCGCCGCGCGAATTGACCGGCGGAGAAACCGGACCCGGCGAAATACTGCATTCTGCAGTTCTCGGCGGCGGCGAGATAACCCGTGGTGCGCATGTGGCCGTTCTGATCCATGTCCGACCATTGCGGTTGAAACGCGACCGCGAAAGCACTGGGGTCGCGATCGAGAATTGCTTGCTCGTTGCTCATGCGACTCATGTTCGCCTGGTGTCCCGGATCGTTCTAGTTCAAACTTTGAACCGATCGGTGGCCCGGTTCGCGGTTACCATTGCCGCGTGGGTGGATATGGCCAGTTCTGCGCTGTGGCGCGGGCTTTGGAGGTGGTCGGGGAACGTTGGACCCTGCTGATCGTGCGAGAGCTGCTGATGGGTGCGGCGTCGTTCAGTGATATCCGCCGAGGTTTGCCGCGAATTCCAAGAGCCACGCTATCCGCGCGGTTGCGGCGCCTTCGATCCGCTGGAATCGTGGACGCCGACTACAACCTCACCGACGCCGGGCTCGCCTTGGCTCCCATGGTGCAGGAACTGGCCCGCTGGGCGGTGCGAACCGGCAGTGCGGCCCTGTCCGAGGACGACCTGGACACCGCGGCCCTGACCTGGGATATGCAGCGGCGCGTCGACACCAGCCAGCTGCCCGCCCGTACCGTGGTCCTCGCGCTGACCTTCACCGACCGCCGACCCGCCGACCGATTCTTCTGGCTACACGTGTCGCCGACGGGCGTCAACTTGTGCCGCGACGACACCGGAGCCCCGGTCGATGTCTGGCTCACTGCTCCCACCGCCGAGGTCACCCGCTGGTGGATCGGTGAGTTGTCCTGGCACGACCTCCAGGAGCAACCCGGCGTCGACTTACACGGCGACCCGGCGCTGCGCCGCCGGATCCCGCGGTGGTTCACTCGCTACGTCTTCACGCCCGAGTCCCTTGCTGCATCGGATGAGGTTGTGCGCGAAAGCAAGTGAGGGCCCGTGAGGCTCGAGGTAGGGATCGCTCAGCCTGAGCGGCGCGGAGATGTTTTCAGCCTATTGCTCTTCGGGGAGTGCAGACACTGTTTACGCGACCGATCCGCAGGCCTCGAGAATGTCTCCCGCCAAGCGGTCGAGCCACTCGGCTATCAGCGTTCGTTCGCCGGGCGTCAACGTATCATCAGCGCTGTCGCGCAGCGCTTCGCGCAATGCGACAGCGCGCCCGGCAGGGCTGAGGGGGTCGGCCGGTGCGCGTCGTCGCCGGTGATAATCCCGGCGATCGCGTTCTGCCCGCTGGAATGTCTATTGGACCGCGGTGCCGGTGGCGACCGCCTCGAGTTCGGCCAGCGTTTCGCGAATGAACTCGACCAGGGTGCGGTCCGGCGGAGAATCGGCCCACGCGGTGTAGGCGATCTTGAAGACCGCGATGCCGACTTCGGCGGTGAGGCCCGCGGTCGGCTCGGGGACGCCGCGCAGGCGTAGCGCCTCGGCGCTGCTTGCCGCGAGCGCGGCGAGCTTGGTCAGCTCCCGTTCCTGTAGTGCGGGGTTCGCGGCGATCACGGACTGGCGCTGTTGGGCGAAGTCCCGGCGCTGCCCGATCAGTTCGGCCACCGCCTCCAGGCCCGCCCCCATCGCCGCGATCGGTGACGCTGAATCATCCACCTCGGCAATGGCGTTGGTGATGATGTCGTGCAGGATCTGCTGGTTGCCGAACAGCACCTCACGCTTGTCGGCGAAGTGCCGGAAGAATGTGCGCTCGGTGAGCCCGGCTCGCTCGGCGATGTCGGCGACGGTGGTCTGATCGAAGCCGCGCTCCAGATACAGCTCCATTGCCGCCCGGCCGAGACGGCCCGGCGCGTTCGGTTCCCAACGACCCATTCCGTGATTGTAGACAGTGACGTCAGCAACTGACGTAGAAGTGATGACAGATGCTGACATGGAAGCTACTCTGATGTCAGATGCTGACATCACTAGTCGAGAGGGTTTTCTCATGCGTCTTTTCGTCACCGGAGCTTCCGGTTTCATTGGTTCCCGCGTCGTTCCCGAGCTCCTAGACGCAGGTCACGAGGTTGTCGGCCTGGCCAGGTCGGACGCCTCGGCCGAGTCCTTGACCGCGGCCGGCGCGCAGGTACGCCGCGGCGATCTCCTCGATCCGGATAGTTTGCGTGCGGCTGCAGACGAGGCCGATGGGGTGGTTCACCTGGCTTTCCTCCACGACTTCTCCCAGTTCGAGGAGAATCAGCGCATCGATCGCCGGGTGGTCGACCTGTTCGGCGATGTTCTCGCGGGTTCCGATCGGCCGCTGGTGATCGCCTCCGGGCTGGTGCCGTTCGACACCGGTCAGCCCGATGTGGCCGATGAGCCGATGATCCGCCGCGCCACGGCCGCCGCCACGGTCCGGCTCGCCGAACGCGGCATCCGATCGGTGGTGCTGGGTCTCCCGCCGACGGTGCACGGCGCGGGCGACCGCGGATTCATCCACCGAATCGTCGAGATCGCAAGGGAGAAGGGCGTGTCCGGCTATGTCGGGGACGGCGCGCACGCCTGGTCGGCCGTGCACCGCGACGACGCCGCGCGGCTGTTTCGACTCGCGGTGGACAAGGCCGAAGCCGGAACGGTGTGGCACGCGGTCGCCGATCCGGGCGTGGCAACCCGCGATATCGCCGAGGCCGTCGGCCGCCAGCTCGGGGTGCCGACCACCTCGATCGACCCCGCCGACGCGGTCAGCCACTTCGGTTGGCTGGGCATGATGTGGAGCATGCCGATGACCGGCGACGGCAGACCCGCCGCAGACACGCTGGGCTGGACACCGAACCGCCCAACGCTGCTCGCGGACCTGGCCGAACGCCACTACTTCCAGGACTGAGCCGCGCCGCATCGGTGCAGTGCCGTCACCCGCTATTGCGGCCGGCCCCGTCGTCGCCGCGTCGCGCCGCGACTTTACTGACGATCACCAGATTCGCGGGGTACGGGTGCAGTGCTTCCCGGATGAGCTCGTTGACGGTGCCCGGTCCGTAGTAGTGCGCGGTATCGATGTGGTCGATACCGCTCGCGATCGCCATGCGCAGCACCGCCAGCGCCTCATCGTGGTCGCGCGGCGGCCCGAAGACCCCATCGCCCGCCAGTTGCATGGCACCGTATCCGATTCGGTGGACTTCTCGGCGGCCGAGTGGGAACGTCCCCGCCTCTTCGAACCCGGCGACAAGGCCCGGCATGGATCCCTCCTGCGCTGTCTCGCTGCTACCCGACGTGATCGGAATCAAGATTCCCGGCCAGGCCGGTGAGAAGTCACCACCGGAATCCGGTGATGACCCTTCACCTGCTCGGTGGAGACGCTATAGCCGATGCCCGCGGTCGTGTGAACGTCATGAAAACTGTTCACAGATTCGTTGCTGAAAGATTGCGGATTGGCATAGTGTTGTGGTTGTTCGATCGCGGCACCGACACTGTGAGCGCAGGATCGCCTCCATTCAGCTCCATCGCGCTGCGGATTCGATAGTCGGGGACCCGTCTGCGAAGGATTCACCATTAGCCAATTCCCGCGCTCTACAACAGAATTCACGCTGCCGCGCACCCGTGCGGCTGAGTCCAGCAAGGTGCTTGTCGTCGAGAGCAACCCGGCGATGGCAGAGATCGAGGTACTCGTGCTGGCCAACGCCGGCCACGAGGTGATTTCCGCCCCCACCGCGCAGCATGCTTTGACCCTCGCTCGGCGATGGAATCCGGACCTGGTGCTGCTCGAGCTGGACCTGCCGGACCTGCCGGGCGCGCTTCTGTGCCGGCAGCTGCGGAATCGTTCACCGATTCCGATCATCGCGGTCTCCCTCGATGGCAATCCCGACGCCATCGATGACGCCTACACCGCCGGCGCGTGCGACTACCTGCCCAAACCGCTCAGAACCCGTGAACTGCTCGACCACATCCGTGTCCACCTCCCGTCACCGCAGTTGGCCTGAAACGTCTACCGATTCCGCCGCGTCGCCGGGCGGTCAACACGTCACTGCATGGGGAAACGACCACAGCGTCGTCGATCCGGTCGCGCAGCATGATGACCGGAACGTTCGGCGCCACGACATGGGCAATTCCGAGCCGGGCGCACGCCAGCGGGGCGACAACGGTTTCCAGGCGGTCCAAGCAGTTCTCGGCGGCATTGAGACGGCCTTCGGCGAACCGGTTGTGGATCGATACACGGAGTCGAACACGATGAAACCAACTTTCTCTCTTCGGGTTTCGCGATACTTCGCGATGATCCAGAGTCTCTACCGGTCGGCCTGATCGATGCCCGCCTGGGAGACACCGCGTGACATGTCCTTCGGGAGGCCACGCAACGGCGATGTGCCGACACCGGTGGCATGCGGTTCATCACGTCTGTCACCGGAGTTGACTGGTGCACAACCGGTTTCGGTGACAGAACGCTACTGCTGGGGAATGATGGAGTGTCTCGATAGATAGCAGTTCGTCGGTCAGTCCAGGACAAGGGGGCAATCTGTCATGGGGAAAGTCGATACCAAGGGTGTTTGGACGCGCGTCAGCGTCGAGGAGTCGCAGTTCGAGGGTCTGAGGCAGCCCGGCGTCAAATCAAGCAGCGGAGTCAGATCCAGCATCAGATGGGGAAGTGGCCAGCAGGGGAAGAGCGGTTACGACTTCACCGGCCTCACCGACGTCGAGGCGCGCCTGGACGGTAAGGACTTCAATCTCGGTATCTTCGCGCACTACAACCGCCGAATTCAGCTGAAACACAGTCAGTTCTCGGTGTACTTGACGGTTACTGTCGACTTCCAGGACGAGGGGTTCGACCATACGTTCACCCTCCGTTTCCGCCATAACGAGACGCCCAACCAGCCTGGGGACGTGGACGATGTGGTCAAACTCCCGACAGTCCACGAGGACGACATCGTGCGCGTCGATGATGTCGAATACAAGGTGACGATCAGCGGTTTCTTGGATGACAAGGGCCAGGTGAAGCCGCAGTTCGCAAACCCTGAGGGGGGAATCAAAAGAGTCTGGCTCGTGGCCCGGTTCGAGCCGATCATCGAGCCGGGCTCCTGAACCGCGGCAGCCGGCGCGAGGATCATGCGTGCGCTGTCGGCCCCACCCCAGCGTGTGGCCGACAGCCCGTCGTCGCTGACCGCTGGGTCAGACGGCTTCGGCCGCGTTTCGGATGATGGCGGCGACCACTTCGGGGCGGGACACGTAAATGGCATGGCTGCCAGGGGTTTCGGCCACGGTCGCACCGATACGTTCGGCCATGGATGCCTGCGCCGCGGGCGGAATCATCTTGTCCTCGGTGACGTGCAGGTACCAGCTGGGCTTGGACCGCCACGCGGCCTCACTGATGGCCCCGCCGAGCGCTTCCACACCCCACGGCACCTGGGAGTCGGCCAGGAACGTGGCATCCTGTTCGGCAAGGTCACCGGCGAAGGAATCCGGGAACTTGGCCCGGTCCAGGAACAGATACCCCTGCACCGGCGGCAGGATCGGCGGCTGCGGGCCGTCCTGCGGGAACGAGGCGAGCAGGGTGTTCACCGATTCGCCTTTGTCGGGCGCGAACGCGGTGATGTACACCAGCGCGGCCACTTTCTCGTGCGTCCCGGCCTCGGTGATGACCGCCCCACCATAGGAATGCCCGACCAGCACGACCGGGCCGTCGATTCCGTCGAGCACCTGACGGGTGGTCGCGGCGTCGTCCTCCAGCGACTTGGTGGGGTTCTGCACCACCCGCACCGCGAACCCATCCCGGGTCAGCTCGTCATAGACACCCCGCCATCCGGCACCATCGACGAAGCCACCGTGAACCAGCACGACGGTCTTGTCCTGCGCACTCATCCGAACTCTCCCTCTGCGAGTGAATTGCCATACGGCACAACCGAATATAGAGCGCGCGACAGCTGAGGCATCCGTCATTTGACGTAGATCGGCGACACCGAAGTGAGCAGCAGATGACATGGCAGTCGCAGGTGTAACCACCCGATCTCGGCTCCCCTGTAGGCCGAGACATCGTTGTCGTGGCGGAGCTAGCCTGGTGGATGGGTCCGGGATGTGGCTTGTCCGATGGACCGGTATGCGGGTTGGAGCTCCGGTCGCGCGAGAGTCCCGAACCCGGTGCGGTGCAGAACGTCCGCTATTGCCCGAGGAAATGGTCGTAGTCGACACCAGCGTCGGTGACGTCCCCGATACCGGGCGAACGGTTCGATCAGATCAACCAGTGAGGAGATCCGATGTCGGAACTGTCTGGAGTCTCTGCGTTGGTGACCGGCGGCACCAGCGGAATCGGGCGCGCCACCGCGCTGACATTGGCGCGGCGCGGCGCGCGGGTGGCGCTGTCGGGGCGCGACGAGCAGCGCGGCAAGCAGGTGGTCGCCGAGATCGAGGCGTTCGGTGGCACAGCGGTGTTCATCCCGGCGGATCTGCGCGACAAGGCATCCGCGCAAGCGCTGGCCCGTGACGCGGTCACCCGGCTCGGCGAGATCGATGTCTTGGTCAACAACGCGGGCATCTACCCGTTCGGCCCGACGGAACAGACGACCGAGGCCGATTTCGACGCGGTGTACGCCGTCAACGTCAAGGCACCGTATTTCCTGGTGGCCGAACTCGCCCCCCAGATGGCCGAGCGAGGCCACGGCGCCATCGTCAATGTCACCACCATGGCCGACGAATTCGGTGCCTCCGGGATGGGCCTGTACGGGTCCAGCAAGGCCGCGGTGGCGTTGCTGACCAAGGCGTGGACCGCCGAGTACGGGCCCCGCGGGGTGCGGGTCAACGCGGTCAGCCCCGGACCCATCCGCACCGAGGGCACGGCGGCATTCGAGGGCCTCGACGAGCTGGCGGCGACCACGCCCGCGGGACGGCCGGGAACACCGGAGGAGATCGCCGAGGCCATCGCCTTTCTGGCCGGCAGTCGAGCGGGCTACGTGTACGGCGCGATACTGCCGGTCGACGGCGGGCGCATCGCGATCTAGCCCCCGCGAGCCGGTGGTACCCGGACTCATGCGCCCGGTGGTGGGTCGGTGCCGACCGGTTGCCAGGTGGGTTGAAAGGGTCCCTCGGACGTGATCGAATTGGAGCACGACGGGATTCGCTGGAAGAGCCCGTTCGCGTCTATATGCGTTTCGGTCTCGACACGAGCACTCGACTCGTGCTCGCCGCCTGCACGCGGCCGGGTTGTCCGCGGTGCCGTGTTCGACACCGACCCACGACTTTGTGGCCGTCGCTCTATGTCTGTGGACAAGGAGAGAGATGTCTGAGCCGAACTACACCACCGATGCCGCCGGAATTCCGGCACCCAGTGATGACCATTCCCTGACAGTTGGCCCGGATGGCCCGATCTTGCTGAACGACGCGTATCTGATCGAAAAGATGGCGTCGTTCAATCGTGAGCGCCTGGCGGAACGGCAACCGCATGCCAAGGGCGGCGGGGCGTTCGGCACCTTCGAAGTCACCCATGATGTCAGTGCCTACACCAAGGCCGCTGTGTTCCAGCCCGGCACGCAAACCGAAGTGCTGGTGCGGTTTTCCGCCGTCGCCGGCGAGCAGGGATATCCCGACACCGTGCGGGATCTGCGTGGGTTCGCGGTGAGGTTCTACACCGAACAGGGCAATTTCGACCTGGTCGGCAACAACACACCCGTCTTCTTCGTGCGGGATCCGATGAAGTTCCAGGACTTCATCCGGTCACAGAAGCGCCGCGCCGACAACAATCTGCGCGACAACGACATGCAGTGGGATTTCTGGACCCTGTCACCGGAATCGGCGCACCAGGTGACCTGGCTGATGGGCGATCGCGGCATCCCGGCCACCTTCCGGCACATGAACGGGTACTCCAGCCACACCTACATGTGGATCAACGCTGCGGGCGAACGGTTCTGGGTGAAGTACCACCTCGAGACCGATCAGGGCATCAAGTTCCTCACCCAGCACGAAGCCGATCACATGGTCTCGATCGACATGGACTACCACCAGCGTGATCTGTGGAAAGCGATCGAACGCGGCGAGTATCCCAGCTGGACCCTGAAGATGCAGATCATGCCGTTCGACGACGCGAAGACCTACCGCTACAACCCCTTCGATCTCACCAAGGTATGGCCACACGGCGACTATCCGTTGATCGACGTCGGCAAGATGACCTTGAACCGCAACCCGGCCAACTACTTCACCGACATCGAAGAAGCGGCATTCGAGCCCAGCAACGCAGTACCCGGCACGGGCCCCAGCCCCGACAAGATGCTGCTCGGGCGCTGGTTCTCCTATGCCGATGCGCACCGGCACCGGATAGGCATCAATTACAAAGAGCTACCGGTCAATTCGCCACACGGCGCCGAGGTCCGATCGTGGGCGAAAGACGGGGCCATGCGCCACCACAACCCCGGCGATCCGGTGTATGTGCCCAACTCGAAGGGCGGACCGCACGCCGATCCCGCTGTGGCGGGACCGTCTGCAGGTTGGTACGCCGACGGCGAGATGGTCAGAACCGCCTACACGCTGCGCGCGGACGACGACGACTGGGGACAGGCTCGCACCCTGGTCCGGACGGTTCTCGACGACGACGCCAGGACACGACTGGTCGACAACATCGTCGCGCACCTGTTCGACGGAGTGAGTCAACCCGTGCTCACGAGGGCGTTCGTCTACCTGCGCAACATCGACAAGGATCTCGGTGACCGAGTCGAACGAGGAGTACGGGCCAAGCAGGCGCAACACGAACCGACCGCCGCAGAGCGACCGAAGGTCGGCCACACGAGATAGCTTCGGCGATCCGCGATGAATCCGTCCGGTCAAGAATCGCTCGTGGGCCAGTCCTGCTGTGTGACGCGGTGACCAGTGTTGGATGACTGCACGGCGTCATCGAGCAGGCGGGTCAAGCGCAGGGCGTGGTCGCAAGGGCCGCAAGAACCAGGTCGCGGTGATACGGCACCTTTACGCACACCGAGACGATGTCGATGTCGGACGCCGCAATGAGGGCGAGGGGATCGTCGTAGGCCGCGCGCACACCGAACGCCGCCGCGGCGGCGTCGGCGCTGGCACGGCTGGTGGTCGCCACCGCCGCCAGCTGCACATCATGGAGGCTGCGCAGTGCCGGGATGTGGGAATCCTTGGCCCAGCTGCGATTCGGGTTGGCGCCGATGACACCGACGCGCAGCGGCTTCCTCATGGCATCCTCTACCTCTCCATATTCACGAGTTGCCCTGAGCCGTAGGCCCTTTGGAATGGGTTGTTCACCCGGTACGCTCCGACACGGCTCAGGCGAACATCGTGAAGAGGGTGTTGAGGCCTTCGGCCAGGAGGGGGTGGGTGAAGATCGCGTCGGCCATGGCGGTGTGGGTGAGCTTGCCCAGCATGGCGACCTGGATCATGGTCATGATCTCGCCGCCTTCACTGCCGAGGACTGCGCAGCCCAGGATCTGCCCATTGTCCGCGTCGACGACGGCCTTCATGAAGCCGCGGGTCTCCCCGGTCTCGATGGCCCGGATGACGGCGCTCATCGGGAGCTTCGCCACCCGAATCGCGTGCCCGTTCGCCCGGGCCTCGCGCTCGGTCATGCCGACGCGGCCGAGCTGCGGGTCGATGAACACCGTGTATGGGACGATCCGGTCCCGCGTGCTCGCCTTCTCGTGCCCGATCAGGTTGGCGTGCAGAATGCGGTAGTCGTCGTAGGAAGAGTGGGTGAAGGCCGGGCCGGGTGTGACGTCTCCCATCGCGTAGACGCCGGGCACGGTGGTGTTCAGGTACTCGTCGACCTCGACGAAGCCGTGGTCGTCGAGACGGACACCGGCGACCTCGGGGGTCAGTGCCTTCGTGTTCGGGATGCGGCCGATGGCCGAGAGCAGGTGTGAGCCTTCGAGCTGCCGCTCACCGTCGTCCGTGCGCACGGTCAGCCGCAGGCGGCCGCCGTCGGCCGGCTCGACCCGGACCGGCTTCGACGAGGTCGAGACCGTGATCCCGTCATCGCGCAAGAGAGCGGCGACCTCGTCGGAGACGTCCTCGTCCTCGCGCGTCAGCAGGTGCGCGGCGTGCTGGACGATGGTGACCTCGCTGCCGAACCGGCGGAACATCTGCCCGAACTCCAGCCCGATGTAGCCGCCGCCGACGATGATCAGATGCTCCGGGAGCTGGTCCAACTCCATGATCGACGTCGAATCGAGCACGGGGACCTGGTCCGCGCCGGGGATCGCCAGCGGCTTGGGCCGGGCGCCCGTGTCGATGACGATCACCGGTGCGCTGATCTGCCGCCTCCCGCCGTCGGTCGAAGCGACCTCGACCGACTTCGGCCAGGTGAAATGAGCCTCGCCTTCGATCAGGTCGAGCCCGTCCTGCGCCAGGCGGCTCGCGTAGTTCTCTCGCGCTCCGGCGACCATGGCCCGTTTGCGCTCGCGCACCGCGGCCAGGTCCACCGATACCGGACCGATCCGCACGCCGTACTCCGCGGCGCGGCGCGCCTGGTGGGCGAGACGAGCGCTGGCGACCATCGTCTTGGTCGGGGTGCACCCGATGTTCACGCAGACACCGCCGAGTTGGCCACGCTCGACCAGCGCCACCCGTTGGCCCGCCTTCGCCAGCTCGACGGGAAGGAACCGACCGCCCTGGCTGGCTCCGATCACGATGGTGTCGTAGTGCTCATCGGCCATGACGTCTTCTCCCCTCGTCCTCGTTGAGCCGCGCGGGCCGGTCGCGGCGGCAGGGAACCACCGGTACGGCACGCACGCGCCAACGGCCGCGCGAATCGGTCAGCCGAGCTGGGGGACCACGCCGTGCACGCTGTCGATGAAAGCGGTGAAATCCGCCATGAACCGGGTGAGGAACTGCCTCGTCGAGTCGTCGAGGACATCGCCGTCCGGGGTGAAGACATCGGGGCGGAACTGGATGTAGGCCTCCGGGGAAGTCATCTGCGGGGAATTGCAGTAGCCCAGGACACTGCGCAGGCTGAGCTGAGCAATCGCGGTGCCGATCTTGCCCGGCGAGGCGCCGATGACGGCGGACGGCTTGAGGGTGAACGAATTGTCGCCCCAGGGGCGGCTGGCCCAGTCGATGGCGTTCTTCAGCGCGCCCGGGATCGAGCGGTTGTACTCCGGCGTCACGAACAGCAGGGCGTCGACGGCGGTGATGGCGGCCTTGAGCGCGCGGCCCTCCGGCGGGTAGTCGGCGTCGTAGTCGTGGTTGTAGAGCGGCAGATCCTTGATCGGAATCTCGGTGAACGTCAACTTGGGCGGTGACAGCTGGATCAGGGCCTTGGACAGGATCCGGTTGATGGATTCCTTGGACAGACTGCCGATGATGTAGCCGACGGTGTAGGTACTCACGCGATGCCTCCTGACCAGAGATTTCCGATGCTGAACGGAGCGCCTGGCGTCGTAGACGCACGGCGGTTTCGACGGGAGTGCAGGGCCAACGTAGCACTTCGCAGCGGTCGCTCGCCCGGGTATCGGACACCGCCGGTCGGCGGCGGCGTCGCGGGAGTGGATCGTCCTGCGAATCCGCTTCCGTCCCAACAAGATTCGCCAGAACTGCGAGACCTCCCGGCGTCGATTCAGCCGGTGGTGTCGCGGACGGATGTGCTCGAGGACAGGTTCGTCTCGAGTTTCGCCAAGGCGCGGAGCAGCTGTCGTTGCTGGGTCGTGCTCATGTCGCCGACCGTGTCGGTTTCGAGGTCCGTCCACAGTTGCTCGATGCGGCTGCGCAAGGCCATTCCGGCCGGTGTCGACTCGACCAGGGTGGCTCTGCCGTCGGTTGGATCTTGGCGGCGACGTACGAATCCGGCCCGCTCGAGGCGCTGCACCGTGCGGGTCATCGAGGCCGAATCCGTGTCGAATTCGGTTGCCAGGTCCGATTGGCGCTGCGGGCCGGTGTCCCACAGGTGCATCAGCAGAAGTTCGTGGCCGGGATGCAGGCCCAGGCCCTGAAGTAGTTGCCGGGCGCGCATGGCATGCAGGCGTGTGGCTCGAATGAGAGCATTGCTGACCGGGCCACCGGAAGCAGCCGTCGATGCCGCGACGCGACTGCGAGATGTTGATCCGGTCGTCATGGCGACCAACGTATCGCGGCTCAGTCGATGTGTAGTCGACGACCCGAGCCCAACGTCGGCCGGAGTTCCATGCTGTCGGCCGTGTTCCGGAACAGTTCGATCGCACAAAGTGCTGTCTTGGACAGGTAACCCCATAGAGATCGACCGGGCCCGGTCGGCATTGTGCCGGGGCCCGGTCGGATGCCCCACGTGTTCGTCGGCAGGATGTCGTGTCACACAGTGGTACTCATGTGGCGAGGTTCGGCCCGGCCGTCGTCAACGCAGGACGAATCCGCCGTCGACGACCAGGGCTTGGCCGGTCAGTGCGGCGGCTGCGTCGGTGGCCAGGAAGGCGACGGTTGCCGCCGTGTCGGCCGGGACGAGTCGACGGGCCAAGGCCTGCCGATCGACTTGGGCGGCGAAGTCGTCGTCGGTGTTGACGGTGCGTGAGCCGGGAGTGTCGGTGAGGCCGGGCGCGACCGCGGTCACCGCGATGCCGTCGGATCCGAGAGCCCGTGCCAGCGACCGCATGATGCCCGTCAGCGCGCCCTTGCTGGCGATGTAGGGGAGTAGGACGGGTGCGGGCGGCTCCCAGAGGGTGTCGGAGATGACGAGCACGATCCGGCCGAACCCGCGCTCTGCCATGCCCGGCGTGAAGGCCTGAGCGAGCCACAGCACCGATTCGACATTGACCGCTTGGACGTGTCGCCAGGTCTCGGCATCCAGGTCCTGCAGCGAAGCCTGGTCGAAGGCGCCCGCACTGTGCACGAGAACGTCTGCGCGGCCGAAGTTTTCGAGAACCTGCGCGGCGGCCTGCCGCGTGGACTGCTCGTCCGCGAGATCGACCTCGATATCGCCGCCGCGGTCGAGCACGACGGTGCGGTGCCCGCTCGCCCGCAACTCGCGGACGATGGCAGATCCGATCGCGCCCGCGCCGCCGGTGACGACGGCTACCCGGCCGGTTGTCGTGGCGGTCATGGCTTCAGCACCAACTTCCCACTGGTCACGCCCTTTTCGAGCCGGCGATGCGCCTCGGCGGCTTCGGCCAGCGGCAGCGTGTGAATCTCGGGGACACTGATCGCCCCGGACGCGACCCAGCCGACCAGCCGCTGCAGCGCGGCACCCGCATCGGCGAGGCGGTGTTCGAACCAGATACCGAGGTTGAAGCCGATGAGGGCCTGGCTGGGTGCGGGGTCGTACAGCAACGGTTCCAGGGCTGCCGGGTCCAGACCTTCCACGGTTCCGGAGACCGAACCGTAGACAACGACCCGCGCGAACGGCGCCAGAATCGTCAACGTTTCCATGAGGCGTGCGGGCCCGGTCATCTCCAGCGCGACGTCGACGCCGCGGCCGCCGGTGAGCTCCAAGACCTGGTCGGTCCAGTTCGGAGCGGTGTAGTCGACGGCGTGATCGGCTCCGAGCCGCAGCGCGATCTCTCGCTTGGCCGCGGTACCGGCACCGGCGATCACGTTGGCGCCCTTCAGCTTTGCGATCTGCACGGCGTAGCTGCCCACGCCACCGGCCGCGGCCGGCACGAAGACGGTCTCACCGGGCTGGAGGTGGGCGACCTCGTCCAGCATGATGGCAGCGGCCAGGCCGGAGACGACGATACCCGCGGCCGAGTCGGGTGACAGGCCAGGCGGAATCGGGATCAGACTCCCGGCCCAGGCCACCGCGAGTTCCGCATAACCGCCGGAGGCATCGTTTCCGACGGTGCCGAACACCTGTGTTCCGATCGGAAGGTTGTCGACGCCCCCACCGACCGCGACCACCGTCCCGGCTACCTCCGCACCGGGCACGAACGGGACGGGCGTCGGGACCGGGTACACGTCGCCGCGGCGGCGCATGACGTCCGAGAAGTTGACCGCGGCGGCCTGGACGCGGACCACCACCTGGCCCTGACCGGGCACCGGGTCGGGCACGTCCACCAACTGCAGGACGTCCGGTCCGCCCTGTTGCGTCATCTGGATAGCTTTCACGTCAGAACTCCACTGGGAGGCTTGGCACTGCGTCGTCGGTGGTCGGCGGCGCTGCAGTCAGGCATTTACCTGTCCTAGTCAGGCAAACGGCCTACCAGGGCATCCTATTCCCAGTGACGGTGACTATCTGTCCGGGCGGAACAAGACTCGCCGAGATCGAAGGCGCGTAAACCCCATGACAACATCCAGCGAGCAGCGAGCCAGACCCGACACCCGGTCAGAGTCGATATCGAGATGTTCTGGCAGGCATGACGATCGTGTACGCCTCACCGAGGCGTTCGGGGCCATCGGGAGTCCGAGCCGGGGATCTGCGAGGTACGGTTCCTGGCATGAGCAAGACAACCGTGGAGTTGTCCCATCCGATCTCGGACGGCATGCTCACCTACCCGGGATTGACGGGACCGCGGGTCACCACAGATATTTCGCGTCAGCAGTCGGCACTGATCGACATGGCCTATGACATCGCGCGGGTGGATATGGTCGGCAACACCGGCACCTATATCGACGCGCCCTTCCATTTCCATGCCGATGGCGCCGATATCGCCGAGTTGCCGCTGGAGCGGCTGCTCAATATACCGATCGTGATGATCCGCGCGGCGGGCATGCGCGCGGTGGGACCCGATGTGCTCGGTGACCCGGCGCGGCTTTGGGGCAAGGCGGTGCTCGTGCACACCGGATGGTCGGCTCGATGGGGGTCGCCGTCGTACCGGGGCCCCGGGCATCCGTTCCTGATCGGCGAGGTCGCGGAGGCGCTGGTCGCTGCGAATGTGGCGGTGGTCGGAATCGACTCGCTCGACATCGACGATATTTCCCTGCCCACGCGTCCGTGTCACCACGCATTGCTCGGGGCGGGAATCCCGATCATCGAGCAGATGACGAACCTGGACGTGGTCCCCGATATCGGTGCCAGGCTGGTCGCACTGCCGGCGCCGGTGCGCGGGATGGGCTCGTTTCCGCTGCGCGCTATTGCCTGGACCGATCACGGCGGCGCTGGCAGCTGATCACGATTTCACGAATTGGGCGCCCGGGCTGGGGGTGCGGTGGATGGCCGATGGGGGTAGATGGGCATGGCCCGCGGCGCATTCCAGGACGAGCCGGACCGGGGCTTCGCAGTCGTGGTCGGCGCCGGGGGTGTGATGGCGGATCACGACCGACGGCCCCTGTGGGTCGGCCAGATACTTGTCGCCCCACTCCAGCAACGCCACCAGGGTCGGCCGCAGGTCGAGGCCGCGCTCGGTGAGGCGGTACTCGGAACGCTGCCGGGAGCCCGGCTCCTGGTATGGGATGCGTTGTAGCACACCGGCTTCGACCAGGCTGTCGAGCCGGGCGGAAAGCAGGTTGCTGGCGATACCCAAGCGGTCACGGAAGTCGCTGAAGCGGGTCGCGCCATCGATGGCCTCTCGAACGATCAGCAACGACCAGCGTTCGCCGACTACCGACAGGGCGCGTCCCACCGAGCAGTTGGCGGTGTCGATTCGACGATCGGGGTCCATATGGCCACCCTATCGAGCTAGGTTGACAATCTCCACTCAGCGGCCCTAGCGTTCGTTCATCTGAGTTTAGAAACTAAATCTAGGAGGTCGTCGCCATGCCGATGCTCGATGTCTACATTCCGGAGGGCACCTTCACGGCCGAGCGGGAAGCGGCGCTGATGAATCAGATCACCGAAATCCTCATCCGCCATGAGGGATTCGACCCCGCCGATCCGGTCACGCGCTCGGTCTCGTGGGTGTTCCTGCACCGCCCGGCAGCGGTCTACGTCGGCGGCGCACCCGCCGACATGCCGCGGTACAAAGTGGTCCCGTCGGTCCCGGAAGGGCAACTGGACACCGCCAAGCGAGCCGGCGTCATCGCAGCGGTCACCGAGGCGATACTCGACGCGGAGGACGGCGCGTGGCCCCGTGATCCCGGCCGAATCTGGGTGTTCCCCACCGAGATTCCCGAGGGGCACTGGGGCGGATTCGGTGAAGTCAGGCCATTGAGCCGTATTCTCGGCCGGCTGACCGGTGACGACGCACGGGCCGCCCGGCTGGCGGCGGAGCGGATCGCCGCCAGCCGCGTCGAACGCACCACGCTCCCGCACAGCGCGCGCTGACCACCCGGTACCGGTGCCGCCATCTCGAGGCAGCGCCGGCACCGACGGCCTCCGGCAACGGCGCGGATTATGCTGCGGCTCAGCCCGATTCGAGGCGGGAGGGCACGTCGTCCGAGGTGATGACCGGGAAAACCTCGAAGTCGATGAGGTCCGCCCAGTTCGTCATCCGCGCGCAGCAAGGTCTCGTCGGCATGAATACCTCGTGAAACCAGCCAGCGCGGTCCCACCGAACTCGAACCGGCGCGCGAAGAAATTTCATGCGGGCGCGAGTCGGCGGGTCGGGCTTCTGCGGGTCAGTATGCGGAGTTGACGTTGTCCATGGAGCCGTAGCGTGCGGCGGCGTAGTTGCAGGCGGCGGTGATGTTGGCTACGGGATCGTAGATGTCCC
>NZ_JBSGGG010000038.1:0-95847 GCF_053603795.1 Nocardia sp. NPDC004123
TGCCAGAACGCGTCCCCCGGACAGCACGAGTGCCTCGGCTTCCGGGGTGTTCGGATCGAGCGTGCGTACCCGCCCGGTGATGATCGTGTTGGTCAAAGCTGTCCTCCGCTGCCAACCAGTTGTGTTCACTGCTGCGCACACCGTACCTCAAAATTTCTCCAAACGGAGAAGTTTTTGATTTCCGGTCGCCAGTACGATGACCCCATGACGACGCCCATGCGCGAGCCGC
This sequence comes from Nocardia sp. NPDC004123, assembly GCF_053603795.1. NCBI lineage: Bacteria > Bacillati > Actinomycetota > Actinomycetes > Mycobacteriales > Nocardiaceae > Nocardia > Nocardia sp. NPDC004123. Next base: position 230 of record NZ_JBSGGG010000038.1, read on the forward strand.
GGATGGCCCGGGGGGCCGCCCGCCGCGAGGCCCTGCTGGAGGCCGCGATCCGACTACTGGCCCGCGAAGGCGCCCGCGCCGTGACCCACCGCGCCGTCGCCGCGGAGGCGGGAACCACCCACGGCAATGCCCGCTACTACTTCGGCACCCTCGACCAACTGCTCGACGAAGCCCTGCGCCAACTGGCCGCCCGGCAGATCGACGAGGTCCGCGCCCTGGTCGACAGCCTGCCCGACGTAGATGTCCCCCAACGAATTACGCGGCTCACCCGGTACATCGCCGGCACCCTGACAGGCGACCGCGATTCCAGCATTGCCCGTTACGAGTTCTTCCTGGAAGTCGCCCGCCGCCCCAACCTCCGGGCCAGCCTCGACGAATGGGGAGCCACCCAGCGCGCCGCCTTCGCCGGCGAACTCCGCGGCGCCGGAGCCGCCGACCCCGAGGCCGCCGCCGCCGACCTCCTCAACCTCGTCAACGGCCTGATCCTCGAGCAACTCGCCCTGCCCACCGACGATTTCGAATCCGCCCGCCTCCGACCGGCCATCGCCCGCTTCTTCCCCTGAGCTGCCATAACCGGGCGGCTGTGGAGGATCATTCGATCTCCGAGGGTGGACCTGCAGGTCAGTCAGGGGTAGCCGCGTTCGCGGAGCTGGCCTCAGTCGGCCTGAACGAAGCCGCCACCAGCGAACACTATGGCTCTTGTACCACAACGGTTTACGATCTCGCAGGCAACGGAAAGAGCTAGATCCTCCGCACCACCGGAGGCGTGCAATTCGTGCGCGGGCGAAGAGGGCCCGATAGTCGGCATCCATATGGTCGGCGAAGCCCGAGTGGCAGTCGCCTGAGAAGCCCTCCCCATCGACTCGCCACCTTCATCCACGCCCACCCACCCAGAACGAAGCCATGCTCGCCCTAGCCTGCCGGCCACTGCACAGCCGCACGCAGGACAGCCAAGTGACACCTGCTTCCGGCAGGTCGAAAACTACTGCGGCGAAGGGAGACCCGCCCATGAGGGCAAAACAGCGACCGCCAGCACAGGACCCGCGGTTCGTCGCCCGCCGACACCTTCAGACACTCGGCCGGGCGCGGTCGTGATGCTGATCTGCCACGTGCGGTGGGATGGAATGCAAGGTCAGAGATAAGGGTATGCGTGGCGTGCGATGTAGACCTGGTCCTGACCGACAACCATCGACACTGAGTTGAACTATTGATTCAGTGTCTGTACCCCAGTTCACTTTTCTGTCGGTAGATATACTGCGTTGAGCAGTATCGATTTGTCTACCCGAGAGCGCGTCGCGGCCCCTCCGATTGACAACCTCGACTCAGCCCCACTACTCTCGCCCGCTGTCAGATCACGCTGCCGAGAGTGTTTCCGGGCTCCGACACGCGTTTTCCCCCAGTTGCTTTCCTGTCGCCAGTCACTTCCATGCAGTCGGCACCGTTCCGGTGCTCGACTCACGGCACGACTCGAGCAAGGAAAAGTGTTGAAGTATCCGATCTCTGCCAGGCAATGCGGGCTGTCCTCACGGATTCGACTGTCCTGCAACAGGAGTGCACGATGCACCAAGGCGTAGAAGCGCACGTCGACCCACCCGATCTCAGGACGCGCTACCGCGCTCTCTTGCGATTTCGACCGCCCACTAGCATACGGATCAGGGTGCTCGCGATCGCGCTCGTTCCAAGCATTATCTTGCTCATCACCGGCGGCTTGGTGGTGGCGTCCTTGGCACTCCAGGCACAAGCGGCGCACGACTGGTCGGAGTATCAAGGCAAGGGCACCGAGCCCATCCTGCGATACATCACTGCGACCCAAGACGAACGGACCGTCAGCCTGATGGCGCTGGCGGGATCCCAGTCTGCCGTTGCAGAACTGCCGAATCTACGTAATCAGACCACGGTATCGGTTGCCGACCTGGGCCGCGCACTGGCTGGACTGCAGCACATCAATGCCAGCTCCATCGCGCAATCCAGCGCCAGTGTCAACGACCTGTCACAGCAGTTGCAGCTTATGAGACAGTCCATAGACACGAAGAGTACCGACGCTGGAAAGATCGACAACTTCTACTCCCGGATGGTGGCAGTAGTCTCCAACGGCCTCTTGGAGGGCGCCGCACGCAACGCGCCCAGCTACGAGAGTGTCACGCAGCAAAACACCATTGCGGCGATGCTGCAAGTCGCTGACCTTCACTCCCGCGCGGTTGGTTTGGCAGCTTTCGCGGCGGTCCAGGGCAATCCGGATCCAGCCCAGCAACGCAGGATTGTCGCCCTCGACGGTGCTTTCGAAGAACAGGCCAACACCGTCCTCGCTCAGCTGCCCGAGCAGACCGCGAACTCCTATCACGAACTGTCCCGCGACCGCCAATGGCAGCTGGCTGCCCTTGGCCGCGCAGATCTGGCGGAGTCCGGCACGCTGTCGATGCCGTATCAAGATTGGTTGACCGCTGAAAAGGCGGTCGACGCGGGATTGCTCGGATTGCTGCGCGACTTCAGCGCGTACACCTTCAAGGCGGCCGATACCGCTGCCACCAATGCGTTCACACGATCGATCGTCGGTGGGGCGGCGTTGGCCGCCCTGACGTTGGCGGCACTATGGGTGGCCGCCGCTCTCGCGAATCGGCTCGTTACCAGACTCCGGAATCTACGTTCACGCAGTCTTGAGCTTGCCGAGGAGACGCTGCCGGCGCTGATGCATCGGATTCAGAAAGGTGAGGACGTCGATATCGAAGCCGAGACAACGGCTTTCGATACCCGCCGGGACGAAATCGGTCAGGTTGCCACAGCATTCATCAGTGCGCAACGCACAGCTCTCGCCGCGGCTGTCGACGAAGCCCGCACACGATCCGGGTTCGGCCGGGTCTTCCTCGACATCGCCAATCGCAACCAAGCTGTGGTACGCAGGCAACTTCAGGTGCTGGATGCCGCCGAGTCCAAGGAGAACGATCCTGAGCAGCTGCAACACCTGTTCGACCTGGATCATCTCACCACGCGCGCTCGAAGAAACGCCGAAAACCTCCTCATCCTGGGTGGCGGCGAGGCAGCTCGGCGATGGCGACACCCCGTCTCACTCGAAGAGCTCGTCCGCAGTGCGGTTTCCGAGACCGAACACCTAGCCCGGGTAGGTGGGGTGCGCGTACCGGAGATCTGGGTAGAAGGCCGAGCTGTCGCGGATCTCATCCACCTGCTTGCCGAGCTCATCGACAATGCGACCGGGTTTTCCCCGCCGGAGGCGCCGGTATCCGTGTACGGCAACATCGTTGGGCGCGGAGTAGCAATCGAGATCGAGGATCAGGGTCTCGGCATTCGATTCGAGGAACGTGAGCGCCTCAACGAGCTACTGCGGAATCCGCCGGACTTCCACGAGATGGCCTTGGCGGGCCGGCGCAACCTCGGTCTCTTCGTTGTCGGGCGGCTTGCGCGCCGGCAATCTCTCGCCGTCAGCTTGCAGGAATCCGCTTACGGTGGGGTCAAGGCCATAGTTTTGATCCCCGAAGAGTTGCTGGGCGAATCGCCCAGCCGAACAACTCCTGTCGAGGCCCCCAAGATCGCCGCAGTCGATGGTGGACGCAGCCGAGTCCGACCTACCCACGCAACCAGGCGATCTGGAGTCCGCGACGATGGCGCTGCCTCAACATCGACCTCGTCCTGGGACATCTCCGGCACATCGACAGTTGTGGTGAACGACAAGGGATTTGCCCCCTCATTCCCGGCTGGCGGCCTGACTTCCACTGGCGCTGCCGTCACCGAAGGCCGCCTAGGGCTGCCTCGGCGGCAACGACAGAAGCACCTGAAGCATGAGTTGAGGGTCGATGGTCAGAAGGCGACACCTGTTGACCAGACCGCCCACCCGGTCCGACGGACCCCGGATGCCGCACGGGGTGCGATGTCTTCATTCCAGCGCGGAACACGACAGGGCCGTGCCTCCTTCCCAGGCTCCACCGACTGAAACGAGCAATGAACGATGAACGATGAAAACCCCGCTCGGCTCGCCTCGCACAGTTTGGACTGGCTGCTCGATGGGCTCGTCGACCGTGTCCCGGGCGCCGAGAACGCCGTGGCTCTTTCGACAGACGGCCTCCCTCTCGCCGCATCCCGTGCACTCGATCGTGAACAGACCGAGCATCTGGCGGCGATGGCATCAGCCCTCTACAGCTTGGGCCGCGGAGTCGGTTCGCGATTCGGAAAAGGCAATCTGCAGCAAACCGTGGTCGAACTCGACCAGGGCTACCTCGTCGTCACGTCTGCGGGTTTCGGCACCTGCCTGGCGCTTCTCGCGGATTTGAACGCCGATCTCGGCATGATTGCCTACGAGATGAACGTCATCGTGGGACAGGTTCGCGACCAACTCTCGACCGGAACTCGCGTGCCCTCGTCCGGCAATTCCCTTCGGACACAAAACCACCCATGAACGACAACAACATCGATTTCTGGCAGGAAGACGAGGATCCTGGTCCTCTGATCAGACCGTTCGCAGTCACCCGAGGCAGGGCCGGCTCAGGATCGCACAACCTTGACCTGCTCACGCTGGTTGTCACCGTGGGCTCGGAGACAGACGCTGTCACATTGGAGCGCGAGTACGGCGCCATCGTCCACATGTGCCAGGGCCGACCACTATCCATCGCGGAGATCGCCGCTCATTTGAATCTATTGGTCGCTGCAGTGAAAGTACTCATCAGCGATTTGATCAACTCGGGGTATGTCATCGTGAGATCTCCTGTCACAACAGGCAATCGCCCCGATTCCCTTCTCCTACAGGCGGTACTCGATGGCGTTCGCAAGCTCTGACCCTTTCGGTTCTACCTGGCTGCAGACGGTTCAAGTGGCAAAACTTCTGATCGCAGGTGGGTTCGGTGCCGGAAAGACCACAATGGTCGGTGCCGTCAGCGAGATCATGCCGCTCCGTACCGAGGAGCAACTTACCGACCTGAGCGTCGGCGTTGACGATCTCGCCGGTGTCGAGAACAAGACGACCACGACAGTGGCCTTGGATTTCGGTCGCATCACGCTCAGCTCACAGGTAGTCCTGTATCTTTTCGGAACGCCTGGCCAGGACCGGTTCTGGTTCATGTGGGACGAACTTGCCACGGGTGCGCTGGGCGCAGTCGTTCTCGCCGATACCAGACGCTTGGAGGATTGCTTCGCACCGGTGGACTATTTCGAATCCCGCGAGCTACCTTTCATCGTCGCGGTCAACTGCTTCGACAACGCCGATGTCTACTATGAGGAAGAGGTTCGCGTCGCGCTCGATCTGCCGCCGGAGGTGCCTGTGGTGCTGTGCGACGCCCGCAGCCGGGAATCTGTCAAGAACGCACTAATTTGTTTGCTCGAGTACGTTCTGTCGGCAGGTGCGAAATACGCCTAAGAACTCCTGACAGGTTCGGTGGAGTGGCAGTGAGTTTGGTTGCCGTGCACGATGTTTCATCATGGCAGCGCCGTGGATCGTGGACGACCGGTTGTGGGCAGTGATCGAACCGCTTCTGCCGCTGCGACCGCCGGGAACGCCGGGAACGCCGGGAATGCTGGGAATGCTGGGACCAGACCGGATGGACGACCGGCTGGTGCTGCAAGGGATCTTGTTGGTGCTGATCACCGGCATCGGATGGGAAGACCTGCCCCAGGAGCTGGGGTTCGGGTTCGGCATGACCTGCTGGCGGCAAGTCCCCGACGGGCAAACCGCCGGTGTATTCGAGGCCCTGCACGAAACCGTGCTCTCCCGTTGCCATTCCGCGAGGTTGATCGATTTCGACCGGGTCATCGGCGACGGCTCGCACGTACGGGCGAAAAAAGGGGGGCGCCGACACCGACCCGAGTCCGGTCGACCGCCGCAAAACCGGGTCGAAACACCACGCCCTGACCTGCAGCAACGGGCTCCAGCTCGCGGTGACGCTGTCGGGAGCCAACGTCAACGACCACCTGATGCTGGCCGAGTTGCTCGACCGGGTCCGGCCCCTGCGCGGACGGGCGGGCCGGCCACGTCATCGGATCACCATCCTGATCGCGGACAAGGGCTACGACTACCCACGTGTGTATGACCTACTGCAGCAAAGACATATCCGCGGCTACATCCCCCGCCGCGGCACCCGCGACAAGGTCACCGCGGGACGCTGGATCGTAGAGCAAACCCTGGCGCTGCTCCACCAGTACCGGCGCCTGGCCGTGCGCTGGGAACGCCGCACCGACATCCATCACGGATTCCTCGACCTCGCTGCCGCACTCATCTGCTGGCGAAGACTCCGCAACCGAACCCGATAGGAGCACTAAGCCTCGATCCGTGGATGTGCCCGGTGCGGAGGGTGTGCCGAAAATGGGAAAAGTGCCTTCCGAGCTGCGATGATTGATGTTCTCACGCAACAATCGAATAGCAGATCGGGAAGACACTTTCAGTGCGATTGTTCCACACCTTCGCCGGGGATTCGGCGCGGTTCGACGATGACAACCTCGTGTCGGTGGCTGGGCTGGTCCCGGTGATGGCGCTGGCCGAACAAACCGGCTTGACCAGCATGTTGGCCGACAAGGTGAGGATCGAGGCGCCCCGGATCAGGGCCGGGTCGGCCAACTCGGCACCGAAACTGGCGACGTTGATCGCGGGGATGTGTGCGGGTGTGGACAGCATCGACGACATCGACCTGTTGCGCAGCGGCGGGATGACCGAACTGTTCGACGGAGTGTATGCGCCCTCGACGGTGGGGATCCTGTTGCGGGAGTTCACCTTCGGACACGCCAAGCAATTGGAGTCGGTGATGCGTGAGCATCTGCTCGCGCTCATCGCGCGGGCCGGTCTGCTGCCCGGCGCCGAGGCGAGGGCGTTCGTGGACATCGACTCACTGCTGCGGCCGGTCTACGGCCATCAGAAGCAGGGTGCCTCCTACGGGCATACCAAGATTGCGGGGAAACAGGTTCTGCGCAAAGGGCTTTCACCACTGGCAGCCACGATCAGCACCGATCTCGCCGCTCCGGTTGTGGCGGGTATGCGGTTGCGGGCGGGGAAAGCCGGGTCCGGCAAGGGGGCTGCGACGATGGTCACCGCGGCGATCGGCACCGCCCGCGCAGCCGGCGCCACCTGGGAGATCCTGGTGCGTGGCGATTCGGCCTACGGCACTCGCAAGGTCGTGCGCGCCGCCATCCGGGCCGGTGCCCGGTTCTCGCTGGTGCTGACCAAGAACACCTCCGTCGCCAAGGCCATCGCCGCGATCGGCGAGGACGCCTGGACCCCGGTGAAATACCCGGGCGCGGTGCGTGATCCCGACACCGGTGAATGGACCTCCGATGCGGAGGTCGCCGAAATCCCTTACACCGCTTTCGCTTCCACCAAGGACGCGACTACCGCCCGACTGATCGTGCGCCGCATCAAAGACGCCCGTTACCCCGACGCGCTGTTCCCGGTCTGGCGGTATCACCCGTTCTTCACCAACTCCGAAGAACCGGCCGGCGACGCCGACATCACCCACCGCCGCCACGCGATCATCGAGACCGTGTTCTCGGACTTGATCGATGGTCCACTGGCCCACATCCCTTCCGGGCGTTTCGCCGCCAACTCCGCATGGGTGCTTTGCGCCGCGATCGCCCACAACCTGCTCCACGCCGCCGGAACCCTCGCCGGCGGCTCACACAACCGCGCCCGCGGCGCCACCCTGCGCCGCAAACTCCTCAACGTCCCCGCACGACTCGCGCGACCCCAACGCCGCCCCCTGCTGCACCTACCCGCCCGCTGGCCCTGGACCGATTCCTGGCTTGCCTTGTGGCACAACACTATCGGCTACACGCCACCACCAGCCATCACCGCCTGACCACCCGCCCAACCAGGGCCCGAACCGACACCACAGTGGAAAAGCTGGGCAGACCAGCAACTACCACCTGCCCGAAACCACACTGGTCCGCGCGCCTGCGGCGCGCGGACCACCAACAAAACCCATCCACGGATTGAGGCTAAGCGTGACTGCTCTCGTCACTGGCCCTCACGGGCCTTTCAACGCCGGATCGCCGCCTCCAGCCTGCACAATACGCTCAGGGGACCGTCGTGCGAGTTGAGTTGTACGGCAGGTCGGTGATCTTCAGCAGCAACATCGACACGCGGCCGTCATCGGCGGCACCAGCCCCAAAAGCATCGTGACAAGCGGAGTGGCACAGTTGATCTCGATCCGGCCGAAATGAATGCCATTGCCTTCATTAGGCTCGTGTATCACTACATCGGTTCAACCGGACGGCCACAATTCATGGCACACAAGGTCGTCGTCGAACTGGTGGACGACTATGACGGCAAGTTCACTGCCGAGGAGACAGTGGCGTTTGCTGTCGATGGCGTGAATAATGAGATCGACCTGTCCACATTGAATGCTGCTGCGCTGCGAAGTGTATTCGAGCGATGGACTTCACACGCCCGTAAGGTCGGGCGAACCTCGAGGGCCAAGGCAGCCGGAGGAACTCGGACTGCCGTTGATCGGGCGCAGACGCAAGCTGTCCGTCGCTGGGCCCACAACAAGGGTTGGAAGTGTCCAGCCGGGGACGAGTCTCAGCCGAGATTCTCGAGGCGTACGACGAGGCTGGAAAGTAGCAGCCGGTTGTTCAAGGCTTCCGATGTTCAGGGTTTGCGGCCGATTCCGGCCCAGTACCAGGCGCTTTCGGCGTCGGCGACGGCCGTGGGGCGGTCGGTAAGTTCAGGTCGCCATGCGGCGACGGGAACGAGTCCCGGCTCGACCAGGCTTGTCCCCGCGAACAGGTCGACGGTGGCGGATTTGCTGCGGGGTTCGAATACGATACCGGATGATCTTCGAATGCGAGGCGCGTATCGCCTGCCCCGCCGCCTCCTCACTGATCCCCGCCGTTTCTCGCAGCCTCCGCAATCGCGTGCCGAGCACCCGCCGCGACAGCGCCGGATCCTCCTCCGGGACGACACGATTGTCCTGTGACGTTCCGCCGGTAACGTACTCCTGGATCAATGCCACTCCCATCGGCATGTGCGCTGTCGCTTCTCCGATTGTGCCACAGTCGATTACGGCGCACCTTTTGCACTGTTCAGGTGTCTATGCACGTGCATGTGCGTATGCTTTCTGCGGGCGTAATCCGTGTTCCCAATCGGGGCTCAGTGGAAGCAAACAGCACCAAAAGGAGATTCGCCTCAGGCCCATCTGCGAAGCTCAGGATCGACGATGTGATCCAGATTGACGGATTACCTGTGGTGCATCACAGAATTGTAGAACTGCGCGTCACCGGATTGAGCCATGCCGCTTACGCGATCGAACGCGAGCTCGACGCCGCGCGTTTCGCCGGCCCGGCGAGGGGTTCTCGAACGCCACTCCGCATGATCAGGCGGGTTGACCGTAATGCGTCGCACTCATACCCGCAAATTCATGGCGATTGCCGAAGTCACGGGACCCCCTGATTCGATCCACGCGGACCGAAATCCTGGGGTCAGGTCACCGATGCTGGAGCCCACTGGTCGGTCGAGGACTGTTTCCAGACCGCGAAAACCGCGGTCGGTCTCGACCATTACCAGGTCCGCCGCTACGACGCCTGGTACCAGCACACCAACTTGGCGATGCCGCCCACACCTACCTCGCTGTCATCGCCGCTATCGCCCCAAAAGCGTTGGCAGCGGCAACATCTCGCTCATCCTCGGAGAAATCCGCTGTCTCCTGGCACACCTGATCACCCACCGCCCCGATCGTGCCGCCATCTGGCGGTGGTCGACCTGGTGCCGACGCCACCAATACCGGGCCGAACAAGCCCCACTACCTGCGACGATACCGACTACATCACGAAGTGCGGATCGCGAGAGAGCCGAAGCCGGGTGTGACTCCCAGATCCTGAGACATCTCGGGTCGTCTTTGTAGGCACAGCGAGGTGCGCAACCAATTCCGGCTTCCCGCAGCTGCCGCAAGTACAGCAAAGTCTCAAAGCGCTGACCAAGCTCCTGTCCGAACAGACCGGATTCGTTAGGGAGAACTGTTGTAGTCAATCCCCATGACCAGATGGACATTCGGAAGGCGCTCCGTTCTGCGGCGGAAGCAGCTGAAGACCTGCTCTCGTTCTACTTCGCCGACCACGGCGTCTGGATCCCCGTCAGCGGCGGGCTCACCTACTGCACCTACAGGTTCGACGACTCCGAGTGGTCCACGCTGAAATTCGATCTAGTCAGCCATCGTGAGGATTTGTGCGTTGCTGCTGTTGCAACCGTCGAGGATGACGATCCTTGTCCTGGCGCCGGATTCGAGCATTGACTTGCTGGCGCCGATCCAAACCTGGCACTCAAGGATGTCGCGCTGATCGACGGCAGCTACGTACTGACTGCCACCGACTCGAACCGAAGATTTGCGAATGCCGAAGGAGCCAACGGATGCACAGTATTCACCGGAGCACTTATTGACGTCCTCCAGGATCCTCAACCCGACGATCCCACGTTCCTAACCATCGACATGGTGTACCGCCGACTATGCACCATATTGACGGGCCTCCCAACTCCACAGGCCACAGGCACAAACACCGCGGGCGTATTTTCTCTCGCTCGCAATCCTCTTTGGCGCAATCCACCGCAGCTTGGCTGAGGCAGCAGCGAAAGAGAACACCCGCCGGTCGGCCGCATCCGACATGTGCAAGAGATTGCCCCGTTACCTTCCTCGTAGCTCCTGAACGGAGCTACGGTCGCCAGGCCCGGTATGACTTCTGGCCCCTGTCTCACGCATGATCCGGGGGGTGGTGTCGCCGGGTCTGGTGGCGTCGACGGACCGCTGATGGGGACAGGGCCGCTGGTAGGTCTCTTCGTAACGTGGGTGCCGGGCGTTGACGCTTGATCGGCGGCCGTCCGGAGTGCGCCGACGTGACGAGGAAATGGCAAGTGACACAGGCGTACGCCGTGTTCTGCGGCATTGATGTGGGAAAAGGCGAGCACCACGCAGTCGGTCTCGACCCGAGCGGCACACGGTTGTTCGACAAGGCGCTACCCAACGACGAGTCCCGCCTGCGGGCGGTGTTCGACCAACTCGCCGGGCGCGGACCGCTGTTGATCGTGGTCGATCAGCCCAACACCATCGGCGCGCTGCCGGTCACCGTCGCCCGCGCCTGCGGCCACGACGTGGCCTACCTGCCCGGCCTGTCGATGCGCCGCATCGCCGACCTTTATCCGGGCCAGGCCAAGACCGATGCCCGCGATGCGCACATCATCGCCGACGCGGCCCGCACCATGCCACACACCCTGCGGCGAGTCGATATCGGCGACGAAACCCTCACCGAGCTCGGCGTTCTCGTCGGTTTCGATGACGATCTCGCCGAAGAGGCGACGCGCACCAGCAACCGCATCCGCGGCCTGCTGACCAGTGTCCATCCCGCTCTCGAGCGGGTCCTGGGTCCTCGCGTCGCGCACCCGGCGGTGCTGGAAATCCTCTCGCGCTGCGGCGGACCCGAAGGAATCCGCGCGGCGGGCAGACGCAAGCTCACCTCGATCGCCACCAAGCACGCGCCCCGCATGGGCGCCCGTCTGGTCGAGGAGATCTTGGCTGCGCTGCCTGCACAAACCGTGACCGCTCCCGGGACCAAAGCCGCTGAAACCGTGCTGCCGAGACTCGCCGACTCGCTGAAAGCGGTTCTGCTGCAACGCAAACAGATCGCCGAGGACATCGAGAGGATGTTCGATGATCACCCTCTTGCCAAGGTCCTGACCTCGATGCCCGGCATCGGAGTCAGGACCGGAGCCCGCATCCTGCTCGAAGTCGGCGACGGCACCGCCTTCGCCACCGCCGGCCACCTGGCCTCCTACGCGGGTATCGCCCCGATCACCCACCGCTCCGGCAGCTCGATCCGCGGCGAGCACCCCGCCCGCTCAGGCAACCACAAACTCAAACGCGCCCTGTTCCTCTCGGCCTTCGCAGCCCTACACGACCCGGCCAGCCGCCACTACTACGACAGGAAAAGAGCCGAGGGCAAAAAACACAACGCGGCCCTCATCTGCCTGGCCCGCCGCCGCTGCGACGTCCTCTACGCCATGCTCCACAGCAAGCAGCCCTACCGGGCTGCCGCTTGACGAAAGACATAGGGACACCCCCCCGATGACCAATGGCACCCGACCGGCACGCGCTCTACACCTGGACCGCCCAACAAGCCTCCGTCCGAACATGTCATGGGCGAGAAAGCCGGCAGTGGGATGCTGCGCCCAGGCGTCGACGGTCATCTGCGCGGGCTCCTTCGCGTTGCGGGCGCCCTCCATCATGCCCGCGCACCCACCGGACCGGTGAGCGAACCGATCAACGCCGTGTCGTGGGTCGCAGCCCGGAAGCGGGGATGGTCGAGCACATCGTGCAGGAATTCCGCCGTGGTGGCGACACCGCCGCCCCGAATCCGAGTCTCGGCCAGCGCGCGCCGCATGCGGTCGATGGCACCGGCACGGTCCGGAGCCCACACCACGACCTTGGCCAGCAACGAATCATAGTGTGGCGGAATCGAATAGCCCGGCGAGATGTGGCTGTCGACCCGGACGAACTGGCCGCCCGGCAGCACGCACTCGGTGAGAGTGCCCGGGGCCGGGGCGAATTCCCGCTCCGGATCCTCGGCATTGACCCGGCATTCCAGGGCCACGCCGCGCGGATTGCCGCCGGACTCGACGGTCAGCCGCTCCCCCGCCGCGATCCGCAACTGCTCGGCCACCAGGTCGATGCCGGTGATCATCTCGGTGACCGGATGTTCCACCTGTAGACGGCAGTTCACCTCCATGAAGTAGAATTGCCCGTCGCCGTCGAGCAGGAATTCCACCGTGCCCGCACCGACGTACCCGGCTGCCTCCGCGCCGCGCACGGCCGCCGCGCCGATCCGCTCGGCCAGCTCGTCCGAGAGTCCGGGGGCAGGCGCCTCCTCCACCAGCTTCTGGTGCCGGCGCTGTAGCGAGCAGTCGCGCAGGCCCAGATGCACCACCCGACCGTGCATGTCAGCCAGGATCTGGGCTTCCACGTGGCGGGCCGGTTCGAGGTAGCGCTCGACGTAGAGACGGCCGTCGCCGAAGACGGCAGTCGCGTCGGCGCGGGTCTGCTGCCAGGCGGCGGCGAAGTCGCCCGGATCGCGTGCCACCCGCATGCCGCGCCCGCCGCCGCCCGCGACGGCCTTGAGGATCACGGGATATCCGATGTCCCTGGCCAGGTCCCGGGCCTCGTCGACGGTATCGACCGGGTCACGGCTGCCGGGCAGCAGCGGCAGGCCCGCGTCGGCCATCAGGGCACGGGCGGTGGACTTGTCGCCCAGCCGGGCCATCACCGCGGCCGGGGCGCCGACGAACACCAGCCCCTCAGCCTCGCAGATCTCGGCGAAATCGGGGTTCTCCGAGAGGAATCCGTAGCCGGGGTGGACGGCGTCGGCGCCGGTGGCCCTAGCTGCCTCGATGATCGCGGGCACGTACAGGTAACTGCGCTTGGACGGGCTGGTTCCGATCTGCACCGACTCGTCAGCCATCCGCACCGCGAGCGAGTCCCGGTCGGCAGCCGAATGCACGGCGACGGTGGCGATTCCGAGTTCGGCGCAGGTGCGGATGATCCGAACCGCGATCTCGCCCCGATTGGCCACCAGCAGCTTGCGAATGGGCCGGGTCACCCCGGCGACCGGGGTCACCGCAGCACCTCGAAGACGATGAGCGGCTGGCCGTGCTCCACGGATTCGCCATCCTCGACCAGGAATTCGGCCACCACACCCTCGCGGGCCGCAGTCACCGGGATCATCAGTTTCATGGCCTCGACGATGGCGACCTGCTGGCCGAAGCGGACGGGATCGCCCTCGATGACGAAGGGGGCCGCACCCGGCTCGGAGGCGCGGTAGAAGACGCCGACGGTCTCGGCAGTGAGGGTGAATGTCGCAGCGCTCGAGTCGCTTCCGTGCGTGGGGATGGGGGCCGCCGGCGTGGCGGCGGCCGCGTCGGCGGCCTGCGCGAGGGCCGATGCGACCACCGGCGAGCTCTCGGCCTGGCCGCCGTCCCAGCTGACCCGCAGCACGACCGGGCCGTTGGCCACGGTCACCGAGGAAGGCGCCGGTGCGATGCCCGCCCGCACGGTCAACGCGTGCCGGGCCAGCACTGCCAAGCTGTGATCGGCCTCAGCGGCGCTCACTGCGCGCCCGCCGGCGGTGGTGTGCGCGGAGGTGCGGTCGGCGTCGGCGGACGACAGGGTGGTGATACCGTTGTCGGTCATCTGTTCTCCTCGAGGTCGTTGCGTGGCACACCGAAAGCCCGGAAACGGGCGTGCCGGTGGGCGATCAGATCGTCGGCGGACCAGGTGCGCAGCTCGTGCACGGCGGCACGCAGGGCGCGGCTCAGCAGGGCGGTGGCGGCGGCCGGATCGCGGTCCGCCCCGCCCTGAGGTTCGGGCACCACCGCGTCGGCGATACCGAGTTCCAGCAGAGAGGCGGCGTCCACCTTCAGTGCCCGGGCCGCGCGCGGCGCTGCCGCGGCGTCCTGCCAGAGGATGGAGGCGCAGCCCTCGGCGCTGATCACCGAGTAGACGGCGTTCTCGCACACCAGGACCCGGTCGGCGACGGCCAGGGCCAGGGCTCCCCCGCTGCCGCTTTCACCGGTGATCGCCGCGACCACCGGAACCGCCAGTCCGGCGAGCAGTTTCAGGTTCTCGGCGATGGCAACCGCCTGACCCTGCTCCTCGGCGGTGATCCCCGGGTACGCGCCCGCGGTGTCCACCAAGGTGACCACGGGCAGTCCGAGCTTGGCGGCCAGCCGCAGCACGCGCGCGGCCTTGCGGTAGCCGGCCGGAGTGGGCATGCCGAAGTTGCGCTGGACCAATTCGGGTGCGGTGTGGCCCTTCTGAGTGCCCGCGACCACGACCGGCACCCCGTCCAGCCGGGCCAGGCCGGTGACCATGGCCGGGCAGTCGGCGCTCATCCGGTCCCCGTGCAGTTCGAGGAATTCCTCGAACGCGCCGGCCAGATGGTCGAGGGTGGTGGGCCGGTCGAGCCGGCGAGCGGTCCGCACCCGCTCCCACGGGTCGCCGGTAGGCAGCGCGGACGGGTCGGTCAGCACCGCATCGGTGTCGACAGCACGGGTGCGGTCGGCGACCGGGCGCACCGTCATGCCGACCAGGCGGATCAGCCGGTCGCGCAGCGCCGAACGGTGGCAGATCATGTCGACGATGCCGTGCTCGAGGAGGAACTCGGCGGTCTGGAAACCGGCAGGCAGGGTCTGGCCGATGGTCTGGGCGATGACGCGCGGGCCCGCGAAGCCCAGGCGCGCACCGGGTTCGGCGATGATGACGTCGGTCGAGGTGGCGTAGGAGGCCGCCACGCCGCCATAGGTCGGGTCGGTGATGACCGAGACGGTCAGCACGCCCGCGTCGTCCAGCTGTCGCAGGGCGCGGCTGGTCTTGGCCATCTGCATGAGGGCGACGATGCCCTCCTGCATGCGCGCCCCACCGGAGGCCGGGACCAGGATCAGCGGGCGGCGTTCGGCCAGCGCGGCTTCCGCCGCCGCTGTCACCGCCTCACCGACCGCGCTGCCCAGGCTGCCGCCCAGGAAGCGGAAGTCCATGGCCGCCACCACGACCCGGACGCCGCCGAGCGTGCCGCGCACGCACAGCACCGCGTCGGACAGACCGGTCTTGCGGCGCGCGTCGTCGAGCCGCTCCGGATAGGGCCGAGCGTCGATGAACCCCAGCGGATCCCGCACCGTCTCGGCGTAGTCGATCGGGGTGGCCGAGTCCGGGTCGAGCAGCAGGTCGACGCGCTGCTGCGCGGTCAGCATGCCGTGGCTGTCGCACTCCGGGCACACCCGGTCGGCACGCTCGTAGCGCTTGACGTAGATCATGGCCGCGCAGCCCGGGCACAGCATCCACGCTGTGCCCGCGGCCCGGCCGGTCTCGAGTATGGTCATCGCTCCTCCATCGGGCGAGGCACGTACCGGCTGACTGCGGCGGGGAGCCGCACGCCGGCGGTGCGCAACTGGGCGACCCGGGTGACATAGGCCGCGCCGGTCAGCAACTGGCCCGCGATATCGGCCACCGACCGGTTGCCGGGTTCGGCCAGATACGTGTCGGCCGCCCAGGTGTTGAACGCGCCCATGGCCGGGCCGCACCAGATCTGATAGTCGGCCACCCGTTCGGCCTCACCGCGGATGCTCCAGCCCGAGGACAGGCCGAGGTACCAGCGGAAGATCAACGCCATCCGCGCCTTCGGATCCCGTTCGGCCGAGACCAGCTGCGCCGGATCGCGTTCGGTGAAGAAGGCGACGCAGTCCTGCCACACCATCTGCATCGGACGGCGGAACAGGGTGGCCTCCAGATCGGTGCGGACCTCGGCGGGGATGGCGTCGATGCCGTCGTAGGCCCGGTAGAGGTCATAGAGGCGCTGTGCGCGGGTGGCGAACATGGTGCCGCGCCGCAGCACCTGCACCTGGACACCGAGTTCGAACATGTCCGAGGACGGTGCCATCACGCAGTCCGCGAACTGCGCGGTGGCCAGCAGCCGCTTGGTGGCCTCGCACTGATGCGCCTCGCGCGCGGCCTGATTCACCGAACCGGTGACGATGTAGGCGGCGCCCATGGCGAAGGCGGTCGCCGCGACGTCGGGGGTGCCGATGCCGCCGGCCGCGCCGATCCGAACCGTCGCGGCGGCCGGCACGGTGACTGCGATGCGGTCGCGGGCGGCGATGAGCTCGGGCAGCAGTACCACCAGCGGGCGGCGGTCGGTGTGACCGCCGGAATCGGCCTCCGCGGTGATGTCGTCGGCCATCGGCACCCGGGTGACCAGATCGCCCTGGGCGGCGGTGATGCGACCGCTCTCGACCAGCTGCGTCACCAGTCGCTGCGGCGCGGGCCGCAGGAACAGCTCGGCCACCTCGACGCGCGATACCTTGGCGATGATCCGGTGCCCGATCTCGATGCCGCCCTGCGGATTCACCGCGAGCCCGGCTGCCCGGTAGCGCACCACCTCGGCGGTGAGGTCCATGAACGCCGAGGCCTCCACGCACCGCACGTCGTGGCGCAGGCAGGCGTCCACGATGGCGCGTTCCAGGGCGGGCTCGGTCGGGCTGTGGATCAGGTTGCAGGCGAAAGTTTTTCCCTTCAGCCGGGTGGACAGCTCGGCCAGTGCGGCATCCACTCCGGCGGGCGGCACCCCGGCGGCGCCGTAGCTGGCCAGGTAGCCCGCCTCGGCCATGGCGATAACCAGTTCGGGCGAGGCGATGCCGTTGGCCATGGCCCCGGCAGCGTAAGCGGCTCGCACACCGTGGGCAGCGCGGAAGGTGCTGTCGCCCAGTCGTTCCGGGGGCAGGGGCCCCACTGCGGCGAGGATCTGCCCGCGCGCGGCCAGTCCCTCGTCGGCGGTGGCGGCGACGCGACCGTCGTACTGGATGATCCAGCACGGCCGGTTCAGATCGCTCAAGAGCGCGGCGATCTCCTCGGCCGTGTCGGCGGCCGGATTCCGGAGGGTGGTCACGACAGCGCCTTTCGGTCGGCGAGTTCGATGGCCAGGTCGATCAGCTCGTAGATGCGCAGGCCCGGCTTCCACAGTGAGCCGTCCACCACCACGGTCGCGCTGTGTGGCCCGCGATGCACCGACTTGATGTGTGCCTCGAGCTCGACGGTACCGTCGGTGGGCAGGAACTGGCCGCGGTAGCGCCAGCTAAAGGCGATGTCGCGGGGAATCCGGAACACCGGATCGGCGATGCCGTCGGCGAATCCGGCGTCGAGCATCCACTCCTGCACGGCGTGGATCACCGACTCGACACCCAGCGAGCCCGGGATCACCGGGTCCAGGTGGAAGTGCCGGGCGAAGAACCAGTCCTGTGGATCGATAGTGCGCAGCGAACGCAGGTAGCCCGCACCGTAATTACCGCCGCCGTCGACCACCTCGACGCGGTCGATGAGCGCCAGCTTGCGACGCGAGCAGGCCGGCGACGCGGGATCGGCGCGGCGCGCGGCCACATCGATGACCCGCGGGGCGGCCTCCGGATGCTCCGACAGCCAGCTGGGCATGTACTTTCCGGCGTCGAGGCCGGTCTGGTTGCCCAGCGCCTGATCGCTGAAGTAGCCGAACATGGTCTCGCCGCGATAGAACGGCTCACCGTCGACGCTGAGGGTGTAGTCGAAGGTCTGCAGCGAGGACCCCGACATGATGGTGGTCGACAGCAGTCGCGAGGACTGCTGGATCGTCTTGCCGCGCAAGTCGATCTGCCGCAGGACGGTTGCGGTGCCGCCCAGGTTGCGCAGGCTCAGGGTGGTGCCGCGCTGGGTCAGCGTCGGCCCCGCGTAGTAGCCCATGAGCAGCGCCGCCTGCAGGGAGGTCTCCATGTAGACGAAGTGCGGCATGGAGTCGTTGGCGGTGTCCCCGTAGTACCAGGAATCGGCCGGTGAATCGTATTCGGTGTCGTACGAGGCGGATTCGAGGTTGCCGCGTTCACCGTGGAAACGCAGCACCCGGTCCACCAGCAACAGGCCGCCGGTCGGCAGGCGGGTCGCCCGCGCCCCGGTGTACTCGGCGAATTCCGGGCCCATGGCGATGGCCTGGTCGCCGCGCGCCAGGTGCGCCATGTGGAACTCGTTGAGCAGAATCCGCGGCACCGCCTGGCCCGGGCCGACCTCGGCGCCGAGCCGCTCGGCGACCATCACGGTGACGGCCGGGCACGCGCCACCGTCGAGGGTGGCAGTCGCCTGCAGGAACGGGCGGGGCACCAGATCGAGCCGGTCCACCACCAGATCCACGATGCCGCTGCCGAATCCGACCTCGGTCTCGCCGACGCCGCCGGTGAGCGTGCTGCCCGACAGACACAGCGGCATCCCGGTGTGCAGGGCGAACACCTCCGCCGCCTGCAGGGCTGCGGCGCGCGGATCGCCGTCGAACCGCGCCACCACCCGGCCGTTGCCGATGCCGCCGTACACCTCGATCGACTCGACCTCGGTGAGGGTGAGTGGCGTGGTGGCAGCCAGCCGGGCGGTCACCTCCACCCCGGTACGCTGATGCGTGCGGCCGAACACCACGCTCATCTCCCCGGTGGCCAGCTGTTCGAGCGCGGCCCGGTCCAGTCGCGACACCGCGGTGCGGGCCAGGGGCTTGAACGCGCCCTCGGGGGCGAGGAACACCGGTGTGCGCGGCCCCATCGGTGCGACCGGAACCTGGCGCCCACCAGCAGAAACCGATGCTGCGACTGCTTCCCGTACACCGTGGGTGGTGTCCTCGGCGCCCATGGTCGCCGCACGCGCCCGTCGCCACACCGCGCGCTGCAGCGCCGTCTGTGCGGTCAGGGCCGAGCGGTGTGCCTCGATGGCGCCTGCCCGGATAGCGGCGATCGCGTCCGCTGCGATCGGATGGACCGGCCCTGCACCGGTCTGCGGTGCGGGCACCGGGTCCATCACCGAGTTCGACTGCGGTGCAACCGATGTCAGCAGCTTCGGCGCGGATGGAATCGCCGCCGGAGTGGGTGCTGCCCCGAGCTGCGGCCGGGTGCCCGTCGGATCGAAGGCGATGCCGTCGAACTCGAGAACTGTCATGCCGTCCACCCCCTCACCGAGGTCTGGAACTTCTCCGTCAGATCGGGTGTCGTGAGCACGGCGACATCCGAGAACCGTTGCAGCACCGTGCCGTCGAGGGCCAGTGCGGTCGAGTCGATCAGGGCTTCCATCCGGCTCACCCGGGGATTGTCGACGACCACCAGGAAGGGCTCGCCCGCCGGCAGCGCACGGTGGTAGTCGATCCGGCCGACGCTCAGCGGCAGGCAGGCCGCGCCGAGCAATCGGTGTCCCAGTACCAGAGGGGACTGCAGGAGCAGGTCGGCCTGGACCGGATCGTGCAGCCGACTCGCGAAGCTGCCGTGCGCCACCGGATCCGCGCTCAGCGCGCATTCGAGGACGATGGACTCGTCGCTGGCCGACCGCACCGTGCGCAGCCCCTGCAGGGCGGGCCCGTGGAACTGGATGCCGTCGCGGTAGACGTAGCTCGCGTCGCTGCCGGGACCGGCCGGAACCTGCTGCCGAGCAGCGGGTTCCGGTTCGTCGCCGAGCAGCAGGGTGGCGCGGAATCGGGCGGTCCCGTCGCTGAACACGGTGGCCCGCACCGCGATCCGGTCGTCGACCGGATCCACGGGCTCGAGTTCCACCTCGATACTCGGGACCGGATGGTCGAATACCAGGCCCTTGAGCACCTGGAAGCCGCGCACTCCCACCACGATCCGCCCCGGCCGGGTACGTTCGGCGAGGTTTACCATAGCGCCCAGCCCGAAGGTGGCGGGCAGCACGATGTGTTCACCGATGCGGTGGGCCTCGATCACCGGCTCGGTCACCAGCTCCGCGATCCCGCGGCAGGCCCGCACCGGTGCGCGCTCCGTACTCGTCGCCGACAGGGCGGTGGCGGAACCGATCAGCAGCACCGGTTCGCGACGGCGGGCGGCGGAGAACTGCGCGGTGAACGCGGCGGCGCCGGCGGCTGGGGCCAACAGCGGCACCCCGCGGGACCGGAAGTGTTCCCGCAGTTCGGGAGTCACCATGCCGCCGGCCCAGGCACCCCAGTCGAGGGCGGTGACCCGGCGGTCCGGATCCTGGGCGCCCCACGCGACCGCGAAGCGGCCCAGCGCCTCGTTGGCCGTCGCGTAGTCGGCCTGCCCGGTGTTGCCGAAAAGTCCAGCCACCGAGGTGAACAGCACTAGGTGGCGCGGGTCGCCCGCGGCGTCGAGGACGGCGGCCAGCCCGGCCAGCTTGGGTCCGAGCACCCGGCCGATGGATTCGGCCGTCTTGTCGGGGATCAGCGAGTCCGCCAACACGCCCGCACCGTGCACGACGCCGGTGATGACGCCGGGCCGGGTGTGGTCGGTGGCCGCCGGATCCGCGTCACGCCAGGGGGCGAGCGCGGCTTTCAGCGCCCGGGTGTCGGTCGCGTCGACCGCCAGGTAGGTCGCCCGGTCGCCGAGTTGAGCCAGGGTGGCGCGGATTTCGCGCACCGCCTGGATCCGACCGCAGGCGCGGTCGATGCCGCGTGGTGTGACCCCGGTCCCAGCCAGCGCACGCACCGCGGCCGGTTTGAGGTCGGAGTCGGCGACCTCGGCCGCCCACTCCGGGTCCTCGTCCAGCTCGGTGCGGCCCAGCAACACGAAGCGGCAGGCGCTGGTGCGGGCCAGTTCCAGCACACACGTCGCGGTGACGCCGCGCGCACCGCCGGTCACCACCAGGGTGTCCGCCTCGGTCAGCAGGAAGTGACCGAAATCGGTTCCGGCACGAATGATTTCGACGGTGCGGGCGTCGCCGTGGCGGCTCGGCACCAGGGTGCGGCGAGCGCCGGTGGCGTCGACGCCGACCTCGGTCGTGTCGACCGCGGCATCGCAGAGTTCCTCGAGCACGACCTCGGCCAGCCGGTGCGGCACCACCGCCGGGTCGATATCCAAGGCCCGGCAGAATAACGCGGGCTGTTCCGCGGCAAGGGTTTTCACCAGTCCGCCCAGGCCGCCCAGCAGAGCCGCCACCGGTTCCGCGTCACCGCGGAATCCGAGGTGCCCATCGAGCCGGGTGATGGTCGCGAACCCGGCCCGGCCGGTCGCCGCCCGCAGCCGGGGCAGCACCTGCCCGGCCACCAGGATGGCGCCGCTCAGGATGGCCTGCGCCTGAACCCATTCGGTCGCCACACCGGCGACCACCACGCAGGCGTCGACCGGACCGGTGCCGGTGACCGCGTCGGAACCGGACGCCCGGCGCACCGACCAGCTGCGGGCCCGCAGCAGTTCCTCGATGGCCTCACAGTCGGTTTCGGCCGACTCGTCCAGGCACACCAGTACGGCGTGCCCGGCCGGGCGGTAGGGATCCACGGCCGGATCCACCGCCGGCAGCTCGACGAGTTCGACTACGTGCCGCAGCGTTTCGGCCGCGGCCTCAGCTTTTGGGCGGACATCACCCCCGGCCAGCTCGCCCACGATCTGATCGAGGGTGCGCAGCCTGCCCAGCTGTTCCGGTCCCAGCACCGGTAGCTCCGGGAACCGTTCCTGCAGAGCGCCGATCACCTGGACCCGCTTGATCGAATCCACCCCCAGATCCGCCTCCAGATCCATGGTGGTGTCGACCATCTCGACCGGGTAACCGGTTTTGTCGGCGACCACTTCACGCAGCGCCTGCCGCACCACGTCCGCGGACAGCGCCGCGGCGGCCGGCTGCTCGACGGCAGCCGCGGCCTGCGACACCGGAACACTCAGGGGCGCAATCGGTTCCGGTTGCTCCGGGGTGACCGGAGCGGCCACCGCGACCGGAGCCACCAGGTCGGGCGCGCGTGCCGCCAGGGCGGCCGGAGCGGCCTGCGTCAGCGCGGGGCCGCTCACGGCCGATTCGACGTAGACCGGGATCGACGGGGCGCGGGTCACCCCGGACCCGCCCTCCAGCTCGGCCAGCTGTACCACCACAGTACCGGCGCGGGAATGGCTTTCGCTGATGGCGACGCCGTGGTCCTTGACCGCCTCGATGGCGCGGACCAGCAGTTCGTCGACCTGTCCGTGGCGCAGCGCGCCCGCCAGATCGCGGGCCAGTTCGAGCTGGCCGTCCAGGTAGTGGCGGTGGGTGTGCAGGTGCTGCACGAGCGCGCTGTCCAGGGCGCCCGGCGCGGGAATGCGGTACTGCGGTTCCGCGGTCACGGGGTTCTCCAGGATACTGGGGGCATGGGTGCCGTTGACGTGATGACCGTTGTCGGTCGGGGCGGCTGGGGCCGGAGCCACAGGGGCCGCCGCTGTGGCGGGAGCGGGGGCCTGTGCGGCGGCGGCACGGGCCGCGACCGAGAGCTGGTAGCTGTCCGACAGCGCGTCGGCGTAGGCCCTGCGGCGGGTTTCGGGAACGTACTCCGGGGCCGAGATACTCACCGCCATAGCGGGTTTGGCGGCGGGCGCTGTGGGCTCGGCAGCGCTGTGGCGGTTGATGCCGCGCAGGTCGAAACCGAGCACGACCAGGCGCACCGCGGCCCGTTTGAGCGCCAGATCGCCGTTGCCGATCGGACCGGAGTCCGTGGCGATAGCGATGATCTCGTCGCCGAAGGTGCGCCGCGCCAGTGAGGTCAGCACCTGCTTGGGACCGAATTCGACGAACACGGTGCAGCCGTCGGCCCGCATGGCGGTGAGCGCGTCGTAGAACTCGACCGGATTGCTCAGCTGGGCGGTCAGCGTGGCCCGGTTGGCCTCGAGGTCCGCGCCGTAGGACGCGCCGCGGGTGTCGGCGTAGACGGTCGCGTCGGGCGGCCCGATCTCCACCTCGGCGACCGCCGCGCCGAACGCCTCCACCGCATGGCCCACGTACGGGGTGTGGAACGCGCCGGAGACCGGCAACGGCCGTGTGATCCAGCCCTTTTCGGTGAACAGTGAGGTGGCGGCGGCGACCGCCTCGGTGCCGCCGCCGACCACCACCTGATCGGGGGCGTTGTGGTTGCAGATCCACACGTCCTCGACCTCGGCGATGACCTGCTCGATCTTCTCACGGGCGGCGCCGACGGCCACCATGGTTCCCGCCTCGACACCCTCGGGGACGGTCATGGCCTCGCCGCGTGCGCGCGCCAGGGCGAAGAAGTCCTCGGTGGCCACCGCACCGGCGGCCCACAGCGCGGTGAGCTCACCGAAGCTGTGCCCCAGGTAGCCGTCGGCCTTGAAGCCGTACTCGCTGAGCACCCGGAATTGCCCAGCCGACAATGCGCCGATGGCGGGCTGCGCGAATTCCGTGCGGCGCAGCGCGTCGTCCTGCTCGGCACGAGTCTCGTCGTCGAAGGCCGGCGGCGGGAAGACCACCGCGCCCAGTCGCTCCGCAGCCTCGGCGAAGGTGGCGTTGGCGGCGTCGAACGCCCCGCCCACCGGCGGATTGTTCAGTGCCGCATCGGCGCCCATGTCGACGTATTGGCTGCCCTGTCCGGCGAACAGCGCGCCCACCTTGCGGTCGGGCAGCGCCGCAACGCGGAAGTACACGCCCTCGGGGTGGTCCCACTGCGGCGCTTCGGGATTGCGCACCAGCTCGTCGACCACCAGCGCCCGCAGCTCCGCGGCCGAGTCGTCGTCGAGCGAGACGAAGCCGACGCGTGCGTGCTGCTCCGGAATGTCACCGCCGTCTGTGGCCTCGGCGCCGCGGACCGCGTCGATCAGGCCCGCCACGTCCGGCGCGTGCCACAGGTGCGCGCGGGGCGTGCGATGCAGCAGCGGGGGCCGCTCGCCGTCGGCTTCCTCGAGCACCAGATGGAAGTTGGTGCCGCCGAAGCCCATTGCCGAGGCCGCGGCCCGGCGCACGGGACGCTGAGGATCCAGGATCCACGGGCGGGTGCGCGAGTTCACGTAGAACGGCGCGGCGCGGGAGGCGATCTCGGCATTGGGCGCGTCGACATTGATCGTGCCCGGCAGCACCTTCTGGTGCAGCGCCAGCGCCAGTTTCATGACGCTGGCGGTGCCCGCCGCGCCCTTGGTATGTCCGATCTGGGACTTCACGCTGCCCAGCGCCGCGAACCGGGTCTCCGGAGTCGCCTCGGACAGCAGCCCTTTCAGGGCGGTCAGCTCGGTCTTGTCACCGACTGCGGTGCCGGTGGCGTGCGCCTCGATGAGCGAGATATCGGCCGGCGAGCAGTCGGCGTCGGCGTAGGCGCGGTCGAGGGCCACCCGCTGGCCCTCGGCCACCGGCGCGTAGATGCTCTTGGCCCGCCCGTCACTGGACGAACCCAGGCCGCGGATCACCGCGTAGATGCGGTTCCCGTCACGACGGGCGTCTTCGAGCCGGCGCAGCGCCAGCATCGAAATGCCCTCGCCCAGTATCGTTCCGTCGGCGCCGGCACCGAACGGGCTGATCCGCCCGCCGTGCGAGAGCGCGCCGACCTTGCTGAAGCACATGTAGATGAAGATGGTGTTCTCGGTGTCCACGCCACCGGTGATCATCAGATCGGCACGGCCGTCGCGCAGTTCCGCGATCGCCGTGCGGATCGCCGCGAGCGAGGCCGCGCAGGCCGCGTCGACGGTGCAGTTCATGCCGCCCAGCCCGAGCCGGTTGGCGACCCGGCCCGCGACCACGTTGGCGAGCAGGCCCGGGAACGAATTCTCTTCCCACGGAGCGAAAGCCGCGACGAAACGGTCCGCGATGGCGTCGGCGTCACCGTCGGACAGGCCCACCGAACGCGCGGCCTCCTTCAGCACCGGCGTCGAGAGCCGGGCCGCGAGGGGATGCATGAGCGGGACCGGACCGGTGGTTCCCAGCACCACGCCGGTGCGCGCCGGGTCGTACCAGGACGACCCGGTCGCGCCCGCGTCGGACAGCAGATCGCGCGCCACTCCGAGGCTGAGCGTCTGCATGGTGCTCGTCACCTCGAGCTGGTTGGGCGGCAGCCCGAACTCCAGCGGATCGAAGTCGACATCGGGCAGGAACGCCCCACGTCGCGAGTAGGTCTTGTCGGGCGTCGCCGGGTCGGCGTCGTAGTAGTCGTCCAGGCTCCATCGGGAGGCAGGCACCTCCTCGGTGCAGTCGACACCGTCGACAATGTTCTGCCAGTACTCTCGATGATTGCGTGCCTTGGGCAGCAGGCCCGACATCCCGACGATGGCAATCGGGTCGCGCGCCAAGCGTCTGTCGTCCGTCACGGAAGATCCTCTCGAACCAATGGTGTGGTGAGCCGTGTCGCTCAGGCGGCGACGTTGGTGGCGGTGGTGGACGCGATGAGTTCGGCCGCGGCGGCGGCGAACAGACGATGACCGGACGGGCTCGGGTGCAGCCCGTCCTCGGTCCAGGTGCCGGCCAGCTCCCATTCGGAGCGGACCGAAAGATCCAGCAGCAGGACGCCGTGGGCGGCCGTGACCCGGGCCATGACCGCGTTGGCGAACGCGAACCGCTCGCGCAGCAGGCCCCGGAAGTTCTCCGGAACCGGCAGACGTGCGGGGATATCCGGGTAGTCGGCGGTGAAAACCGTTGCGCCCGTATCACACAGCGTGCGGAACAGGGCATTCAGGTTGTCCTCGAACGCCTCCGGATCGAAGGCGCTGACCAGATCGTTCACCCCAGCGACCACGCCATACAACTCGGCGCGCCCGGCCTGCGGCAGCTGCTGGCGCAGGACGTCACCGGTGTTCGCGCCGTGCACGCCCAGATTGCGGATCGCACCGGGGCGCAACCCGAGCTGGCCGCCCAGGCGCGCCACCCAGCCGCGGTAGCCGCCGGACGGGGCCGGGTCGCCGCGACCTTCGGTGAAGCTGTCGCCCAGGGCGATCAGGCCCGGGGTCCTCATAGCGACGCCTCGGCCTTGGAGACGTGGCGCGCCGCCGCCGGGAAGCCGACCAGCTCGTACAGCTCGGCCAGTTCCTGCTCACCGAAGAACTTCTCCGGCGGGTACAGCCCGGCGATCAGGCCGAAGAACTTCTTGATGTAGTCCGGGCTCATGCTGGTCGCCCGGAACACCGAGTCGTAGTACGGGGTCAGGGTCAGCTCGGAGATGCTCAGGGTTAGCTCGTAGGTGCTGGCGCTCTGGGCGTCACGCTCGCGCTGGTACTCGGGCAGGGTCTCCTCGAAAGGCCGTCCGCCCGACAGACTCTCATCGGCCAGGCCGGCCAGCAGCTGGGCGTACTTGAAAGAGTCGGTGATGCCCCAGCCGGTGAACGGGTCCTTGTGGTAACCGGCATCGCCGACCAGCGCCCAGCCTGGACCGAAGGACTGACGGCGGTAGTTGTCGGGATACAGCATTGGCCGGAACGGCTCCGCGCGCTTGCCCGTATCCCGCAGGCGCGCACCGAGTTCCGGGTCGATCTGATCCACGATCTCCTGCACGCCGGCATCGGGGTCGGCGCGGAACTGGCGGAACCGGTCCCGCTTGCGCATGACCGCGACCAGGTACAGGTCGTCGTTGGTCGGCCAGGCCGCGAACTGCTGCTCACCGAAACCGGTGCGGTGGTTCATGCCCCAGTCCAGGCCCTCATAGTAGGAGTAGTAGACGAAGCACGCGGCCGCGGAACCCTCGTAGACCTGCGCGCCCACCTCCTTGGCCACGATCGAGTTGGCGCCGTCCGCGCCGACCACGAAGCGCGCCCGGAACTCCTGCTCCGGCCCGTCGTCCGCCCGACCGCGGATACCGGCCACCCGGTCGCCGTCGCGCAGCAGGCCGGTCACGGTGAAGCCCTCGATCAGCTCGGCGCCCGCCTCACCGGCGGCGTCGACCAGGATCTTGTCCAGCACGGTGCGGCGCGGGCAGTACACGGCGTCGATACCGTCGGCCGACGGATCGGCCATGCCGCGGATGTCGATGTCTGTGTAGGTGAAATTCATGTGCCGCACCGGCGGGCAACCGGTGGCCACCACGCGATCGAGCAGGCCCCAGGTCTGGAGCAGGCTCAGTCCGGCCTGGTGGATGTAGTGCGTGGAGGGCGTGTCGCTGGGGAACTGCGCGCGGTCCACCGCGAGCACCCGATAACCCTTGCGCGCCAGCAGCATGGCCAGCGGGGAACCCGACACCCGGGTACCGACAACGATGACGTCGTGCATGCTCAATTCACTTTCGCTTCGTCGAGTAGAGGAGATCGATATCGGCCGAATAGGTTTCCGCGATGGACGCGCGACGCAATTTCAGTGACGAGGTCAACAAGCCGTTGGCAACGGTGAAATCGCCTGCCACAATCCGGAACTCGCGAATTGATTCCGGGCGGGACACGAGGGAATTCGCGTCGTCCACGGCGGTCTGAATGGCGGTCGCCGGATCCTGGTCGGGGCGCTCGAGTTGCCATGCCTGCGCGCGCTCGGCGTCGAGGGTCACCAGCGCGGTGACGAAGGCCCGCCCCTCCCCCACCACCATGCAATTGCTGACCATCGGATGCAGCCGCACCCGATCCTCGAGGGGGGCGGGCGCGACGTTCTTGCCGGCGGAGGTCACCAGGATTTCCTTCTTGCGGCCCGTGATGCGCAGATGCCCCTCTTCGAGGACGCCGATGTCCCCGGTGTGTAACCAGCCCTCGTGGTCCACCGGGCGCTGATCACTGGCGGCGCCCCAGTAGCCGGGCGACACGTGCGGGCCGCTGACCAGCACCTCACCGTCGGTCGCGATCCCCACGGAGGTCCCGGGGATCGGCTTGCCGACGGTGCCGAGCCGGTTGGTCTCCGGGGCGCTGACCGTCACCGCGGTGGCCGCCTCGGTCAGGCCATAGCAGTTCAGGATGACCGTGCCAAAGCCTGCGTAGAACCCGGCGGTCGAATCGTCCAGGGACGCACCGCCGGAGATCACATAGCGCAACCTGCCGCCGAGCACGGTGGCCACCGGATCCTCCGAGGCCACCGGCCCGTCGCCGTTCTGCAACCGGAGCAGGCCCGTGACCACGGCTTCCTGCTCGGCATCCGGGGTCAACAGCGAGCGGCAGTGCTTGCGGATCTTCTCGAGCGCATAGGGAATCAGCGACAGGAAGGTGGGCCGCAGCCGTGCCAGCGCCGGCACCAGCTCCGGAATGCCTGGCAGCAGATGGGTTCTGGCGCCGCCGAACAGGCAGGCGAACAGCATGGTCTGCCCGAACACGTGCGACAACGGCAGCGCCAGCGCGGTGACCCCGTCGAAGAGCTCACCGGTCTGGCGGACCGTGTTGGCCGACGACACGTACATGTTGCGGTGGGTGATCATGCAGCCCTTGGACACTCCGGTGGTGCCGCTGGTGTAGACGATCATGGCGAGGTCCTCGGCCCGCACCGGCGCGACGTACTCATCCAGGTCGGCCCGCACCGGCCCCCGCGCCCAGGTCGAGATATCCTCGAAGGTCCAGACCACGCCGGCGCCCGCTGCGCGTAGCCGCTCCACGTCGTCTGCGGTCTCCGCCGCGGAATACGTACTGCCGCTGTCGGTCAGGATGTGCTCGATCTGGCCGGGCGAGGAGGTCGGATACACCGGCACCAGCACGGCGCCGATCGCCAGCACCGCGCAATCCAGCAGTGCCCAGTTCAGACCGGTCCGGCCCAGCACCGCCACCCGATCCCCGGCGGCCACCCGCCGGTCGAGCAGCGCGGAGGCGACCGCGCGCACCTGCCGATCCAGTTCGGCGCAGGTCAGGGGCGTGCCCTCACCGTCGGCGAGGGTTTCCCGATCGGGATGCCGGGCCGCCGCCATGGCGATCATCTCGTACAGGCCGGCCGTAACGGCCGGTTCGACACCGTTCCCGGTATCGGATCGGGCGGCGACCGGCGTCGCGGGGGTACCGGATCCGGCGTTCGTGACAGGCGTGGTCTTCGTGACGGGCGCAATGCTCACGAAACCAATTCTGGCGGGCGGCAATCATTCTTGTCGCCGCTCGACCGGCTTTCCTACCGCGCGAAAGTCATTGCCTATCGAATCGCCGCCACGGAAACCGAGCGAGGATCATCGAGTGGTGCCGGTTTCGCAGATTCGATGCAATCGAGAAATGCCTCCACCGCCGGATTCGTTTCCTCGGCCCGCCACACCGCGTACAAATCGAGAGTGGGCACGGGATCCAATAATTTGACCGCCACCGAATTGCTGCCCGGCGCACCCATTCCCATGGAAATCGCGCGCGGCAGCGAGGCGAATCCGACCAGCGGCCGCACCGACACCATGTGCGCGGTCGCGCCCGGATCGTCGGCGTGGTGGGCCACGTTGAGCGAGATCCGGCTCTGGGCGGCGCACCGGAAGATGGTGTCGTACATGGCCGGACACTGCTCGCGGGTGAACAGCACACAGTCCTGTCCCTGCAATTCCGAGAACGGTACCCCCGGCCGGTCGACCCAGCGGTGCCGCCGGCCTACCACCGCGACCAGCGGTACCCGATGCAACAGCCGCCGGTAGCGGAACTCCACTGTGCTGGGGTGGCCGTATACCAGGGCGATGTCGAGGGATCCATCCGACAGCGCGGCCAGCTGCGGTCCCGTGCGCTTCTCCCACAGCGAGACCACGATGTCGGGACGGCGTTCGGTCATGCGCAGCAGGGTCTCCGGCAGCACATGTCGGCTGGCCGGCAGATTGTATCCGATATTGAGAGTGCCTGCACGGCCCTCGGCGGTGGCCTTGGCCGCCCGCGCGGCCCGGTCCATCTGGGCGACGATCTGACGGGCCTGCACCTCGAACTCGCGCCCGGCGGCGGTCAGCCGAACCTCGTGCGAATTACGGGCGACCAATTGGACTCCGAGCGACTTCTCCAATTTCTGGAGCTGAGCACTCAGACTCGGTTGGGTAAGATGAAGGCGCTGCGCTGCGCGGCCGAAGTGCAACTCCTCGGCAATCGTGATGAACGAAAACAGATGTCGGAATTCCATGACGCGGCTCCTTCCGAGCACTAGCCAGAGTAGACCCGGCGGGTAACCGGTGATGAATCGCACTCGCACAACCGCCGCCGGTACGGTTACCTGCCAGTGAATCCGCGATGTGATTCTGCTCTCTCTGGAACAATTACGCGGCCTCAGCTTGATTTTTAACCTGTGCGGTATGGCCGGGCGCCTTTCTTGTGATGTGTCGGGCGGCTGGCGGCCCTGCCGGTGACCAGGACCAGGCCGATGCCGTGGCGAGCGGCGTGGTGCCGGTTCTTCGAGCCGGTAGGTCTGCCCGGCCCGGGCCGGGTGAGTTACGGTGCAGCGGCCGGGGACCCGGTTGTGGTGTGGATGTTACGAAACCCCCGCCGGACTCGGTCGGGTGTAAGTCGTTGTGGTGCAGCGGGTTTCTCCCATGGATGTCGCAGGTCGGCCGCCAAGGGCCGTGCCAAACCCAGCTGGGTGTAAGCCGTCAGGATCAGCCAGGTCCAGCGGTCGGCCGCATCCGGGTCCCGCAGCTGGGGGTCCAGCCGAGAGTCTGTCTGAACAGGTGGAATGTGTGCTCGATATCGAAGCGCCGCAAGAACATTCGCCAGCAACGGTCGATGTCGTCGCTGGTGGCGGCGACGTTGGACCACCACAGCCATACGGGTTTGTTGACCTCGCCGCTGGGCACGTGCTCCACGAACAATCGGATCACGGTGCCTTCGATGATCGGCATCGGCCCGTCGTATTCGACCCATGCCGAGCCGCGTTGCAACCTCGGGTACTGCCGATCCCACGCCAGCGCGGTCGCGCTCCCGTAAAGCCTTGTCCGGGTTTGTGTTCGGACATCTTCCTATCCCAGGTGGCCGAATCGCCGAACACGAACTCCCCGCCGTGGCGGGCCGATCTGCCGCCTTTCGGGTTGTGGACGTATGGCGGTGCCGGACGGCGGAACACCCGATCCGAGCGCAGTCGCACCAGGATCTGCACGGGCAGCTCCGCGAGCAACCAGGCGGTGCGGGGGCCGTCGTAACCGATGTCGGGCACGACGAGGATCTCGGGGTCGCCCTCGTGCCACTCCCAGGCAGCGATCAACCGTCCAGCCAGGTCACGAATTTGGGTAGCGGTCACCGCCGTGAGGTCGGTGCCTGGCGCGAGCCGCTGCGCATCCAGGGGTGCGGTCCATGAGCTGCGGCCGGTTTCCAGGACCATCACCATCGAATACGGCCAGCCCCGGGATCATCCGATGCTCATTCTTGCCGCGGCCGTAGGTGTGGGAGAACGCGCGATCCGGGCACGCCGCGCCGTCCGGGCGCAGCCACGGTGAGACATCCACCGCCCAGTTGTCCCGGCGCGACGCGCTGACGAGCCACACGAAGAGCCGGGCCGCGCTGTCCGCCTCGAACCTCGGGACGGCCGCATGCTCACCCGCAATTGCATGCAAAGGTATTCTCCGCCGAGCCGAACTCATCGAACGGTGCCGACCCCGACGCGCGGTCCACATGCTCGTCATCCCACGGCACCACGTACTCGACCGGCACGGTGACCTTCCGCGCCGCCTCCACGAGCCGCCTCGCCCGGACAGCCGAACACAGCGGCCGTGATCCGGGATTCGACAGCGGTCGAATAGATCCCGATCGCGGCCCCATCATGAGCCGCAGTACCCGACCGACCGCCTGTCCCCGCCCGACCTACGACAGTTCCTGCAACGCGTCCACCGTCGCCCGCCGTTCCGGCACCGCCCGCTCCGCGATGACGGAGTTGTACCCTGGCACGATCGGATAGATCGGCTCCCCGGCGCCCTGCCCGGCCCGGCGATCACACGCATCCACCCGCGAACGCCGCGCCGGTACGCGTCATCGGATCAGGCGGGCCGGAAACCCACCTGCAACGCCTCCAGTCCTCGAATCACCACGTTCGGCTTGAACGGTGGATTCTTCGAAAGCAACTCCATCGCACCGACTTTGCGCAGCAGCACGTCGAGCAGGATCTCCATCTCCAGCAGGGCCAGGGGGGCGCCCAGGCAGTAGTGGATGCCGAGGCTGAAGCCCAGGTGCTTCTTGGCGGGGTGCATGGGGTCGGAGTAGCGGGCGACGTCGGTGCGGTCCGGGTCGGGGAAGACCTCTCGTCGTGATTGGCGGAGTTGATGAGAACGACCACGCCCTCGCCGGGTTCGAAGTCGTGCCCGGCGACGGTGATCGGCCGGGTGGTGATCTGCACCGACGGTTCCAGGCGCAGCAGCTCGTCGGGCGCGGAGGCGGTGAGATCGGGCCGGTCGCGCATCGCCTGGACCTGATCGGGCGAGCGCAGCAGCCGCAGCATGCCGGCGCCTATGAGGTTGTCGGTGGTCTCGTGCCCGGCCACGAAAGTGCTGATGCAGGTGGCGAGCAGTTCCTGCTCGGTGAGCATGTCACCGCGATCCTCGACCTGCGAGAGCGCGCTGAGCAGGTCGTC
Organism: Nocardia sp. NPDC004123; assembly: GCF_053603795.1. Classification (NCBI taxonomy): domain Bacteria; kingdom Bacillati; phylum Actinomycetota; class Actinomycetes; order Mycobacteriales; family Nocardiaceae; genus Nocardia; species Nocardia sp. NPDC004123. The sequence continues at coordinate 32,827 of NZ_JBSGGG010000038.1, forward strand.
GCGCGGATTCACGCGCCGCTCGTTGAGCAGTTCCCGGAAGTAGCCCATGAATCCGCGCGAGGCGGCGCTGCGCGCCTTCAGCGATTCCTCGGGCAGCGTGTAGTCGTGGTCGAACCCGCGCGCCAGGTCCTGCGACCACTGATGCACCTGTTCGTAGGCTTCCTCGGGCACGCCGATGAGCTCGCAGGCGATGATCAGTGGCAGCGGGTAGGCGATCATCTCGACCAGGTCGAATTCGCCTGCCTCCAGAGCCTTGTCGACCAGCTCCTCGCTGAGTTTCTCGATGCGCGGGCGCAGCCGGGCCACGGTGCGCGGGGTGAACCCCTTGGTGACCAGGTTGCGCAGCCGGGTGTGGTCCGGCGGCTCCATCCACAGGAAGGAGGTGGGCAGTTCTTCGGGAGCGTCCTCGGGTTCGACGGTCGGGTGCATCATTCCGGCCTCCTCGGCGTGGCTCCACGCCGTGGTGGACAGCACCGCGGCGCAGTCCTCGTACCGGGTGAGTACGTGATGCCCGAGCGGAGTCTGATGTATGGGCCGGCCTCGCGACTGGTGGCGGCGGTCGACGACCGCCAGGTCGTCGGGCTCCGGAGCCGGCAGTATCACCGGCTCGGACTCGTCGTCGGCGGAAAGCTCTGCGGTGTCGAGGAATTCGACCGCGACGGCGCGACGGTGTCGTTCACCTGAATGCCGGTACTGGTCATGGTGCCATCCTCTCTGGACTGCGATGTCCTCGAATTCGACCAGGCCAGGGTGAATTCCGGTTCGCCGCAAGCCAATCCATTCTGATCTCCGATCGGATGATCGAGATCTCACCGACCCCCGGGCCCCGTCCGTCCCGGTGCGTAGGCTCACGCAATGGCCGATATCGACGCCCCGGACCGGATCGAAACCATCGGCCCGGAATTCTTCGTCGACCGACGCAGACACTACCGCCGCTGGCGCGAGCACGGCCCGGTCCGGCGAGTTCGCTTCCCCGACACCATCGTTCGCCGGGTCATCCTCGACTGCGCGGCGGGCCGCGCTGCCCTGGCCGATCCTCGCCTCCACAAGGACGCAGCCGAAACCGACGCCCTGCTCAGCACCAAGCGCGGTACGCCGCGGTCGGACCCGAGCGCCCTGGCCCTGCTCACCCACATGCTCAATACCGATCCGCCTTCGCACACCCGCCTGCGCAAGCTGGTGCCCCGGGTGTTCACCCCGCGCCAGGTGGCGGAGCTGCGCCCCCGCATCGAGGGGATCACCGCTTCACTGCTGGACGCCCTGGAGGGCCTCACCGACCCCGATCTGTTGGGCGAGTTCGCCGAACCGCTACCGATGACAGTGATCTGCGAACTGCTCGGCATACCGCCCGAAGACCGCGCGGACTTCCAGGACTGGACCCGCGCGCTGCTCACCGTCGCCGGCCTGGAGGAGGACCTGCCCGGGCCTCGAAGGCCATGGCGGCCTACCTGACCGGGCTGATGCGTGCGAAGGCTCGGGAGCCCGCCGCCGATCTGCTCTCCGCGCTCACCGTCCCCGCCGACGACGACGGCGCCCTCACCGAGCCCGAGCTCGTCGGCATGGCCTTCCTGCTACTGGTCGCCGGGCATGACACCACCGTCAATCTCATCGCCAACGGCACCCTCGCCCTGCTCCGCAATCCGGCGTAGATGCAAGGCCTGCGCGCCGATCCGGACGCGATTCCCGACGCGGTCGAGGCAATTCTGCGCTACGACGGCCCGGTCAATCTGGCCACCGTCCGGTACACGACAGCACCGATCACTATCGCGGGAACCACCATCCCCGCAGGCGAATTCGTCTAAATCGCGCTTGCCGCCGCCAACCGCTACTCGGCCCCCGACATTCTCGATGCCGCCCAACTCCATCGGCCATCTCGCCTTCGGCCACGGCATCCACTCCTGCATCGCCCATCTGGAAGCACGGGTCGCCTTCGCCGCCTTGCTGTCCTCATTCCCGAACCTGCGCGCATCCCGCGCCGCGGAACCCTCGCCTGGCATCCGAGCACCCTCAGTCGCGGCCTGCACGGGCTCCCGGTCCTGCTGTAAACCGAAAGGCCCCGCCCGGATCGATGATCCGGACGGGGCCGTGTCCCCCGGGCGAGACTCGCCGGGTCTACACGCCTACTTCGCGGGCGTGAAGGGCTGGTTGATCGTGGTGAAGTACTGGATGGCAGCCGCGATGGCGACCGGCGCGGTCACGAAGAGCTGACCGGCGATGGTGCCCAGGAAGCCGACGGCGGCCGCACCCGCGACACAACCGGCCAGTGGGCCCGCGCCGAACAGCAGCGCCAGGGCGCCGGTCAGGGTCGCTCCCAGGGCGGCACCGGCCAGGCATCCCAGACCGGCACCGCCCAGACCGCCGACCACGGTGCCGATGGCGGCTCCGACGGAGATGGTGTCACGCATGCGACCCCAAGCCGCCTGCTCACGGTCGTAGGGGGTCTTCCAGGGGGCCTGGTCCTCGTATGGCAGGGCGACCGGCTTATACACCGCGTGCGCCTCGTCGAACTGCGGGGTCAGGGTCGCGGTGCGGTCCTTGATGTCGGCCACGATCGGGAAGACGAAGTCGTCGACCCGGAAGGAGAGCTCGGTGCCGCCGAGTACAGTGCCGTTGGCGGCCTTGATCTTGAAGATGCCGTCCTCGACCGTCATCGAACCGGCGTCGGTACGCACGATCGTGGAGGTTCCGGTGTCGGTCGCCGTGTAGTTCGTGACATCGGCGGAGTCCGCCTGGGCGGTACCGGTAACGCCGGCGCCGATGCACAGCGTGGCGGCGAGCAGCGTGCACGCCGCAGCAGTATTCCTCATCCTGGTTCTCTCTGCGTTCTTTCGCTTGGTTTTCCTTGTGCTTCTCGTGTCACAGGTCGAGCACGAGAACATCTGAGACGGCCCGCGAGACGCAGGGCATCAGGGTGCTGCCGGATTCGCGTTCGGCGGCGGTGAGCACCGAGTCCCGGTGCTGTACTTCACCTTCCAGGAAGGTGGTCTCGCAGCTGCCGCACGTGCCCTCCCGGCAGGAGGTGACGATGGCGACGCCGGTGCCCTCGAGCACGTCGACGATCGACCGGTCCGGCCCAACACGCAGCACCTGACCGCTGCGTGCCAGGCGGACCTCGAAGGCACGATCGACCTCGTTGCCGACGCGCTGTGGCGCGAACCGCTCGGTGTGCACCGTCAGACCCCGGCGCGCGCCCTCGGCCTCGACGGCGTCGAGCAGCGGAGCGGGCCCGCAGCAGTACACTGTGGCGGTGGTATCGGCGAGCAGGGCCGCCAGGGGCAGCAGCCCGGATTCGTTCTGCGGCACGAGGTGTACCCGGTCGTAGCGCGCCAGCTCGCTGGTGAAGGCCAGGTGCGCCCGGGTGCGCGCGCCATAATGCAGGCTCCACTGCGCGCCCGCCCGGGTGGCTTCGGCCAGCATGGGCAGGATCGGCGTGATCCCGATGCCGCCCGCAAGGAACAGGTACTCGTCACCGGGTTCCAGTGCGAAGTGGTTGCGCGGCACCGACACTCGCAACTCGGTGCCCGGATGCGCGGTGCGGAACAGATGCGCGGAGCCGCCCCGACCGCCGGGTTCGTGCAGGATGGCGATCCGCCAGTGCTCCCGATCGGCGGGATCGCCGCACAGCGAGTACTGCCGGACTCCGGCGCTCCCGGCGAACGCATCGATGTGGGCGCCGGGCGTCCAGTCCGGCAGCGCTCCGCCGCCGAGCGCGGCCAGCTGTAGGGCGAACACGCCCTCGGCCTCCTCACGTCGGCCGGTCACCCGGACCATCAACTCGGTCATTGCATCCCCTCGTCGGCCGTGGCGGACCCGGTATCGAACACTCGTGGACGACTCCGTGTCGAACGCTCATGGACTCGGTGTCGGGCTCAGCCTGTCCGAGACGCCGGACGGAACGCGGGTCGGTCGCGGCAGTCGATTCAACCGATAGGCATTGACGATCGCCCGCTCGGCAATCGCCGCGCCGGACCGACACTGACCCCATGAGCGCTGTGGCGGAACTGGTCGAACAGACCAGGCAGTTCGTGATTGAGCAGATCATCCCGGTGGAACGCGAGGTGGTGGTCGGCGGCCGGGTCACCGACGACGCACTGCGCCTGGACCTGCAGAAGAAGGCCAAGGACGCGGGGGTGTTCGGTCCGCTCTCCGATCCGGAGTACGGCGGGCTCGGCCTGGACACCCGGGCCCAGGCCGAGGTACTCGAAGCAGCGGGTGCGAGCCTGCTCGGCCCGCTGGCAGTGAACGCCTGGGCCCCCGACGACGGCAACATCCATCTGCTGGCCCATGTCGCCAATACTGAACAGCGGGAACGCTATCTGGCCCCGCTGGCCTCCGGTGAGGTGCGCTCGGCCATCGCGCTGACCGAGCCCGCCCCCGGCGCGGGCGCGGATCCGCGCATGCTGCGCACCACCGCCGAGGAGACCGACCACGGCTGGGTCATCAACGGCGCCAAGCACTTCACCACCGGCGCCAATGGCGCCGCCTTCACCATCTGCGTGGCCATGACCTCCGACGGCCCCACCATGTTCCTGGTCGATCAGGACAATCCGGGCCTGCGGGTGGGCCGCCGCATGCCGACCCTGGACCACACCAGTGCCCCAGGTGGCCACTGCGAGGTCGAGTTCGCCGATTGCGAGGTCCCCGACACCGCGGTGCTGGGCGAGGTCGGCCGCGGCCTGGAGCTGGCGCAGGTCCGGCTCGCGCCGTCGCGGCTGGTGTTCTGCATGAACTGGCTGGGTCTGGCCGTGCGGGCGCAGCAGCTCACCGCCGAGCACATCCGGCAGCGTCACTCCTTCGGCGTCCCCATCGCCGAACATGGCATCGCTCAGGGCCTCATCGCGGACAACGAGATCGACATCGCGGCCGCCCGCAGCCTGGTGCGCAGCGTCGCCGGCACCATCGACGCCCACGGACCGACCTCCGCGCAGGCCCGCCACGAGACCTCCATCGCGAAAACCTTCGTCTCCGAGGCGGTCTGGCGGGTGCTGGATCGCGCGGTGCAGCTACACGGAGGTCTCGGCGTCTGCGAGGACCACCTGGTGGCCCGATTCCTGGTGGAGGCCAGGGCATTCCGAATCTACGAGGGGCCCTCGGAAGTGCTGCGCTGGTCGATCGCCCGGCGGGCGCTGCGCGGTCCCCGCTGATTGCCCGGAGGGACGCTGATCGTCCAGAACACCACCAACACCGAGAACACGAAAGGAAACCAAGATGACCACACGCACCCTGGCCGGATTCGCCGCCGCCTATCCGGAACTGAACCCCGACGCCGTCGATTACGAGTACCTGCGCGCGATCTCGCAGCAGATGGTGCCCTTCGGCCGCCACGTCGGCACCCTCGTCTCCGAGATCAGCCCCGACCACGCGGTGGTGGAGATCCCGGAGGTGGACGAGGTATGCAACCACATGGGCACCGTGCACGCGGGCGCACTGTTCACCGCGGCCGATATCGCGGGCGCGGCGGCCTTCGTCGGCGCGGCCGCGCAGCGGCTGCACACGGTGGAACGGCTGGTGCTGCGCGGCGGCACCGTGTCCTACCGTAAACCGGCGCAGGGCCGCATCCGCGCGATCGCCACCGTCGACCAGCGCGAGCTCGCCGACATTTTGGCCGCCACCGCATCGGGCCGCTTCGAATTGTCCGGCAAGGTAACACTGCTCGACGGCAACGGGGTCATGGTGGCCAAGTTCACCTTCGACTACGTGTGCGACGTGACCATCGTCGAGACGGAGGCGAAATGACCGCCGACACGACCACCGGCACCCCCGGATCCCGTTCGGAATTCACCACTCTGGAAAGCTCCCGGGTCGAGACCGCCGACCGCGTCTGCTTCACCGTCCGCTTCCTGCCCGCGCAGCGGCCGGACGCGCCCGTGGTCCTGATCCTGCCCGCCATGGCGATGAAGGCCAAGAACTACTACTCGCTCGCCAAAGCCCTGCACGCCCAGGGACTTTCGGTGGCGACCTGTGACCTGCGCGCCCACGGCGAGGCCACCCCGAAGCTGGGTGAGCACACCGACTTCGGCTACCGCGAGATGATCGAGACCGATCTGCCCGCCATCGTCGCCGCGGTCGAGGGACGCTTCCCCGGCGCACCGATCCACCTGTTCGGCCACAGCCTGGGCGGCCAGCTGGCCCTGCTGTTCTCCGCCGCCGAGCCGAGCCGGATCGCAGGCGTCACGATCATCGGCACCGGCACGGTCTTCTGGTGGGCGTTCGGCCCGCGCCGCTGGTGGGAGGCGCTGAGCCAGATTCAATGGATCGGCCTGGTGTCGCGGGTGAAGGGCCACTGGCCCGGGGGCGTGCTCATTCCCGCGCCCATGCCGGGCGGCGTCATGATCGACTGGTCGGTGCATTCGCTCACCAGCTACTACCGACCCCGCGGCACCAGCCGCCGCTACAACTCGCTGCTGGCCGCCATGCGTCTGCCGGTGCTGGTCATCTCTCTGTCGGAGGACGTGCTCGGACCGAAATCCAATGTGGACTTCCTGGTTTCGCGCATGCCCGCCGCCCAGGTGAGCCGCTGGCACATCGACGAGAACTCGGCCGTCGCGAACCGCGACCACTTCCGGTGGGTCGAGGACGCGCCCGCTATCGCGGTCGGCGTGGCGGATTGGATCACGACCGGCACCGCGCCGGCCTGAAGGAGAGCTGTGGCCCGCTTGCAGATCGACGCGGTGTCGAAACGATTCGACACCGACTACGCGGTGCGCGAGGTGAGCCTCGACATCGCAGACGGTGAATTCCTGGTGCTGCTCGGCCCCAGCGGCTGTGGCAAATCCACGCTGCTGCGCATGATCGCGGGCCTGGAACAACCGTCGGAGGGCCGAATCCTCCTGGACGGCACCGACATCACCGCCGAGGTTCCACAACGGCGGGATCTGGCCATGGTGTTCCAGAGTTACGCGCTCTATCCGCATCTGACGGTCGCGAAGAACATCGGGTTCCCATTGCGCGCCCGCCGCACCCCGCGAGCGCGGATCGCCGAGCGGGTCGAGCGGGTGGCGCGGACGCTCGAACTGTCCGCGCTGCTGGACCGCCGGCCCGCCGCGCTCTCGGGCGGCCAGCGGCAGCGGGTCGCCTTGGCGCGGGCCATGGTTCGCGATCCCGGCGCGTTCCTGATGGACGAGCCGCTGTCGAATCTGGACGCCAAGCTGCGCAGCGCCACCCGCGCCGAACTCATCGCCCTGCACCGGCGGCTGGGAGCCACCTTCCTGTACGTGACCCACGACCAGGTGGAGGCCATGACCATGGCCACCCGCATCGCACTGCTCAATGCGGGCCGGGTCGAACAGGTCGGCACCCCCGAGGAGCTCTACGACCACCCGCGCACCGCGTTCGTGGCCGGGTTCCTCGGTTCGCCGCCGATGAACATCTTCCCGGCCGAGGTGGTTTCGCACGAGGGTACGTTGCGCGTGCGAACCGACGGCGTCGACGCCGCGCTCGGCATCGACGCCGAAACCCGGAGCGACGCGACGGTTCTGGCCGGTATCCGCCCCGAACGCCTGCGTATCGACCCCACCGCCACGGCAGTGCGAGGCCGGGTGACCATCGTCGAGAACCTGGGCAGCGAGGAGCTCGTGCATGTCACCGCCGGCACGGTGGAGCTGTGCGTACGGACGACCCGCCCGGCCGGTGTCCGCGTCGGCGATGACGTCGGATTGCGTTGCGACCCCGCCGATCTCCATCTGTTCCACCCCGGCTCCGGCCTACGCCTGCACTGGCAGGACCCGGCCGCCACCGCACCCGCGGACCCGGCGGCCGCCGTCGCCTGAGTCTTTCGCAACACCATTCGATGAGGAGAAGACCCGTGAAACGCACCGGCCCCGTCCTGGGCATGGTGTTCGCCGCCTGTCTCGCGCTGACCAGCTGCGGGCTGAGCGGCACCACCGCCACCGACGCCACCTCCCCGACCCAAGCTCCCGAACTGCGCCCCGACCAGCAGGTCTCGATCGTGTTCGAGTCCTACAACTACGGTCTCGCCGGCGCCTGGACCGACACTTTCAACGCCTTGATCACCGAGTTCTCCAAGAAGTACCCCAATATCAAGGTGACCGTACAGAAGCCACAGGGCAACAGCCCCAACCCGGCCACCGACACCATCTCGAGCATCCAGAACCAGATGGTGGCCGGGCATCCGCCCGATGTCGCCCAATTGGGTTTCAGCGACCTGGATTTCACGATCCACCAGCTGGGCGCGAAGCCGCTCGACACGCTGTTCGGCAAGCAGGCCGTGCAGCAGAACTTCGACGGCGACCGCTTCCACTTCCACCCGCGCGCCCGTACCCTCGACGACTGGGACGGCCACACCTACGGGGTCCCGTTCGTGTTCTCGACCCCGGTGCTCTACTACAACGCCAGCCTGTTCACCCAGGCCGGACTGGACCCGGCCAAGCCGCCGGTCACCTGGCAGCAGGTCGCCGACGACGCCAAGGCGATCACCACGAAAACCGGTGAGGGCGGCGTGTATCTGGACTGCCTGACCAAGTCCGCCAAGGACTGGTGCTTCCAGTCGATGGTGCGTTCCGACGGCGGACGGGTCATCTCCGAGGATCGCCACACCCTCACCTATGCCGACGCCCCGAGCGTCGAGGTCACCACGATGGCCCAGGATCTGGTCAACTCCGGTGCCATGCCGAAGTTGGCACAGAAGCAGGGCTACGAGGCGTTCGCGCGCGGCGAGATCGGCATGATCCTCGAGACCAGCGCCATCCAGGGCACATTCGTAGCGGGCGCCAAGGACAAGTGGGACCTGCATTCGGCCGCCATGCCGCGTTTCGGTGACAAGGCGCCGGTGCCCACTAATTCCGGTTCGGGACTGCACATCCTGACCACTGACCCGGCCAAGCAGCGCGCCGGCTGGGAGCTGATAAAATTCCTCACCAGCGAGCAGTCCTACATGAAGATCGCCCAGAACATCGGCTACCTGCCGCTGCGTTCGGAGATGGTGACCGATCCGGCCGTGCTGGGTTCGTGGGCCAGCCAGAACCCGCTGCTTGCACCGAATATCGCCCAGCTGGCCACCATGGAACCATGGGTTTCCATGCCGGGCAACGACTATCTGCAGATCCGCGACGGCATGATGGACGCCGTCGAGTCGATCGTATTTCAGGGCAAGGACGCCCGGAGCACCCTGACCGCCGCCCGCACCGAGGGCGCCAAACTGCTGCCGGCCTCATGAACGATCTGATTCTCGTCCAGCTCACCGACACCCACCTGCGCGCCGCCGGTGAGCAGGTCCTCGACGCCGTCGACACCCACGCAACGCTGCTGCGGGTCCTGGATCGGCTGCGCACCGGCGGGCAGCGCATCTCCGCGCTCCTCCTTTCCGGCGACCTCACCGACAACGGCGCGCCCGAGGCGTACCGGCGGCTGCGCGAGGCCGTCGAGCCGGTGGCGGCCGAACTCGGCGCCAAGGTGCTCTACGTGATGGGAAACCATGACGAGCGCGCCGCTTTCGGTGTGGAGCTGCTCGGCTTCGAGCCCGACGCCGTCGACACCGCCGTCCCGCACGATCGGCTCATCGAGGTCGACGGCCTGCGGCTCATCGGCCTGGACACCACCACCCCGGGCCGCCACGACGGCCGCCTCGAACCGGACCAGCTGACCTGGCTGGCCGAGCAGTTGCGCCATCCCGCTCCCCGGGGCAGCGTGCTGGTGCTGCACCATCCGCCGCTGCCCTCGGCCATCCCGGCCGCGGAGTTCCTCAAGCTGCAGAACGCGAACCAACTGGCCGAGGTGATCTGCGGCACCGACGTGCTCATGATCCTGTGCGGGCACAACCACATGACCGCGGCGTCGGTGCTGGCGGGGGTACCGGTCTGGGTCGGCCCGGCGCTGGCCTACCGCATCGACGCCATGGCGCCGGCGGGCCGGCAGCAGGGTTTCGTCGGATCCGGTTTCACCCGGCTCGATGTGGTCGGCACGTCGGTCATCGCGACTGCGGTCGAGGCGGACCCGGGCACTCGGATCTACGACAAGGCCGACACCGAGGTGCAGGAGCGGCTGGCCGCCCTCGCGGCGGAGGCCGGCTGACCGATGTTCGTCACGGTCTCAGAACAGGACACGCCGCCGGTGATCGCTGCGACACTGGCGGCGCGTCCGCACCGCGCCCTGCTGCGCCGCGCACTCCGCGGCGCCACCCCGTATCTGTATCTCGCGCCCGCGCTGTTCCTGCTGGTGGTGTGGACCTATCAGCCGCTGGTGCAGGCCCTGCAACTGTCCACCTACTCTTGGAATCTGCTCCCGACCCAGCCCATGCGGCCGGTCGGGACGGCGAATTACGCACAGCTGGTACACCTTCCGTCATTCTGGGCCTCGGTGCGCCGCACCATCTGGATGATCGCCGGGCTGCTGCCGTTCACCGTCGCGCTACCGGTGCTGATCGCGCTGGCCGGCCGGCGGGTGGGCCCGCACGCCCGGACCGTCTATCACGCGCTGATCTTCGCGCCGTTCCTGGTCGCACCCGTGGCGGTGGCCGCGGTGTGGCGCTGGCTGCTGCATCCGCGCACCGGTTTCGTGGACAGAGTCCTGGACTCGCAACGCAATTGGGTCTACGACGCGCGGACCGCGCAGTGGGTGATCGTCGGCATCACCGGCTGGCAGCTGCTCGGATTCGCCGTGCTGGTGGTGTGGGCTGGATTGGCGGGCATCAGCGGCGATTACGACGAGGCCGCCAGTGTCGACGGGGCCTCCCCCGGCCAGATCTGCTGCTGGATCACCCTGCCGCTGCTGTCCCCCACCCTGCTGTTCCTGGTGCTGACCACCGTATTGCTCAGTCCCACCTTGACTTTCCCGCTCATCGACACCATGACCCAGGGCGGCCCAGCACAGTCCACCACCAACATCTACTACCTGCTCTACGAATACGCGTTCCACAGCTTCGACGCCGGCCTGAGCGCCGCGGCGGGTGTGCTGCTGTTCCTCGGATTCGGAGTGGTGGCCGCGGGCCTGGTCTGGATCTCGGAAAAGGTTGCCTTCCACGATGACTGAAACCTCGCTGCCCGACCGGCTGCGCTCCGCCGGCGGCCACGCGCTGCTGGCGGGCACGGCCGTGGTGTGTGTCTTCCCCATCTACTGGCTCTTCGCGACCGCGCTGCGCCGCCCCGAGGACGTCACGTCACTCTCCCCGCTGCCCTGGCCACTGTCCCTGTCGAACTTCGCCGACGCCGCCCACCACCTCGACATCCCCCGTCTGATCCTCAATACCTTTGTGGTAGCGGCACTCTCGGCGTCGGGTCAGTTGCTCATCGCCCTGCTGGCCGCCTACGCCTTCGGCCTGTACACCTTCCGCTTCCAGCGGCTCCTCTACCTGGCGTTCATCGGCACCTGGCTGGTCCCGTTCCAGGTCAGCATGCTGCCCAACTACATCCTTCTGACCCGCCTGGGCCTCCTCGACACCCTGGTCGGCACCGTCCTGCCCACCCTGTGCTCGGCACTGGCAGTACTGCTCCTGCGCCAGCATCTGGCCGCCTTCCCGAAGGAGCTGGTGGCGGCGGCCCGCATCGACGGCCGCTCGTCTTGGTCGATCCTGTGGACGGTGGTGGTCCCGAACCTGCGGCCCGCATTGGCGGCGTTGGGGATTCTGCTGTTCATCAACGCCTGGAACGAGTACTTCTGGCCGGCGGTGGTCCTGCGCCGCTCCAATGCGGTGCTGCAGCTGGGCATGCGCAGCTTCATGGGAACAGAGGGTGACCAGTGGGGACCGCTGATGGCGGTCGCCGGGCTGGCGTGCCTGCCGGTGCTGCTGCTCTATCTGGTATTGCAGCGCCACATCGTGAACGCCTTCGTACGCTCAGGTCTCAAGTAGGCTCCCGATCGACACCCCCGGAATGGTTGCGGATGACCGGCGGTTGATCGTGAAATATCTTGTGAAGCAACATGTCACTATTGCTTTAAGTCGACTCTATGAACCCCACCCCTTCCATGGGTTCGCGAGCTGTCGGAATGGTCTACGCTCCGTCCGCGTGTATGGACCAGACATCGCGAAGCGCCGACATACTGCGTCGTGCGTAGGTCTCCTCCGGGTGCACTGTGATCATCTCCAGCTGCTCAACCAGCGCCCCGGCACCTCGCCGCCTTCGAAATGTTCCACACCGGGAACAATCACCGCTTCGGCATCCAAGCGCGTGGCTGGTGTTCTGCGCCTGAAATCCGTCGAAGCCCCTGTGTGCTTACAGGCTCCGAGGAGCCTCGAAGCACGCAGGGGCTTCGGCGATCCCGCGCCTCAGGCAGGCCGGCGGCCGGTCAAGCTAGCGGCTCCGCCGAAGGCCCTCATCTCTATGAGGTGGCTTGTTCGGGGCATCGTTCACCTCTCAGGACGGCCGGTTGTCGATCAGTCGCTTAGCCTTGCCGAGGGAGCGTTCGAGAGCGCTCGGCGCAAGCACTTCAACCTCGACAGTCACGCCGATCCGATTTTTGATCTTTGCACACAGCTCTGCGCCAGCAGCGCTCCATTGGTCGCTGGGCACATCGGGCCGAGCCTCCACCCGCACTGTCAACGTATCCATGCGCACCGGGCGCTCCAGAACACACTGGAACTGTGGGGCCAGCCCGGGCACGGTCAGGATGAGCTCCTCGATCTGGGTCGGGAAAAGGTTGACACCACGCAGAATAATCATGTCATCACTGCGGCCGGTGATCTTCTGCATCCTCCGCATCGACCGCGCCGTGCCAGGCAGTAGCCGGGTCAAATCTCTTGTCCGATAACGGATGACCGGCATCGCCTCCTTTGCCAGGGACGTGAAGACAAGTTCGCCTTCTTCCCCGTCGGGAAGTACCACCCCGGTATCCGGGTCGATGATCTCGGGGTAGAAATGATCTTCCCAAATATGAAGTCCATCCTTGGTTTCGACGCACTCCATGGCCACGCCCGGCCCAATTACCTCGGACAGTCCGTAGATATCGACGGCGTCGATCGCCAACTGATGCTCCAACTCTGTACGCATCTGCTCGGTCCAGGGTTCCGCACCAAAGACGCCGACCCGCAACGAAGTGGCCGCAGGGTCGATGCCCTTCTTGAGCATTGCGTCGAGGATCGTGAGCATGTACGACGGAGTGACCATGATGGCATCCGGCTGGAAGTCCTGAATGAGCTGAATTTGCCGGTCGGTCATGCCACCGGACATCGGAATCACCGTGCAGCCCAGCCGTTCCGCGCCGTAGTGCGCGCCGAGGCCTCCGGTGAAAAGGCCGTACCCGTAGGCAACATGCACCGTGTCCGAAGGGCGCACACCGGCCGCGCGAAGGCTGCGCGCGATCAAGTCGGCCCAGTTACTGACATCGTTGGCCGTGTACCCGACGACGGTGGGCTGTCCGGTGGTGCCGGACGAGGCGTGGATCCGCGAAACCTGTTCGCGGGGAACAGCAAACATTTTGAAGGGGTAGTTCGCTCGCAGTTCCGCTTTGGTAGTGAACGGGAACTTTGCCAGGTCCGACAGCTCCACCAGATCAGCGGGGTGGACGCCGACCTTGTCGAATGCCTCGCGATAATGCGGAACATTGTCGTATGCGTGCTGGACAGACCATTTCAGTCGGTCCAGCTGCAATGCCGAGATCTCATCGCGGGAAGCGAATTCGATTTCAGCGGACGGTGTTTTCGGAGAGGCGGGGGCAACGCTGCTCATGATGGCTCCGATACGAGTGGATCAAGCGTCGAAGTCGATCGTGACCGACTCGCCGAGGGGATAACTTTGACAGGTCAGGATGAAACCGTCAGAAATTTCAGTTTCTTCCAAGGCGTAATTACGACGCATGTCGACTTCGCCGGCCGTGACCTTCGCGCGGCACGTACCGCACACGCCGCCCTTGCAGGCAAATGGGAGGTCGGATCGAATCCGCTCCGCCGCGTCGAGGACATTCTGCTCCCTGGGCAAATCCCCAGTCGTGCTGCGACCGTCGAGGGTGATCGTAACGGTAGTGGTGGGGCCAGTAACGCCAGGCTCACGGTGGGTCTGTTGTTCGGGCGGTGTCTCTTCGACGAAGAACAATTCGTGGTGTATGCGATTTTTCTCGATACCGAGCTCGGTCAATACGGTCTCGGCATCGGTGACCATTCCGAAAGGACCACATAGCCAGACATCGTCGATGTCGTCGATGGGCACCAATGCAGTCAAAATGCTCAATAGCCGTTCGGCGTCGAGACGACCACTGAACAGCTCGACATCCCGCGGCTCCCGGGAGAGAACATTGATCACGTCGATTCGCGCGCCGAAACGGTCCTTCAAATCGGCGATCTCGTCAGCGAACATGACCGAACGCACGCGCCGATTTCCGTACAGCAGCACGATTTCCGCGTCCGAATTTTCCAGTAGCGACCCCGCGATCGACAGCATCGGGGTGATCCCTGAGCCTGCGGCGATCAACAGATGCCGGCCGCCTGCTCGCGGATCCGCGACAAATTTCCCGGTCGGCGCCTGGACCTCGATTCGATCGCCAGCCTTGACCTCGTTGACGAGCCAGGTCGAGAAGAGCCCGCCGGGCACCTGCCGGACACCCACGCGAGGCGCGGCTCCGACGGGTGCACAGATCGAGTACGAGCGTCGGTGCTCGGTGCCCTCGACCGCGCGCCGCAGGGTTAGAGACTGTCCCGGCTCGAATACGAACTCCTCGGTGAGGTCTCCGGGAACCTCGAAGGTAACCGCCACAGCGTCGTCGCAAAGCTGCTCGACATCGGCGACAACCAGGGACCGGAAAGGCCGGTTTCGGGCTGCGACGCGCGACCGGTCATCGCGAACGGGTGCACTCATGTCAGATTTCCTTCACGTGGTCGAACGGTTCGAGGCAGACCCGGCACCGGTACTGGGCTTTGCACAAGGTGGCGCCGAACTCGGACACCAACTGCGTCTCCCGTGATCCACAGTTCGGGCATGTCAGTCCCCGTGGGCGGGCCGTGAGGCTCAGCGGAATCGGCCCCGAGCCGCGCAGAGGTGCAGGACCGGGCAAGGAATAGCCGGCATCACGCAACTTGCGCCGTCCGTCTTCGGTGATCCAGTCACTGGTCCAAGCAGGCGACAGACTCGTGTCGACCCGAACCTCGCGGTACCCACGCTGGCGCAAGATCCGCGTGATGTCCTCGCGCATCGTCGAGATCGCCGGACAGCCGGAGTAGGTCGGCGTGATGGTGACCCTCACTCGGCTGTCCCCAGTCACCTCGACATCGCGCACGATGCCCAGATCAGCAAGAGTCAGGAGCGGCATCTCCGGATCCGGAATCGACTCCACCAGGGTCCGTGCGTCCACTGGTATGGGGGCGGCCACGGTCACCACTTCCCGTCGGGGTGGGCGCGTGCCACACATTGCATCTCGGTCAGCAGTGGTCCCAGCGCTTCGGTGTGTACGCCTTGCCGTCCCGAACGGCCCCCGACCGCTCCGATGGAACGACCTTGTGGCGCAGTGAGTTCCGCGGCATGAAGCACCTGCTCGAGCACGTGTTCGAATTCGTCTCGCAGCGTCCGCGGATCGACACCAACCCCGACTTCGGCCAAGGCCAGCTCATCTGCGGTCGGAACGAACAGTTCCGGAATGAAGGGCCAGACGAATTCGATCGCCTCGGCCATGCGCCGCTTCGACTCCTCTGTACCGCACCCCAGTGTCACCGCCCATCGGGCAGCATAATCGCGATGGTAGGTGAGCTCCTTGACGCCCTTGTGTGCCACCGCCGCCAGTACGGGATCGCGTGAGTCTCGCAGTCTGTCGAACAGCGCCAGGCGCCAAGTCGAGAAGACCAGCGACCGGATGATGGTGCGGGCGAAGTCGCCGTTGCCGACTTCGACCAAACGCACACAGCGGAACCGGTTCTCGTCACGGAAGAATGCAAGTGCGTCTTCGGCGGGCACTGGAGAGGTATCCGAGATGAGCGGTACGACCGCCGGATCCGCGGCAGCGGCTCGCGCCAGCAACAGCCTGGCCTGGCCGAGGAGATCCAGGCCGATATTCATCAGTGCGACCTCCTCCTCGAGTTCCGGCCCGCGCGTGCTCCACTCGGTGAGTCGCTGCGCCGCGATCAGTGCGTCGTCGCCCACCATCAGGCAGTAGCGAGCCAATGCGGACAGATCGACATCGGCGGGGACGGTGGTGTCGACGCCGGCAAGCGGGTCGTCGAAACTCGTTCCGAATGCCCATTGGCCGTCGCCATCCCCCTCGATGAGTCCACTGACGGCGTTATCGTGATCGATCATGGGTTCGGCCTTCACATATGAGGGACGTTGTCGGGGATGTCGTAGAACGTCGGATGGCGGTATACCTTGTCGCCGCTGGGTGCGAAGAACGGATCTTTCTCCGACGGACTGGAAGCGATGATCGACGCCGACGGCACCACCCAGATACTGACGCCCTCGTTACGGCGGGTGTACACGTCGCGCGCGTGCCGCAGCGCCATCTCGTCGTCGGCTGCATGCAACGATCCGACGTGCACGTGGTTGAGGCCGCGCTTGCCACGTACGAATACCTCGTAGAGCGGCCACTCGGCTTTGACGCGCGCCAGCTCTGCGACGGACTGCTTTTCGATCATTGCTTCACGCTCTTTCGTTCCTGTGCCGCAAAAGCGAGCGCGGCCTCCCGCACCCAGGCGCCGGCCTCATGTGCCGCGCGGCGGTTGGTGATTCGCTCGACGTTGCAGGGACCGTTGCCGCCGATGACCTCGGTGAACTCATGCCAGTCCGGTTCGCCGAAATCGTGTGCCTGGCGCTCCTCGTTCCACGCCAGATTCGGATCGGGCAACGTTACGCCCAATGCCTGGGCCTGCGGCACCGACATGTCCACGAATCGTTGACGCAGTTCATCGTTGGTGTGCCGCTTGACACGCCATGCCATCGACTGCTCAGTGTTGGGCGACTGGTCGTCGGGCGGGCCGAACATCATCAGCGCGGGCCACCACCATCGATCGACTGCGTCCTGCACCATCTGACGCTGGGCCTCAGTGCCGCTCATCATGGTCATGAGCAGCTCGTAACCCTGGCGCTGGTGGAAGGATTCTTCTTTGCAGACCCGGATCATGGCGCGGGCATAGGGACCGAAACTGCTGCGGCACAACGGAACCTGGTTACAGATCGCCGCGCCGTCGACCAGCCAGCCGATCACCCCGACATCAGCGTAGGTCAGCGTTGGGTAGTTGAAGATCGAGGAGTACTTCTGCTTGCCCTCGAGGAGTTTATCGGTCAAATCGGCGCGGTCTGCACCCAATGTTTCGGCAGCCGAGTACAGATACAGGCCATGGCCTGCCTCATCCTGCACCTTGGCCATCAGAATTGCCTTGCGCCGCAACGACGGCGCCCGGGTCAGCCAGTTGCCTTCCGGCTGCATACCGATGATCTCGGAGTGCGCATGCTGCGCGATCTGCCGAATCAGCGTCCTGCGGTAACCGTCGGGCATCCAGTCGCGCGGTTCGATGCGCTGGTCCCGGGCGATCGTATCCTCGAATACCTGCTGAAATTCCGGTAGGGGGGTTGCTGTAGTCATGTCGCCCTCTCCTCACATTGAGGTGTTCGTGCGTGTGCGGGGTGCGATCGTCCGCATCGATCTCACCGGCCTTCGAAGACCGGCTTGGTCTTGGCCAGAAATGCCTCGACGGCCGCACTGTGGTCCCTCGTGGCGCCCAGCGCTTCCTGCGCGACCCGCTCGCGTTCGAGGGCGTTCGACAGCCCCGATGCCTCAGCTCGCAGTAGCCGCTTGAGGCGCCGGTACGCCTCGGTGGGACCCTGGGCAAGGAATTGGGCCAGGTCGCGCGCGGCACCCTCCGCGTGCTCGTCGTCGACCACCCGATGGACAAGACCCCACGTGTGAGCCTCGGCCGCGGTGAATCTGTCACCCAGCAACATCAGGCCCATGGCGCGGCTGTAGCCGAGCGCCTGCACCAGCGCGTAGCTGAGACCGGAGTCGCTGGCCAGCCCGATACCTGTGAAGGCGGTCCCGAACTTGGCCCCGCTGCCTGCCACTCGGATATCACCGGCCAAGGCAAGGCCGAGCCCCGCACCGACGCATGCGCCGCGAATCGCCACAACCACCGGAACCGAGATTTCGCTAAGCGCCTCGATAAGCGGGTTGTAATGCACACCAACGGTTTTCATCGCGGTGCTGGGATCAGCGCGCAAAGCGTCGACATGCTCGCCCAAATCCTGTCCGACGCAAAAGTTCTTGCCCTCCGCGGTCAGCAGAACGGCACGGACCTCCGGGGCGGAGGCAACGGCACGGACCGCGTTGAGCAGACCCCGCTTGGTCGACGTATCGAGCGCGTTCGACGCTGCGGCCCGCGCCAGAGTAATGGTGGCCAGGCCGTCGGCGATAGTCGTGCCGACGGTGCTGTGGGTTGTGGTCACGATTGTCCTCCTGCAGGTACGGTGTCCCAGGTAAAGAACCCCTGGCCGGTCTTGCGCCCCAGTTCGCCGCGGTCGACCTTCTCGCGCAGCAGTCGTGGCGGTTCGAAGCGCGGTCCGAGGGTGGCCGCGAGGTGTTCGGCGATGGCGAGCCGAACATCGAGTCCGACCAGATCGGTGGACCGCAAGGGGCCCATCGGGTGCCTGTAGCCGAGCTCCATCGCGCGGTCGATCGAAGCCGCGTCAGCGACTCCCTCCTCGACCATCCGAATCGCCTCGATACCCAGGCAGACACCCAGCCTGCTGGTGGCGAACCCCGGTGAATCGTTGACGAGTACCTCGCTCTTGCCCAGAGCTGCAACCCAGCCCAGGACTCGCTCGACCACCTCGACGGCCGTTGACTGCGTCCGCACTACCTCCACCAGCACCGAGGCGGGCACTGGATTGAAGAAGTGCATGCCGAGAAAACGGGTCGGATCCTGAAGCGCGGCACCGAGTTCGGTGATCGACAGCGAGCTGGTGTTGCTTGCGATCACGGTTTCGGGGCCGACAGCCTTGTCGACGGCCGCCAGCACGTCGGCCTTCAGGGCCGCGCTCTCGGGAACAGCTTCGACCACTAGATCGAGATCGGCGGGCAACTCGGTGGGTGCGGCTACTGTGGTGACGCGAGCCAGGACATCATCAGGGCCGGCGGCACCAAGTTTCCCCCGCTCGGCGGCGCGGCGCAGCCCGGCGGCCACACGGTCCAATGCCGCACTCTGGTCCGCCGCCTCCGCGATGACCACATCGCTTCCGAGCGTCGCGAACACCTGCGCGATGCCCGCGCCCATTCGTCCGCCCCCTATTACGGCGACGCGTGTCGGTGCTTGTGCTTCGGTCATGCCTTCTTCTCCAGGAATGCAGTCATGCGGGCGTGTTTGTCCTCGGTCTCGAACAGCACTGCCTGCGCGATGTCGTCAGCGAACGGGTGGGATCCCGGGGCGTCGACGATCGTTTTCGTCAACCGCAGAGCCAGCGGCGCGGATACCGCGACGCGATCGAGCAACCGGTGTGCGGCCGCAACATGCGCGCCGGGGTCGGTCACTTCGAGAACCAATCCAGCATTCAGCGCGGCGCTCGCATCGAGAATGCGCCCGCCCAGCAACACCTGCTTCGCGATAGAGACTCCAACCAACAGGGGCAGCCGGTAGCTGGCGCCTGCGGCCGCCATGATTCCGAGCCCTGGCTCGGGATTGCCGAATCTCGCGGTCGATGCAGCGATCCGGATATCGCAGGCATAGGCCAGTTCAGCGCCGCCACCCAATGCATATCCGCTCACCGCCGCGACTGTCGGCAGCGGCAGCCGGCCGATGCGGTCGAAGAGATTGCGATTGATCCCGGCAAGCGCATCATCGCGAGTCCGTGCCCGCAATTGCCCGATATCTGCTCCGCCGGCGAAATGCTCACCCCGGCCGGTAAGAAGCAGCAGCTTCGGTGTTCGCTCCAGTCGGGCACAGATGTCGTGCAGTTCGACGATCATCTCCGCGGTGATGGCATTACGCTGCGCAGGGCGGTCGAGGGTTACGACGAGACGGTCGTCGAGCTCCTCGATCAGCAGCGTGGTGTAGTCGGTCATGGCGCCTCGATCAGCATGGAGACACCTTGGCCGACACCGACGCACAGGGTGGCCAGACCGCGGCGAGCGCCCTCACGCTCCATCCGACCCAGCAGTGTGAGCAGGATTCGTGCACCCGAACAGCCCAGCGGATGGCCCAGTGCGATCGCGCCGCCGTCCGCGTTCACGATCTGCTCGTCCAGCTTCAACTGCCGCATCACTGCCAGCGATTGGGCGGCGAACGCCTCGTTCAACTCGACCGCATCCAGATCCGCGATATTCCAATTCGCCCGCGCCAAAGCCTTTTCCGTCGCAGGTACCGGACCGAGACCCATCACATGCGGAGACACACCCGCGCTTGCGCTCGTTACGATTCTCGCCCGGACCGTCAGCTGATACTGCTGCACGGCTTTGCCGCTCGCGACGACCAACGCTGCTGCACCATCCGACAGCGGTGACGCGGACCCGGCCGTGACAATGCCGTTTTCTCGGAAGACCGGCTTCAGTGCGGCAAGTTTCTCGATCGTGGTGCCAGGACGCGGCACCTCATCGATGTCGAGGACGCCATCCTTGATGGCAATTCCGACAATTTCGCGTTCGAAGTGACCCGCCACGGCGGCTGCGTGGGCACGTTGCTGGCTGCGCAATGCGAAGGCGTCGCTCTCCATGCGAGTGATTCCCTCGAGCGCGGCGACCTCTTCTGCCGTCTCCCCCATCGCCAGCGTGATCTTCCGGATGCCTGGATCGGATTCGGCTGCGACCGCCTGATCAGCGGCAGTGAAGCGCCGATTGGTGAATCGCCAGCCGAGGGACGTATCAACTACCTCCCCCGGGCGGGCCCATGAGGTACCGGGCTTGGCCATCACCCACGGTGCCCGGGTCATCGATTCCACTCCGCCAGCGACGATGACGTCGGCCTCACCGGAACGAATCGTCGCCGCTGCGGTCGCAACCGCAGTAAGACCGCTGGCACAGAGTCGGTTCACCGTGTAGCCGGGCACCCTGTCGGGCAAATCGGCCAGCAGCACGGCCATCCGAGCGACATTCCGGTTGTCCTCGCCGGCCTGGTTCGCCGCACCGAGCACAACCTCATCGATAGCATCGCCCGGTACGCCCGCACGTCGCACCGCTTCGGCGACAACCAGGCCAGCCATGTCATCTGGCCGTATTCCGGCCAGGGCACCGCCATATCGGCCTTGGGGTGTTCGCGCCCCGTCGACGAGGAAGACTTCGCCCATCACCACACTCCTTGTCGGCATCTGAGGGCAATTATTAACCGAACATTCGGTAAGTATCAAGCCCCGAAAAAGGGGCTCCACGACCATCGACGCCGATGAGTCAAGATGGACGGATGACATCTGCACGCACGGCCCCCCGAACCGGACGACCGGGGAGACCCGGGTACGACCTCGATTCCCTGCTGGCCGTCGCCGTCAAGGTGTTCAACGACAAGGGCTACGACGGAACCAGCATGGAAGCGCTGGCCAATAGGCTAGGCATCACCAAATCGGCCATCTACCACCATGTTTCCGGAAAATCGGAACTGCTGGAACTCGCATTGTCGCGTGCTCTGAATGGCTTGTTCGCCGCAACCACCGAAGAGCGCGCAGTAACCGGACGCTCCATCGACCGCCTCGAATACGTGGTCCGCCGCAGCGTCGAAGTACTCGCCACCGAGCTGCCTTACGTGACACTGCTGCTACGCGTGCGGGGAAACACCGCGGTCGAGAAGCGAGCACTGACACGCCGACGCGAATTCGACGCGTTCGTCAGCGATCTGGTCCAGTCCGCCGCCGACGAGGGCGACCTTCAACAATGCGTCGACCCAGCGCTGGCCAGCCGCCTGATCTGGGGAATGATCAACTCCATCGTCGAGTGGTACCGACCACGCGGCGGCAATTCCGTCGACCAGATCGCCGACACCGTCGTCTCCATCGTCTTCTCCGGACTGCGCAACACCGATTCCAGCGTCGGCTAACTCCGCGACAGCCCGTGAGCGGGTTGACGACCAGCCCCCTCTTGACACGCAGCAAACTCTGTCGGATCGTAATTACCTACCGAATGTTCAGTTATGATCGGAGAGTTGATGAGCCATCTGCTGCAAAGCTATGTAGGCGGGCGCTGGTACTCCGCGCCCGATGAGGGCGCACCACTGCTCAGCGCCGTGGACGGCAGCGAAGTGGCACGCATCTCGTCGACCGGGCTGGACGTCGGCCACATGGTCGATTATGCGCGAACGGTCGGTGGACCGGCGCTGGCACGCTTGACCTTCCACGAGCGCGCAGCCGCGTTGAAGGCCCTGGGCTCGACACTGCTGGCCGGCAAAAACGAGTTCTACGCGCTCTCGACCGCTACCGGCGCGACCACCCGCGACTCGGCCGTCGACATCGACGGTGGTATCGGCACAGTGCTCAGCTACGCCAGCAAAGCGCGCCGCGAGTTGCCCAACGACACCGTCTACCTCGACGGGGCAGTCGAGCCGCTGGGCAAGAAGGGCACATTCGTCGGCCAGCACATCTACACCTCACGCCGGGGCGTGGCGGTGCAGATCAATGCCTTCAACTTCCCGGTCTGGGGCTTCCTGGAAAAGCTCGCACCTGCATTCATCGCCGGCGTGCCCTCAATCATCAAGCCGGCAAGCCAGACCGCATACCTCACCGAACTGGTGGTCCGCCGAATCATCGAGTCGGGCCTGCTGCCCGAGGGCTCGGTGCAGCTGCTTTGTGGCAGTGCCAATGACCTGCTAGACCATTTGTCGGGCCAGGATTCGGTGGCATTCACCGGTTCCGCCGACACCGCAGCCCTCCTGCGCGGTCACCCGAACGTCCTCAGCGAGGGTGTCCGCTTCAATGCCGAAGCCGATTCGCTCAACGCATCGATTCTCGGCCTCGACGTCGCCGCGGGCAGCACAGAGTTCGATCTCTACGTCAAGCAGCTCGTCACCGAGATGACCGCAAAGGCCGGCCAGAAGTGCACGGCGATCCGCCGCGCGTTCGTGCCCGAGGCGCTGGTCGACGACGTCGTGACGGCCGTATCCGCTCGGCTGTCAAAGGTCATCGTCGGCGCTCCCGGCGCCGAAGGCGTCACCATGGGAGCTCTGGCCAGCCTTCGGCAGCGCGAAGAGGTTCGCAAATCCGCCCGCGGCCTGTCCAAATCCGCCCGAATCGTCTTCGGGGATCTCGACGAGGTCGACGTGGTCGGCGCGGACGCCACAACTGGCGCCTTCCTCTCGCCAATTCTGCTGCGCTGCGACGACCGTGAGGCCATCGAGCCGCATGAGATCGAGGCATTTGGCCCCGTGAGCACTGTCATCGGTTACCGCGACAACGCGGATGTCATCGAACTGGCCGCGCGGGGCAAGGGCAGCCTGGTCGCCTCGTTGGTCACCGCCGATCCGGCAATCGTCCGCGAAATCGTTCTCGGCGTAGCACCCCACCATGGCCGGATCCTGGTGCTCGACAGCGAGAACGCCAAAGAGTCGACGGGACACGGCTCGCCGCTCCCGGTGCTGGTGCACGGCGGCCCGGGACGCGCGGGAGGCGGCGAGGAACTCGGCGGCATCCGCGGCGTCCTGCATCACATGCAGCGCACAGCCGTACAGGGGTCTCCGAACGTGCTGACCGCAGTGGGGCGTCGGTGGGTGGCAGGCGCTAAACGATTCACCGGCGAGGTGCACCCCTTCCGCAAGAACCTCGCTGAGCTTCGCTTGGGCGACACCATCGTCGGCGGCCCGCGTCGTGTCACACTCGCCGACATAGCGCATTTCGCTGAATTCACCGGCGACACCTTCTACGCACACACCGATCCCGAAGCCGCGACTGCCAATCCGCTCTTCGGTGGCATCGTGGCCCACGGATACCTGGTCGTATCACTGGCCGCCGGGCTGTTCGTCGATCCTGCGCCCGGGCCGGTGCTGGCCAACTTCGGTGTGGACAACCTGCGCTTTCTCACCCCGGTCAAAGCTGACGATGAGCTGACGGTAACCCTCACCGCTAAACAGATCAGCCCGCGCAACAGCGTGGACTATGGCGAGGTCCGCTGGGACGCAACCGTCACCAACCATGGTGGCGACGCGGTCGCCACATACGACGTGCTGACGCTCGTCGCTAAACCCAAGGGAGATTCCGAATGAGCCACCAGATCTCGATCTGCTACGGAAAGCCGGTCGATCCGGCCGCGTTCGACGAGTACTACTACACCAAGCACATCCCACTCGCCAACAAGGTGCCCGGCCTCGCTGACTACACCTACTCGAAGTGCACTTCGCTGGACGGCTCCGAGCCCGCGTACTACGCCGTCGCCAGACTGCAATTCGATACCGAGGACGACTTGCGCAAGGCGCTGTCCTCACCCGAGATGAGGGCGGCCGGCAATGACGTGCGCAACTTCGCCACTGGCGGCGTCACCATGTACGTCCAAAATGTGGAATCGGTTCTGGCGTAAGGATGAGGTGCGGGCTTCCTCGCGGCCCGCGGACCGCTAACTGTCGGCCACAGAGGAGGGATCCGTAGATGACCGCGATCGACGCGAGTTCATTCGAACTTGCCCATCAGATGTTCGCCGACGATCTCGCCTCCCGCACAGCGGGAGTCGAAATCGTCGAGCTCGGCAAGGGACACGCCATCGCCACGATGACCGTCACCGAAAGAATGGTCAATGGCCACGGGATCACCCATGGCGGGTACATATTCCTTTTGGCGGACACCACATTCGCCCTCGCGTGCAACAGCCACGGGCACCCAGCCGTGGGAGCTCGTGCAGATATCCGCTACATACGCCCGACTCCGCTTGGGGAGACACTGACCGCCGTCGCAGAGGAACGTGCCCGCTTCGGCCGCAACGGAATATACGACGTGACCGTCATGGATGAGCAGCGGCGCGTCGTTGCCGAGTTCCGCGGCGACAGCCGCGTCGCTCGGGCCCGCTAGGCCCAGCCAATTCCACTGCGGGTCCCCTGTCACGTGACATACGCACAGCTCCCTTCACGTTCACATTCAGCCAACCGACTGTGCGCATAGCGACAAGTAATTCTGGCGCACACGCGGAATCGACAGCAACAGTCCGTCGATCGCGCGGAGGGAGCATGCGCTGTCACGGAATGTCATTGCAACGTCGGAGAATTCGATCAAGGCCGGAGACCGATCCGACGTGGGGTGATCACTAATAGTCACGTCCTTGTGGGCGGAAGTGGCTGATACCTTTCGGCTCATTCGGGCGTCAGCCGGACCGCGGCCACGACCGGATGATCGACGAATGTGCCGTCGTCCAAGGCGAATACGCCCGCACGGGCGTCCGCTTCGGTGTCAATGTGCCGGGCCTGCTCGACCTCGGCAGCCGTCGGCGCGAACGCCTCCGCGATAATCGGCAACTGAGCGGGGTGGATCGCGGCGCGGCCGCGCATACCCAGTCGGCGTCCCCGCTCACACGACTCCCGCAGCCCCGCAGCGTCTTTGATGTTTCCGAACACGGCCATCGCCAGCGGTGGCAGCCGAGCCGCGGCCGCGACCACAATGCGGCTGCGCGTCCATTCCGACGCCTGCTCGTCGAGAGCGCGCAGTTCGGCTCGCAAATCGCCCTCCTCCAGCGAAATCGCGGCGACGCCGGGACGGCGGCGATGCGATAGGCGTTCTCGACACCGGCCGCCGTCTCGATCAGGCAGTGGAACCCGCTCCCGCCCCACCCGCGCCGACGACACGACGGCCGATTCGATATCGGCCGGTGCGTCCACTCTCGGGAGGCGAATGCCGGCGAGCGCGGGCAGCCCGGCGACGGCGTCGAGATCACGCCGCCCGGTCTCGGTGTGAACATTGTTGACCCGCACGTGGATCCGCGGCGCCCGCGGTGCGGGCTCAGCCGCCGCCAGGAACTCGGCCACCGTGGCACGAGCCTGCTGTTTGCGCGAAATTGCGACGGCGCCCTGCAGGTCGAGCACCACGACCTCCGCGCCGGAGACCATGGCCATGCTCATCCGGTCGAGCCGATCGTCAAGGACATGGAGCCCGGTACCCGGGTATTTCATGCGACGACTCCGGCTTCCCGCCAGGCATCGATCTGCTCGGTAGAGAAGCCGAGGGCTCCGAGCACGTCGCCAGTGCCGTGGCCCTGTGTCCGCCCGGCCCAGTGGATTACGCCCGGAGTCTCCGACAGCCGGAACAGCATTTACTGCATGGCCACCGTCCTCAGTTCCGGATCCGGTAGTCGCACAATGGTTTCCAGCGCCTTATACTGGGAATCACCGACGATCTTGGCAATGTCGTACACCGGGAGACCGCCGCCTGTGCCTCGGTGAACGCCTGGACGACCTCCGCGGCATCGCGGTCGGCGATCCAGCTCGCCACCGCGCCATCGACCTCGTCGACGTGCTATACGCGTCCGTAGCCGCTCGCGAACACCGGCTGTGTCACCAGATCCGGGCGACCGACGAGGGTAATCACGCGCCCGGCGATGGACTGGGCGCTGGTCGATACCGCCAGCCGGCGACGCTCCCGGGTGCGGTGAATATTGCGCGGCGTATTGTTGTCTGACCGGTTTCCGGTGCGGCGCGACACCACCCTGAGGGCGCCGTAGGTGGTGATCTGCGCGCCGAGCATCATCAGGATCGGTTCGATAATGGCCAGGTCCACCACCTGCCACGGCCGGTTCGCTCACGCTCGCCCAGCGCCATCATGATCGCGAAAGTCGTTGCCAGCCCTGCGATTCCATCCGCGAGCGCCAGCGAGGGCAGGGTCGGCGGCCCGTCCGGCTCGCCGGTCATCGCGGCAAATCCGCTCATCGCCTCGGCGAGGCGTACCCAAGCCGGGCTCATGTGAGCGCGGCCCGAACTGCCCGAAAGCGGTGACGCGGGCGACCACCAGCCGCGTGTCCAGCTCATGCAGCACCTCGGGCCCGAGATTCCAGCGCTCCACGGCGCCCAGACGGAAATTCTCGATCAGCACATCGGCATCGGCGAGCAGTGCCCGCGCGATGGCCTGACCCTGCTCCGCCGACAGGTCGACGCCGATCGGGCGTTCGCTGTGACTGAGCTGTTCCAGACGAGCCCGACTCCCTCCCTGCTCGCTCCGTGACCGCGGCTGGAATCTCCACGCCGCGGGTGTTCCATCTTGACAACGTCGGCGCCGAAGTCCGCCGGCATCATTGCCGCCAGTGGCCCGGCGAACAGCGTCGCCGCATCCACCACTTTCAGTGACTCAGGGCACATTATGACATTACCTCATAAGTTATAAGATGAGACGTCAAGGGGTCTGTAGAGGCATTACGATCAAGACAGACGGCGACATGAGAAACAGGAGGCCCGACTCGATGGCACGGCGCAGCGCATCTGCCGCAACCGGAACGGGACAGCCCGAAACCGGTACCACCGGATCCGCCCCGACCTACGCCAAGGTCAAACCGCCCGGCAGCCGCGCCAGTTACGTTCAGGACGTGCTCCGGTCGGAAATCCTCAGCGGCGCAATGCCTCCCGGCACGCCGATCCTGCAGGACAAGGTCGCCGAACGCCTCGGCGTCTCCATTACGCCGGTGCGGGAGGCCCTGCGGAATCTGGAATCGGTCGGATTGGTCGTCTACGAGCCGAATTTCGGCGCCAAGGTCGCCGAACTCGCCGCCGGCGAGATGGAGGAGCTGTATCTGCTGCGTGCCGCCGTCGAGGGCCTGGCCGCTCGGCTCGCCGCCACCTCGATTTCCCCCGCCGAAGTGCAGCGGCTACACGAAATCCATGGGGAACTGCGCACCGCCCTCGATGCGGGCGACCCCTCGCGAATGGCCGCCGCCAGCAGGCAGTTCCACGCCCAGATCGCCCGTGCCGGCGGACGCTCCATCATCGCCCGGCACCTGCAGTGGATCTGGGAGAGTCACCCCATCCCCATCGAACAATCGGTGTGGTCGAACCCGAAAGTGGCCGCACAGGCCCTGGACTCCAACGCCAGATTGCTGGCCCTGCTCGAAGTCGGCGACGCCGAAGGCGCCGAAAACCATATGGTGCAACAAGTCCGGCTGGCCGCCTCCGCCCGCCTGGCCAACCTGCACAGTCGGGAGGAGAAGTCCGGGGCGTGATCACGGGCCGACGCCGCGGGCCGCCTCGGCCTTACTCATCGAACCGACTGTCCCGACCACGTGTTTCGGCTCCAGGGCGGCAGCGACTTGGCCGAGTTGATTGCCGAGGCAGCTGGCCGCCGCATGAATCAGAACTACCTCGCCGGGGACGATGCGGCCCGCGCGGGTGAGGGCCAGCACAGCCGTAGTGGTGTTCACCGGGATTCCCGCCGCTGTCACCAGCAGTGCCTGATCGTCGCCGGGCAACGTGGCGACCAGGCGGGCATCGACCTCAACGACCTCGGCGTAGCCGCCCGCGTCGACGATCGTCAGCCCGGCCACGGGCTGACCTGGCACGAGATGGTGCACCCCGGCGCCGACGGCGCGAATCCGGCCGGACACCTCGAGGCCGGGGGTCAGCGGCAGCGGCAGCTCGACCGTTCCGCGGCGGTACATAACATCGGCGAAAGTCACACCGGCATAAGCCACGTCGATCGTCACGTGTCCCGGAGACGGGCTCGCCGCCTCGGCGTCATCCTCGACCGCAAGCACCTCGGGACCGCCTGTCCGCGGAATCACCACTCGCCTCATCCCATATTCTTTCGATGTTTCCAAAGATTTGGAACTATCGAACGAAAGGCAACATGACCACATGCCCGATTCGCGCCAGCCTCGGCCCACAGCACCAGCCACCGACCTGGACCTGGCCACGGTCATGCGGACACTGGGTGATCCGGTCCGCTTGGAGATCGTCCGGCTGCTGTCCGACGGAAAGCGGCGCAGCACCGGAGAGATCTCCGATGCCATCGGACTGCCCGCATCGACGTGCTCCTACCACCTCAAGCAACTGCTGACCGCAGGCATCAACGAGTGCCTCTCCGAGGGCACATCCCGATTCCCCACGCTGCGACGACACACACTGGATGACCGGTTTCCGGGACTATTGGACGCCATCCTCGCCGACGACCCCCGAACCGCGCACCGCGAAACGTAGGTCGGTCGAGCCCCAGCCCCAGGCGAAGATCGGCTCCGCCGTCGCGGGGACAGCGAAGAACGCGAACAGCATTCGTACCGAATCGGCGGTGTGCGCCAGCTTGGCGACCTGGAGAAGTGGGGCCACGATGGTACTTGCTGAGAGGCATCGCGGATTCCTACTGCGGTTCGCTCTTCCGACCCGAGATTTCGACAGCGACCTTCGGAAGGAAGTAGCCCACGAGTGGACCCATCGTGATCGCGATGAGCACAGTGCCGATGCCGACAGTGCCGCCGAGGACACAGCCGATCGTAGCGACGGTGACCTCGATGCCGGTGCGTACCAACGCGACCGGTTGCCGAGTGAGTCGGACCAGGCCGATCATGAGCCCGTCACGGGGTCCGGCGCCGAATTGCGCACCGAGATAGACCGCATCGAAGAATGCGAGCCCGACAATCCCAGCAACCAGATAGATCAGCTGAGCGCCGACACCGAACGGCCGTGGAATAATCCACGCTGTTGCATCGGCGGCTGTCCCGAGAAGGACAACGTTGAGAAGCGTTCCTACGCCGGGCAACTCACGCATCGGTATCCATGCGACGAGCACGATCACCGCGGTGAGATTCGTTGCGGCACCGAAGGAGATACCTGCCGACCTGGATATTCCCTCCGTGAGGATACTCCAACTGGCCGCCCCCAACCCCGAGGTGACAAGCACCATTACCGATGCGCCATAACCGATCAGGCCGACCAACAGCTGTGGGAGCCTGCGTAATTTCCGACCCGCGCGCAGTTGTTCGACCGCGTTCAGGCGACGGATGGCGAAGCGGTTGGCTGCTAGTGTCATCAGCTCACCATCGACGAGTTCTGGCATGTGATTCCATAGCCAGATTCGTTACGCTGGTTGCGTGAAGATCAGCTCGCCGGTGGTCGCGCAGATGTTGGGGCCATGGGATGCGGGCCCGGGGCCGGCGCACCAACGTCTCTCGGACAAACTGCGGCTGCTGATATTGGATGGGCGTCTCGTGCTGGGTGCAGCCTTGCCGAGCGAGCGAGATCTCGCCGTCGCATTGGGGGTCAGTCGCACCACCGTGGGCACGGCCTACAGAACGCTGATCGACGCACGCTACATCGACACACACCCGCGAACCAGGGCCATCGTTCGGCTTCCCGACGACGGGAAGCCGCATCAGCCGCCCCCGCCGCTGTCGACGACAATTGATCTGTCCATCGCTGCACCGGCCGCACCCGGAGTGGAGTTGCACCGTGCCTATTCCGCTGCGTTGGAACGGCTTCCGCTTCGTTTCGCTCGGCGTGGGCATGCGGGTGAGGGCGTCGCGGAACTACGGGAATCCGTAGCGCGATGGTACGACGGGCGCGGACTTCCGACCAACCCGAATCAGATCATGATCACCAACGGCGCCCAGCACGCATTGGCCCTGATCGCCCGCACACTGATCTCCCCTGGCGACCGCGTCGTGATCGATCATCCGACCTACCCGCATGCGATCAAGGCCCTTACCGATGTTCGCAGTCGTCTGGTGCCGGTCGGGCTCGAACCGGACGGCTGGAGCGTGGAGCAACTGAGCACAGCGAGCATCGGTGCGAAGCTGGCCTATCTCATTCCCGACTTTCACAACCCGACCGGACTGTGCATGTCCGAGCATGCCCGGCAACGTATGAGGCTGGACTGCCCGATCGTGGTCGACGAAACGATGGCCGACCTCGCCATCGACGTGTCCCGGCCGATACCCTTCGCCACTCATCACCGGGCCGCGATCTGCATCGGATCGACCTCCAAGAGCATTTGGGGCGGACTTCGCATCGGATGGATACGCGCCAAACCGAGCATCCTGAACCGTCTGGTCCAGGCCCGTCCCGGTACCGACCTCGGAACCCCGGTCCTGGAACAACTTGCCGCCAGTATTCTTCTCGACCGTCTCGACAGCCACCTACCCAGCAAAATCGATCAATTGCGTGCCCAGCGCCACACACTGTATACGGCACTCGCCAAGCATATTCCGACTTGGAAAGTGCCGATGCCTCCGGGCGGCCTGTCGTTCTGGATCAAGCTCGAAGACATGATCAGCTCACGCCTGGCGGCGACAGCGCCCGACTATGGCGTCACCATCGCCGCCGGACCGCGGTTCGGTGTCGGAGGAGCATTCGAACGCCATATACGTCTGCCTTACTCACTTCCCGGCGACGAGCTCGAGACGGCTGTCCGGCAGCTATCCTCGACGCGACAGGCCATCTTGAACGGACGACGCGGGAAACACAAACCCTCAGCCATCGCATGAGAAGCACCCTCTTCCAACGTTATACCTATGACGCTTTCAGGGTGAGCTGCTCGCATATGCCAGATCGTCTTCCGAAAAGGCCTATCGCGAATTCTGAGGTGAGAGGGCTGCCGCCCTCGGTTCGGTTCCCGGTGCGCAATCGGCTTGAGCGGCGGGCTACTTCGGGGTTGGCCATGCACAGAGCCAATGCTGCACCGATTGCCTGACAGTCTCGGCGGTTTCGATTTGAGGGTTGTGGCTGGCGCCGTCGATCACGATAGCGGTCATGTGGGGGTAGAAAGTCGAGTAGAACGAGTTGGTCGGTCCAGCCGACGAGTGCGTCTTGGCAGGCGGTATGAGCAGATGCAAGCCGCGGTGGGGCGGGACCGAGGTTTCGGGCCAGTTCGGCAGCAGGAAGTCGGATTCGAGTTCGGTCGCCGCGTCGGTGTCATGTACGCGCCAGCCCGGAAGGAAGTACTGCTCGAACAGCGGCCAATTCGGTGTGGTGTGCCCGGCCATGACCGCCTGGAGCAGTTCCGGGTCCGGATCCGGTAGTGCGGCAAGAAGGTTCGCGTCGGACGCGATGGTCGTGGCACCGGGCAGCGTGCGATGTTCGCCCCACCGGACAACGGGTGCCAGGAGTACGGAGCCGAGAACCTGATCGTCGAATCGAGCGGTGACTGCGCGTGCGATCTGTCCGCCGGAAGACTGAACCACCACCGCGAATCGCTGGTCTCCGACGTTGTCGGCGATCCAGTCGAGGATCGCACCGGTGAGTGGGACGGCGGTTGTTGGTCCGCTCCGCCGGGGGCTGTTGCTGTGGCCGGGGAGATCGCGGTAGAGGCGTCGCCAGCCCGGACGGCTTGTGAAGAGAGGTTCGAACAGAAGAAGCAGGCGGTGATCCATGGTGTAACCGTGGATCATGACCAGTAGTGTGCCGGAGCAGATCTCGGTGTGCCAGATGCGGGGGGTGTTCCTGTCGTTCAGCTTTCAACCTAGACACAAGTGTGATGGTCGACTCCGCGCTGGCTGTGGTGTTCCCCCAGAGCGGTCGGTCAGACCCGGGCTCTTGACCACCGACAGATACTCCAGGATGGCGTCGCGATTGCGGTCCAGGCAGGTGATACACCGTTTGGCGTCGGCGAAATAGATGGTGCGGGACGTGCCGAGGCACGGCACGATCTGCTTGATGATGTGCGTCGGCCGTCCAGCATCGAGCAGTTCACGGATCTGCAGGACCTGCTCGACGAGGCCGGGCCCGTGGAACCCAGCAGCCGGCCCGCTGAAACAAGCCGCTCAACCACACCCGCCAACCCGGATACGATCGGAAACCCCAATCCGAATACGATCACGCCGGGCCGTCGGCCCGGCGTGATCGTATTCGAAGTTGCTGCCGAATCTCTATTTCATAGCGTTTTCGGCGATACCCCCAGAGATAAAGTCCACAGGTCCCAATCCCTGAGCATTGGCCAGTTCCTCGGTCAGATACCGGAGCGCCGTAGCATCAAGGATCGAGTGGTAGCTTCCATCCTCGGAGAAATTGATATTGGCACCCTCGACGCGCACGAGAAAAACTGTGTCCTCAGTGTTCGACTCAGGGCAGACGAAGGTATGCGCGGACCCTGCCGGCTCGAAAAGGTAGGAGCCAGCTGTTTGGACCTGCTCCGGATATTCGAGATAATGCCACTTGCCTGACAGGGTATAGACCTCGGCAATACCGGTGTGATAGTGGAGTGGAATCACCGCCCCGGGCGAGAAGGTTGCCAACACCACCCAGACACCGGCTTCAATGTCCAGTCGCAACGGCTGAAAATGCACCCCCGGGCCGAGGGCATCCCTGATCAGAGGCGCTCCGTTGACGTTTACCGTCAGAACCTCGGTCTGAGGCAGAGCGACAAAGGGAAGAAGCGCTCCGCTCGACGTCCGGACGGGACCAGGAAGATCCATGTTAAACCTCTCTCATATTTCTCGATAATGATTACGATTGCGAATCCCGGATCAGCGAAGGAACCTTCTGCGTTTCGGAATGCCAAGCCGCGGAGCTCGTCCCGCCGACTCATTTGCCTTTCAGCGTCGCATGATCCCTTGCTCACGTGCGAAAGAGAGTATCTGACGACGGCTACTGCTCTTCAGGAGTGCACGAAGAATCGCTTTCAGGCCAATCTGACGAAGCAAACCTACTCGGTCGATCTCGTCCCAATGTTCTACACAGATCCCGTCCTTCACCCTCCAAATATCAATCGAAGTCATTTCTACGTGCTTACCGGTCGGAGCTATACCGATGAGTGGTCCGGTGTGTGTACCTGTCATCGAAATTCTGGCTACAACCTTATCGCCCTCAGCAACAAGATCGTTGATAACCATCCGCCCATCGGGAAATGCAGTCTGGAGGATGTCTGCCATACGCTTGACCGGCTCTCGACCGTTGGGAGTCGGATTATGCTGCAGGTAGTCATCGGACATAAGAGAGTCGAGCAATCCGTGGTTTGCCACAGAAAATGCCTCCATGAGGCGCACCACTACGTCTTTGTTTATATCTTGGATATCCACCTTCATAACTTCCTTCCCTGCAAATATTTTTCCCCGGCGAACACATCCAGCGTGTTCCTGGGTTCGACCCTGGAATATTTCACTGACCGAGCCCTGATCATGGGTTATCGGAGGGCAGCAGCGAAATCAGCAAACCTGTCGGCGTCACGCAATACCGGTCCGTGCCCGAAGCAGACCAAATCCGGACCGAGCTCGGCGAGTCTGGCGATGGACTCGCGATTGCCTTGAGGATCCGCTGTCAAGAACGCGAACGGTTCCCGCAATCCGCGGGCTCCCGTGAACGGATGATGGCCATTCGCAACATCGCCGAGCAGAAGAGTTCGGTCCGACTCGCGCCAGAACGCCAAGTGGCCAACTGTGTGTCCAGGAACTTCGAGGACCTCGAAACTCCCGACCCGATCACCCTCACGGAGCCGCCTGTCCACCGCCGCCAGCGGACCGCCCTGAAAGCGGCTCAATATCCTGGGAGCAGGATGATCCGGAAATCGGTCGTACATCAGCCCGACCGTCTCGACCGCTGCAGCATCAGCATGACCGACCCATAAAGGGATCTTCAATTCCTCACAAATTCGCCTACTCGAACCGAAGTGATCAGGATGCGCATGCGTCACCGCATGCGCCCGAATATCAAATCGCGCTATATCACGTAGTATGCGTCGGCCACTGTACCTGGTCCCGGCATCAATTAGAATGCCGTCTATCAGGTAGGAATTGATAGAATTCCTTGGATATCCGCAAATCTGGTATACATCCTCGGCAAGTTCTATAATCATCGCCATTCCTAATGGTGTTCAGGCTACTGGATTTATCAAGCCGGCAACCGTGGTGCGCGCGAGGCGATCCGATTCAAACCTCTCGACAACACGCCGACGCACAGCAAGAGCAGGTGGAGTCCGCCTGTGAACCACCCATCCATACTGACGAGATTTACGCTGAATGTCCCGGACTCGTTTGTACCTGCTCGCCTGGAAGCGATTCAACGCGGCCTCGATTTCAGTCGAGTTGACCAGAATCCGAGCCAGTGTGATTGCATCCTCGATGGCCATAGAACCGCCCTGCCCGAGGTCCGGGGACATGGCATGCGCCGCGTCCCCGATCAGAACCACTCGCCTCGAGATCCACCGGGGTAGGACTACCTGTTCGATATCGCCGCAATGTATCGAATCCTCATCCGGATCCGAATCCACGATATACCTGGCCGGCCCTTTGAAATCTCTGAAAAGCTCACGCAGGAGATTCATATTCTCGGACGGATCCCGCACAGCGCCTCGAGCGGAAAGAAAAGTAGAGTACGAATATAGAAGATCTTCACCAATGGGAAGTATCCCCATTCTCCGACCACTACCCCAGAGTTCGCACATACCTTCGAACCCCTGCGGCCGCGGGATAACAACTCGAATCGCGCAGTATCCCACATATTGGCGATCAACCTCTCCAAAGACCAGGTTCCTGACCTTTGAATTTCGTCCATCCGCCCCGACGACGAGGTCGTACTCCGCGCTGGTCCCGTCGCTGAATTCTGCGACCACACTCTCGGAAAGCTCCCTCAATGCGGTCACAGTGATCCCGAGCCGCGGACTATTCTCCAGCGCGCCGGCGAGGACGTCATGCAGAGCCCCGCGGTGTATCCCCGTTGTTGACGCTCCGTAGACATCCGCCACGGAGCTGAACCCGAATCCATTCATGCGGTTGCCATCCGAATCCAGGAGAGTCACGCTGTTGAGCGGAACCCCGCGCTCCTGGACCGCACCCCCCAATCCAATGGAGTTCAACGCCAGAACTCCGTTGAATCCGATCGCAATTCCAGAACCGACTGGGCGCCATTCGGGCGCGAGGTCGACCACATCAGCGGAAGCACCATGCCGCTTCAAAGCGGCGGCAAACGTCAATCCAGCAACCCCGCCACCGACAATCAAGATCCTCTGTGGTATCGCCACCAATACTCCTTTAGTGCCCAGCCTGCTTTGCTACATCTTTAGCAGTTCTTGCTACAGTTGTAGACCCCGTTACTAGGGCTGTCAAGAGTGGATGGGATACTGATCTCATGCGACAGAGTTCAGATGTCATCGACCGCCGTGCCCGCCTGCTCGATGCCGCAATACAGGTGATCGGCACGAAGGGCCTCGCAGCGGTCACGCACCGGTCGGTGCAGGAGACCGCCGGCGTACCGCATGGGGCTGTCACTTACTACTTCGGTACCCGTAACGATCTGGTGGTGGCCACAGTCGAGCGCCTCGCCGAACTCGACGAGAAGCGCCTGACCGACCTCATGCACCAGCTGATGCTGGTACTGGCCCGCCGCTCACCTCAGCCGGACTACAACTCGCTTCAGCAAGCTCTCGTCGAATGGATCGAAAGCGACCCGATCCACCAAATCGCAAGGTATGAGTTACTACTGGAAGGAACCCGAAATCCTGCGGTTCGAACCGCCGTCAACAGCGGCGCTGCCGCGATGTGGCGCACAGTCAGGCCAATCGCCGTTGCAGCCGGTTCCGTCGACCCCGATCATGATGCCCGCATCATCGTCGCATTGCTCGACGGCCTGATCTTCGATCGATTCACACGCGCACCCGACGATCTGACTCCCCTGCGCCACGGGCTGGAGCGAGTGCTGAATACCTGGCATCCGTAAACAGACTGCTGCCGTCGCATCGTCAGCCGTCTACGCCGCGTTAACCCGCTGTTGGACCGGCAGGCAGGTCACCGCGATCCACATCGAACTGTGCACAGCTTGTCGCCGCGCCGCGGGACACGAACCCGATCCGACCGCGGCGGTCATCAACTCGCGGTCGATTCGCGCCGCCGAAACCGTCGGCAGCGCCACCAGGTTTCGGCGCAGGGAAGAAGGGGGCAGGCCGCAAACGCCACGGCATCGTCGACTGTTTGGGGGTTCCGGCAGTAATCGCCGAAAATCCAACGATGTTCTCGTAGCGCCTGGTCAGCTACAGTGTTGCGGGGCTAGGAGTTGGCATGTTGAGGTGCCAGTAGTGGGCCGGGTGACGCCGAACTCAGCGGCGATCTGGACGACGATATAGCAGCGCTTGCCGTGTGCGTCGAGTTCGTCGTACCAACTGCCGTGCCAGCGCCACTTGCCGTGGTCCGAGTTTGGGCTTCTGGCCGCCGGTGCGTCCGCTGGCATGGGCGGCAGCCAGGCCGGCGCGGGTGCGTTCGGACATCAGGCGTGTTCGAATTCGGCAATGGCGCCGAGGATTTGGAAGAACATGGGGCCGATGGCGGTGGAGGTGTCGATGCCCTGGTCGAGCACGACCAGGTCTACGCCCCGGTCCTGCAGCGTCTTCGAGAGTTCGTTCAGGTGCTCGAGGGATCGACCCAGCTCATCGGCAGCCAAGCCGAGCACCAACCACCTTGCCCCGCACCCGGAACCGATGAATCACCATCTACCAGGACACATCCCGAACTTCGTTGGATTTTCGGCGATTACTACCGGAAGCCCGTTTGGGTCTGCTGTCACCGGCGCGAGCACCCAGCACCGCGACGGCGCCCGGCCAGCCCTGCGACAGCTGCGGGAACTATTCGACACCATCAGCCTCATCTGGGCCGACAGCGCCTACATCGGCGCGTTGGTTGATTGGGCGAAATCTGTTCTCGCCCTGACGATCCAGATCGTCAAACGCAGCGACGACATCACCGGATTCGTCTGAGCAAGAAGCATCTCCGGCATGTTGACTGATGACGCACCGCGGATCTCCCTGTATCGAACAGGCGTATGCGCGCGGCGATCGACCAAAGCTGATCGAGCATGCAGTCGAGATCGGTTGTGATGCGGCAGCCCAACATCCGGATCGACCGGCGTTGGGGCTCAGCGCTCCTTCCGCGCCGAACCCCGCCTCTTCGCACGCTGCCCATGAATTACGGCCAGCGCGTGCTTCTGGGCCAGTATGGCGAGGTGCTCGTTCAGTTCGTCGAACAAGGTGCCGGCGGCCTCCCCGTTCCATGCCGGGGGCAGTAGTGACAATGGGAGACCGGGATCACGGTACGGTAGCCGGCGCCATTCGGTCAGTATCGGGACGTAGAGCTGGAACGCTTCCCGCGGGGCGGTATTCGTCGCAGTTACCTGATAGAGGATGGGCCGATACCGCTGTAGGAAGTCTGTGTACAGCTGAGTGAGCTCTGGCAGATTCCACCATTGACGCACCTTCGCGCGCATGTCACCGAATCCGAGGTGGCGGCCAGTGAACATGTCGACGTAGCCGGACAACTCGCGACGGTCCAACATCTGACGGGTCTCTCGGGCCAGCGTTCCGGGGCCGACCCAGACTCCCGGTGCTGCGGTGCCGAATCCGAGCCGGGTCAGGCCCGATCGGAGCGCATGGCGTTTCTCGCGCTCCGACTCGGGCACTGAGAAAACGACCAGGATCCAACCGTCTTCCTCGGATGCCCTGGCACGATGGAAGATTCTCACATCGCCCTCGGCCAACACCTCCAGCGTCGATTCCGAAAGGGAGTATCCGACCGCACCAGCGTTCTGTTCGCTCAGTAGTACGCCGCGCCGCTTGAGCCGTGATATGGAGGATCGGACCGCCTGGGCATCTACTCCCAGATCTGCCATCAGCGCGATAATCGACGCCGTGGACAGCCAGTTTCCCTCGGCACGCGCGCACAGGCCGAAGATGGTGATGATCAACTGAGCGAGGCGAGCTTCTCGTCCGCGCACATTCGGCACCACTTCCAGCTCTGTCGTCATATTTGCACCATACGTCCCCTGGGTCACGAGGCGCGAATCATTCCCTCCTGCAAGACAGTTGCCAGGTGACGCTGGTCGCGGTCATAGAAGCGACCGATTCCTACGCCGCGCCCAGCGTCAGCGGCGACCGCTTCTTGAAGGTAGAGCAGCCAGTCGCCGACCCGGCCGGGGCGGTGAAACCACATCGCGTGGTCGAGGCTGGCGGTGACCAGGCCGGGCCGGGCCCATGGCAGGTCGAGCACTCGCAGGACGGGTTCGAGGATGGTGTAGTCACAGACGTACGCGAGGGCGGCGAGGTCGCGTTGGGTATCGGTGAGACCGTCAACCGGGCGAAGCGGGTCGAATGGTTTCACCCACACCGCCTGGTGCGGTGCCTGCTTTCCTTCAACCGTCAGGTATACAGGACCTGGTACGTGGCGCATGTCGAAGCTTCGGCCTTCGGACCAGTAGGTTTTCGACTCGTCGGTCATGGTCCCGCCGTGACGGTCGGCGAGATATCGCGCGGAGCTGGGCAACTCGTCCGGATCGGGGACGGGAGTCGTAATGTGCCCGGCGAAGGTACCGCCGGATTCACCAGCAGCAAAGTTGGCCAGGCATACGTAGACCGGCCTGCCGTTCTGATAACCCCGAACCTGGCGGGTGCTGTAGCCGCGCCCATCTCGTAGCAACTCCACCTCGTAGCGCACTACCGCCCCGATATCGGCAGGGCGGAGGAAGTAACTGTGCATCGAATGCAGAGTCTTGCCATCGGTTACGGACCGCATCGCCGACGCCGCGGCCTGTGCCACCAGATCGCCTCCGTAAGCCTTGGGCCATGGACATGGTTGAGTGGTGGCGTCGAAGGCCAAATCGAAGTGCTGCGGCTCGGTCGGCGTCAGCGTTACCGCCGCAGTGAAGATCGTGGATGTGGTCGGGGTTTCGGTCTGCATCGATCCATCCGTTCAGAGCGTAGCTCGCAGGTACGAACTGCGGCAGCAGCTATATAGAGTTACGATTTCGATCGTCACCGACAATCTACATCATGGGAACAGGTGGTGGCCACACCACGGCAACCACCACCTCTTCGAGGATTCGTTCAACCGATCGGCCTGCCTGCGCTGTCGGCCCAATTGGCCATCAGCGCGTTCGACGGCGGGGTCTTTTCCAGCCGCTTACGTCCTGCACAACGCCGGAAACGAGCAGCTCGGCGGGGTCCGGCAGGCCGTCTGGAGCCCCGCTTCGGTACGGCCAGGTGGGCGGCGAAGCTCTCGTCGGATTCTTCCGTGACGCCGATACACTCGCCCATGTCGATTAATCGTTCGTGCGGACGACCGGTGGACGAGCGCCCTTGTCGTTCAAGAGAAGTCGGGATGATCGGCGGCGATTCGATAACCCCCGGAGTGGAAGACCAGCGGCTGACCATTACAGGTGTCGAACTGCTCGACCTCGCCGATGAAAATGACATGATCACCGGCTTCTACCCGCTGTACGGTCCGGCACTGGAAGCGCGCGATGCTGTTGTCCAGCAATGGAACTCCCGCGATGCCGTCGTGGTGGGCCACACCGGCGAACTTGTCCGGCGCGGGCGTGGCGAACTGCCGCGAGAGCTCGTGCTGGTCGGCGGCGAGCACGTTCACGGCGAAATGCGACGCCGCGACAAGGTCGGGCAGACTCGGTGCCTTCTTGGCCGGGCACCAGGCGACCAGCGGTGGATCCAGCGAGACCGAGGTGAACGAATTGGCGGTCACCCCAACCTTGCGGCCATCGGGTGCGCGTGCGGTCACCACCGTGACACCGGTCGCGTACAGTCCGAGGGCATTTCGCAAGTCCCGCGGGTCGACCGCATTCGATTCGGACCGGACCGCATCGAGCATGCGCTCGGCATCGGACCGGTCGAACCACCAGTCGTGCATGGCGCTGGGGTCGTCGAATCCAGCTGCGAACAACCCGGCCACCGCTGGCTCGTCCGCGGCGATCCGCACGAAATCCAGCACATGCTCGGGAATCTCGGTGAGCATGCGGTTGGTCCACGCCACGGACCACCGCCCCCAGTTGCGCCAGAAGGATTCGAATACCTCGTGCATCCACTCGGTGTCGAACGCCTTCATGCCGTGCCGTAATACCGCATCGAGGTAGATACCTGCCGCATGGACAGCGTTGTTCGCACCCTGCGCGGTCAGCGGATCATTGAGCACCACCGCGTCGGCCAGCCCCAACACCGGATGCCCGGACGCGGTGAAGGCCACCGGCCGTCGCACCGTGGGCGTCAACCGGCCACGCAGCACACCGCCGTCATCGGTCAGCTCGATATCGCGGGCTCGGGCCGCGATCTTCGGAAACGCGTCGTCGAGGATCTCCACGCACCGTCGCAGATGCTCGTCCGGTGTCTTCACGTTGTCGAAGCGATCCATCGGTCCGCCCGGGATCGCTTCGACGACCAGGATCGAGCACGGGCCGGAGGTGGTGAGCGCCGGCAGCGTTATCACCTCCCCTACCCCCGGCATCACCGAGATGGTGAGGTCGGCGCCGGAGTCGTCGGGCAGCAGACCGCGCACATACGCCACGGCCAGCGCCCGCTTCGGACGGTCGTACGGCGACCGCACCCGATCGCGGACGAACATCCGGCCCAGGTCGCCGGTACCGGTGGCCACGATGGTCAGACTATGTTGTGCCGCAAGGGAATCCAGACGCTCTACGGTGACGTCCTCGACGTGGAAACTCCCACCCTCGGCGATGAACGCCTCGATCAAGGCGGCGCAGGCCACGCGCTGGTCGATCGAGTACGCAGGAGTCTCGAACGCCGAAACCACTTCCCCCACACCGTCGATGCTCAGTGCAAGACGGTCGATAGCGGGGGCGTCTTCCTCGACGTCGACGATGCGGCTCAGGACCCGTAAGGCTGACCCGAACAGGCATTGACTCGACAGCACCGAACCGGTCCGGACCTCGTCGGGGTGGCGGTCGCCGATCAAGGTTACCGTGCAGCCGTGGCGCCGCAGCCCCAGCGCCAGCAAGGCTCCGGCCTGCCCTGCCCCGATGATGGCGATACGGTGGGGCTCTTGGGCGTTCATGCCGCCGGAGCGAGGTCGTCGAGGTACGACCGCGCGCTGTCGGGGTCCATGAACCAGTGGAAGAAGTCCCGCGGATCGTCGAAACCGTTGGCGAAGCGCCGAGCGATACGCGGACTCGTTCCGGCCGCGCCCAACATCGCCAGTACGTGTTCGGGTGGAGGAACCAGGAGCGCATTGGTCCAGGTCACCACGTACTTCGCGTAGTCCCAATACCTTTCGAACGTGTCGTGCATGAACTGCCGGTCGAAGGGGCGCTCGTCGTGCTCGAGGATGCTCGCCAGATAGGAGGCGGCGCATTTGGCGGCGTTGTTGGATCCCTGCCCGGTGATGGGGTCGTTGAGCACGACGACGTCGGCCATGCCGAGCACGGGAGTACCCGAAGGAAGCACCCCGATCGGGCGGCGCACGGTGGGCGGGAAACGACCGGCGAGCACGCCCAGGTCGTCGGTGAGCTTGAGGTCGCGGCAACGTTCGCCCTCCCACGGCAGGTAGGTTTCGACGATCTTCTTCGCGGCCTCGAGGTGCTGGTGCGGGTCGGTGACACCACCGAAGCAGTCCATCGGACCGCCGGGCACACCCTCGATGACCATGATCTCGCACGGGCCGGTCGTGGTCAGCGCCGGGAATACGAAGTATTCGCCGATTCCGGGAATCATATTGAACGACACTGCCGAATACGGTTCGCGGGGTGCCATACCGGTCACGTATGTGAGCGACAACGCCCGTTGCGGTCGATCGAATGTCGAACGGGCCGAGTCACGTTCGAACAGCTTGGCAATGTCGCCTTTGCCGGCCGCCACCAGCACCAGGTCGGACTCGCGCGCATATCTCTCGAGGTCGTCGAGGGTGGCATCATGGATGTCGAGCTGACCACCGCGGTCTTCGAATTCGCCCATCCAGCGTGGCATCTTCACCCGCTGGTCGACAGATTGCGCCGGAAGGTCCAGCCGGGAAGCCCAGGAGATCGCCTTACCCCCTTTGTCATCGGGAACAGTGAACGCGATGCCGTCCACATCCGGACATCCCTCGGCCCAGAAATCCAGACGGAGTGCATGTTCTCGGGCCAGCGAGCTGCCGAACATGCACTGGCTGGAGGTCACCCGGCCGGTGAAGATCTCTTCGGGGGTGCGGTTCGACACGATCCGGACGTCGTATCCGGCATCCAGCAGACCCATGCCGAGCTGCAGGCCGGACTGACCGGCACCGATAATGGTGATGGTACGCATTGTGTTCCTTTGATTTTCGGGTTCGGGTCAGTGCGCCGGAGCGCTCTCGGCGGCGAGTTGCGGGATGGCACTCACGGTCTGCTCTGGGCCGAGAGCGGAGTAGCCGCCGTCGACGGCCCAGTCGGCGCCGGTGACGAACGACGCCGCTTCGGAGGCAAGAAAGGCGATCACACGACCCACCTCGGATGGGTCGCCGGTGCGGGCGAGCAAGTGGAAGGGCGCTGCGACGGAATCGGTGTGCGCGCGGTCGCCGGCGGACAGCTCGTCCATGATTTTCGACCAGGTCCAGCCCGGGCTCACCGCATTCACTCGGATACCGTCAGCGGCGTAATCCAACGCCATGCTGCGGGTGACCTGGGCGATAGCGGCCTTGCTTGCTGGGTATACCCACCGACCGGCCTGCGCGACCTTCGCCGAAATCGAGCTCAGGTTGACGATGGCTCCGCGGCTCCGCGTCAGATGGGGACGGGCGGTGGCAGCGAACAGCACCGCGCTGACCAGGTTGACGTCCAGGGTCCGCAACCAGGTTGCCCGGTCGGTGTCCGCGCCATCGTCTCCGTACGAGCAGGCCAGGTTGACCAGGACATCGAGCGAGCCGAACCTTTCGACCGTCGCACTGACGCAACGTCGGATGGATTCATCGCTGGTGATGTCGGTCCGGACGAACACGGCCCGGTCGAACTTCTCGGCAACCGCCGCCCCTCCCACCTCGTCGATATCGGCTACCACCACCTGCGCGCCCGCGGCGACGAGCTCGGCTACGACACCGGTCCCGAAGAGGGTGGCGCCACCTGTAACGATCGCCGTTTTCGTGGACAGTGAGATTGGGATTGACATGCTGCCCTCCGAACTACGCACGCTAATGTGACCCGAGTCACGGTAAGGAGCGGCTGGATCGTCGGCTATCCCGCAAACGCGGAGCTTGTCCGCACAGCGTCGATCCGGCGGTTCTTGACACGCATGACGCCGGGATGGAACAAACTGGTAACGCGCAATCATGACGACGGTCAGGAAGACGATATGCGTGCGTGTGTCGCCTGGAGGAAGCATGAAGCATGATGACCGCCCGCTCAGCCGGTACCGCCTTGCGGCCTCCAGCGACCCCGACGTCGTACGCGACACCGTCGGCCAGGCCTTTTGCGATCACCGGCTGTCACCACTGAGCCGCGGTACCGGACTCGACGCACACTTCAACGGCCTGCGCTGGAACAGCGTGGGCGTGTACTACCTGGAGTACGGCACCGATGTCCGCATCGACCCGCGCGACCTCGACGACTTCTACCTCGTCCAGGTCCCGCTCGTCGGTCGCGCCACGATCACCGTTGGAGCCGAAAGTTTCACCTCCACACCGGAAGTGGCCTCGGTACTCGATCCCGGACCGCGAGTATCGATGTCGTGGGAAGGGGCGAATCGGCAACTGCTGCTGCGC
Organism: Nocardia sp. NPDC004123; assembly: GCF_053603795.1. Taxonomy (NCBI): domain Bacteria; kingdom Bacillati; phylum Actinomycetota; class Actinomycetes; order Mycobacteriales; family Nocardiaceae; genus Nocardia; species Nocardia sp. NPDC004123. The sequence goes on from NZ_JBSGGG010000038.1 coordinate 76,969, forward strand.
TTGGATCGCGCATCGGTTCATGACGTGCTGCGCAAGAAGCTCGGAAGGGAACCGACCACGCCCCTCGTATTCACCCCGCGGATGGATCTCACGACCCCGGCCGGCCGCACCTGGAGCGGGCTGTTCAAGCTGTTGACCGAGGCCGTCGGCTCGGCCGAGATCCCGGAATCCATACCGGTCCGGGAATTCGAAGGGCTCCTCGTCAGCCAGCTGCTGCTCGGCCAGCCGCACAACTACCGCGACGAGCTCGACCGGCGACCACAGCCGACCGTGGCCCGGCCCATCGCGCAGGCCGCGGATCTGATCGAAGCCCACGCCCATGAACCCCTCACCATCGACGACATCGCCGAGGCAATCGGCGTGAGCACACGCACGCTCCAGGACGGCTTCCGCCGCTACTACGACACGACACCGATGGCATACCTGCGCGATGTACGACTGCGGCGCGTGCGGACCGACCTGTTGCAGGCCGATCCGATAACCGCCACGGTGACCGATATCGCGATCCGGTGGGGATTCCTGCACCCGGGCCGTTTCTCGATCCTTTACCGTGATCGCTATGGCGAATCGCCGTCGCAGACACTTCGACTGGAACGTGACCGCGCCGCCCGGAAATAGCCCACACCACAAGGCAAATCCCCCGCCCGTTGCCGGGCGGGAGACGTCGAACAGATCCTGCGCGAACGTACTCAGCGACTCACACCGACCTCCGGCGGCTGCCAGCGTCGCCGGAGGGTCGTTGCTCCTGCAGCCGCGCGGATCAGCTGAAGACGCGGGGGCGGGCCGTCGGTGCGGCCGTTAGGCGGTTTGCGGTTACCAGCGCGGAAGGGCGCGGGCCATTCCGCCGCCGCGCCGACATACTGCTGGTCCACAGCGGCATGCAGTGTCCACTGCGGATCCCACAGATGAGCGCGGCCGATCGCCACCAGGTCGGCACGCCCGGCGAGCAGGACCGAATTGACATCGTCGTAGGACGAGATGGCACCGACCGCCACCACCGAGATGCCGTGGGGCACACCGACCTCCTGCCGGATCCGGTCCGCGAACGGCGTCTGATAGCTGCGCCCGAACGCAGGCTTCTCATGCTTGACCACCTGGCCGGAGGACACATGCAGCACATCGGCTCCGTGTTCGGCGAATGCGCGAGCGATCTCGACAGCGTCGTCGACGGTGTTGCCCCCCTCTGCCCAGTCGGTGGCCGAAATACGCACCGACAGTGGCCGATCCGCGGGCCACACCGCTCGGATCGCATCGAAGACGCGCAGCGGGAAGCGTAAACGGTTCTCGAGCGAGCCGCCGAAGTCATCGGTGCGCTGATTGGCCAGTGGGGAGAGGAAGGAAGACAGCAGATATCCATGCGCACAGTGCAGTTCGAGCAGGTCGAACCCGGCGTGGGCGGCGGCCCGGCCCGACCGAGCGAACTGTTCGGTGATCTCGTCCATCTCCTCGCACGTGATCTCACGCGGGGTGCGGCTGTCGGGTCCGTAGGGGATGGCAGACGGGGCGACGGTGTCCCAGCCGCCGGTGTCGAGCGGGTCGTCGATGCCCTCCCACATGACCTTGGTGGCGCCCTTGCGGCCGGAATGCCCCAGTTGCACACCAATCTTCGAGCGGGAATTGGCGTGCACGAAGTCCACGACCCGGGCCCACGCCCGCTCTTGTTCGGTGGTGTACAGCCCTGCGCAGCCGGGCGTGATGCGCCCCTCCGCCGACACACACACCATCTCGGTCATTACCAGCCCAGCGCCGCCGAGCGCCTTGCTACCCAGATGCACCAGGTGGAAATCGGTGGGCACACCGTCGACGGCGGAGTACATGTCCATCGGTGAGACAACGATCCGGTTGGGTAGCTCGATTCCCTTGAGCCGCAACGGGTAGAACATGGGCGGACGAGTTTCGTCGCCGATCGCTGCCGCGTTCTGCGGCGTGTCGTCCTGGATCGAGAGGTACCACCCGTCGATCCGGTTCACGAATCCGTTGTCACGCAGCCGCAGGTTGTCGTAGGTGATGCGGCGACTGCGCGTGAGGAGATTGAAAGCGAACTGATCCGGTGCTTGATCGGTGTAGTTGCCGATAGCTTCGAACCACTCCAGGCTGGCCTGGGCTGCCCGTTGAATGGACTCCACGACGGGCCGCCGCTCCTGCTCGTACTTTTCCAGACCGGTTGCGACGGAGTCGTTTTCGTGCAGACAGGCGGCGAGCGCGAGGGCATCTTCCATGGCCAGTTTCGTGCCCGAGCCAATGGAGAAGTGCGCGGTATGCGCGGCATCCCCCATCAGGACGACATTGCCGTGCCGCCACGTCCGGTTGCGGACCGTGGTGAAGTCGATCCACCGCGAGTTGTTGGCCTGCAGACCGTGGCCGTCCAACTCGTCGGCCAAGATCTCCGCCAGTAGCGCGATGGACTTCTCGTCGTTCTCGCCGGGCAAAAACGCGCGGTCGGCGAATGCGTCGAAGCCGGCCTTCCGCCACACAGATTCGTGCATCTCCACGATGAATGTGCTCTGCTCGGCACTGAGCGGATAGCCGTGTACCTGCATGACTCCGTACGGCGTGTGCTTGATGAAGAACTCGAATGCCTCGAACACCCGGTCTGTACCCAGCCACATGTACTTGTTGTGCCGCCGATCCAGATCCGGGCCGAACACATCCGCGAAACGGGTCCGCACCACGGAGTTGAGACCATCGGCCGCAAGCACCAGATCATGGGTGGCAGACAACTCCTCCACATCCGGCGCGAGCGTGCGGAAATGGATGGTGACACCAAGATCGGCGCATCGCCGCTGCAAGATGTGCAGCAACTCCTTGCGGCTCATCGCCGCGAACCCCTGACCGCCGGAGGTACGGACCTCACCACGGTAGTGGATATCGATGTCGCTCCAGCGGGCGAATTGCTCGCTCATCGCACGATAGATCTCCTCGTCGGCATGCTCGATAGCACCGAGGGTCTCGTCGGAAAACACCACACCGAAACCGAAGGTGTCGTCGGGAGCATTGCGCTCCCAGATGGTGATGTCGTGGGTGGGGTCGAGTTGTTTCATCAAGGCGGAGAAGTACAGCCCTGCGGGCCCTCCGCCGATCACGGCGATACGCATGAAGCTTCACACTCTTCGGGTCGAGGTCGGTTCGAATTCAGTTGGCTGCCAGCTCGACTCGGCCGAGCCGAATTCGGGCAGCGGGGCGCCGCGCAAGGCCGCGGCAATGTTGTCGGGCCATGGCAGCGAGCCCCTGTCGGCGTCGGGCACATAGGCGGCTGTCAGGACGCCGCGGGCCGCGATCGTCGACGGTTCCGATCGTGGTGGCTGCGTCACCGCGGGAATCCTGGTGATGATGAAGTCGTACCGGAGGGAGGATCGGCCGACATTGCCCACCGACAGGCTGATCGCCGCGGTATCGCCGAACCAGAGGCGCTCCAGGTAATCGACTTCGTATCGCACTCGTGGAATACGGCCGAACAGCCAGCGCAACCCGATTCGGTCGAGCAGTGCGGCTTCGGCCGCCTCCACCCAGCGCACGACCGTACTGTGGTGGTAATGCCCAGCCGCGTCGGTGTCCTGCCAGTCCACGACACGCTCAATCACGATGTCGGTCATCGCGTCCCCCAGTTCGCACGCACCTTGAACCGCTGTAGCTTGCCGCTGGGATTGCGGGGCAGACTGTCGACGAATTCGATACTGCGCGGGTACTTGTACGGTGCCGCAGTGCTTTTGGCGAAGTCCTGGAGCTCCCGAGCCTTCGCCGCGTCGCCCGCGACGCCCTGCCGGAGCACCACCGCCGCGTGGACGATCATGCCGCGGTCCTCATCGGGAACCCCGATCACAGCACTCTCGACCACATCCGGGTGCTGGTCGAGGACCGCCTCGACCTCCGGTGCACCGATGTTGTATCCGGCGGAGACGATCATGTCGTCGCTGCGGGCGTGGTACCAGAAGTAGCCGTCGGCGTCGCGAGTGTAGGTGTCGCCGGTCAGATTCCAGCCATTGCGCACATACTGACGCTGACGGGGATCGGCCAGATACCGACACCCTGTTGGTCCCTGCACCGCCAGCTGGCCGGGAGTGCCATCAGGTACCGGATTGCCGTCGTCGTCCTGGATCTCGGCGCGAAATCCGGGCACGACCCTACCGGTGGAACCGGCGCGAATGTCGTCGTCAGCCGCCGAGATGAAGACATGAAGCAGCTCGGTGCCACCGAGACCATTGATGATCTTCAGCCCGGTCCGTTCGTGAAACCGCTCGAAAACGGCCTCTGGCAGATGTTCACCGGCCGAAACGCACCGGCGTAGGGATTTCAGCCGCTCTGGGTCGTCGCGCTTGATCAAGGACTTGTACGCGGTCGGCGCAGTGAAAAGCACTGTCACCGAATACTTCTCGATCGCGGCGACGAGCGCATCCGGATCGGGCTTCTCCAGCAGCACGACCGACGCTCCGACGGAGAGCGGGAACATCACCAGCCCACCGAGGCCGAAGGTGAATGCCAGAGGCGGTGTCCCGATGAAGACATCAGCGCCGTGCGGTCGCAGCACATGTGCGGAGAAGGTGTCGGCAATGGCCAGCACGTCGCGGTGGAAGTGCATGGCGACCTTCGGCATTCCGGTCGTACCCGAGGTCGGCGCAAGCAGCACCACGTCGTCGGCACTGGTCCGCACATCGGTGTAGGCGACCGACTTCGCTGCTGCGCGCCGGACCAGGTCATCGTCACCTGGCCCTCCGACCGCGGCAATGCGCAAGGCCGTGTCGGCCGCGGACAGTTCGTCGAGCAGCCGGTGATCGCACAAAGCTAGCGCCGGGCGGGTCAGCTCGATCAGTTTGGTCAGTTCGGTGGCACGCAGCAGGGGCATGGTGGTCACCACCACCCCACCCGCCTTGACGACACCGAACCAGCAGGCAACCAGCCACGGGGTATTGGGAGCGCGCAACAGCACACGATTTCCGGGAACCAGGCCGTAGTCGTCGGCCAGCACATGCGCAATCTGGTTCGCACGGTCGAGAAGATCGCCGTAGGTCCACGTTTCGGACTCGGAATGCAGGCAGGGCCTGGCCCGGCCATGAACCGCTACCGTCGCATCGAGCAAGGCGCTCGCGCAGTTGAGTCGATCGGGGTAGCGCAGCCCTGCCAGGTCGAAGACCAGATCGGGCCAGTCGGCTTCGGGCGGGAGATTGTCCCGGCAGAAGGTGTCTTTGTGCGCAGAGGGTGTGAGCATCAAGCTCGGCCCTTTCGAACTGGTGAGGCCAATACAATTTTATCGCTTCTAGATAACCGTCGTCGATGTAGCGCCATGCGAGGCCGCACCGAGCCGGTGACATCAGGCCCGTTCGGAGCCCAGCGCGGCTACGGCCTGAATCTCCACGAGCGCTTCGGGTTGCCAGAGCGCGGTGACACCGATTCCAGCCATCGCCGGGTACGCCTCGCCAACCAACTCGCGCCAGAGCCGGCCGATTTCCTTGGCGTTGGCCTGATAGCCGGGAATGTCCAGCAGATAGATGGTTACCGACAGTAGATTCTCCGGCTTTCCACCCGCAGCCTCAAGCGCCGCGATCACATTGGCCAGCGCCTGCTGGAACTGGGCGACGATCCCGCCGTCGACGATCGTCCCCTCGGTCGTCAAGGCCGTCTGGCCCGCCAGGTGAACGATGTCGCGATACCGCGTGGCGTGGGCAAACCCGGAGGGTTTCACCAGCTCGGGCGGATTGATGTGGTCGACGAGCATGATCGCCTCTTTCTCGCGGAGACCCACCAGGCGGCGAGCCGATTCGAAGTGGGGGTGGCTCGAACCACAATATGGTGTTAGATTGATGGTCGTCAATAGAACGCTACATATGAGCTCCCGCTCCTCGCGTTCGAAGCCGCCGCGGGCAACCCGGCCGAATTCCTGGAGTCTCCAGCGATGCGTTTGCGAACAGTTCTCCGCGACAACCACGGCAGTCGCGCCGAAGTCCGCGCCGACGGACAGTGGTACGCAACGACGGCCACCGACGTCGGCACACTGCTCTCGGACCAGAACTGGCGCTCGGTCCGACCGCTGCCCGGCGAGCAGCCGCCACCCGGCCGGTCGGCGCCGGTAGTGACAGCGCCGACCAAGATCGTGTGCTGCGGCCACAATTACCGCGCCCACATCGCCGAGATGGGTCGAGCCGCGCCCGAATTCCCCACACTCTTTGCGAAATTCGCCGACACCCTCACTGCCTGGGACGCCGACATCGCCCTGCCCGGCCCGCCCGAAACGGTGCTGTTCGACTGGGAGGCCGAACTCGCGATCGTTGTGGGCGCCACCCTGCGCCGGGCCGATCGCGACACGGCGCGGGCAGCCATAGCCGGATACACCGTCGCGAACGACTTCTCGGTGCGCGACTGGCAGCGACGGACTTCACAGTGGTTGCAAGGCAAGGCATTCGACGCCACCACTCCACTGGGTCCTGATCTGGTGACGCCCGACGAGGCCGACCCCGCCGATGGCCTCCGCATCGTCTGCCGAGTCAACGGCGCCGAGGAGCAGACCGGGGCCACCGACGACCTCGTCTTCGATCCGGCGACCCTGCTGTCGTACATCTCCGCGTTCACCGTGCTGCGTCCCGGTGACGTCGTACTGACCGGCACGCCGGGGGGTGTCGGCATCGCGGCGGACCCGCCGCGCTACCTGCGTGCCGGCGATGTCGTCGAGACCGAAATCGAGGGCATCGGCCTGCTGCGCAATCGAATCACCCTGTCCCCCAATGATATCGAGCCCGCCCAGCGGGACGGAAAGGAATCATGATGACCAGCGACTCCACCATCCAGGTCGCTCCGATTGTCACCAGAGCCGGAGCGGAGTACACCGAGACGGCACAGTCCGGTGGCGCGGTGCGCGTCTCGGGCGTGAGCCCGCAGCACACCCCGGCGACCAAGATCTGGTACGGCAAGGTGACCAACGAACCCGGCTATCGTTCCTTGCCCCATCACCACGGCGAAGCGGAGACCGGCGGCTATGTCCTCACCGGGAAGGCACGCATCTACTACGGGGAGAACTATGCGGAGTACGTCGACATGAGCGAGGGCGATTTCGTATTCGTGCCACCGTTCATGCCGCACGTCGAGGTGAACATGAGCACCACCGAGAAGCTGGTCTGGCTGACCTGCCGCACTCCGGACAATATCGTCGTCAACCTGCCCGATGTCGACGATTCCATCCTGGTTGGATATCGGCGGGCGTGAGATTCGAGCTCGGGTCGCACCGTCGGCCCGGGCCATCGGACCGCACGATCCGGACAGATGCCGCGCGCAGCGTATAGCCGAGCAAGTCCCGCAACCCTACCGTGCGTCCTATGACCGACATCACAACCGAGGCCGACGCGATTGTCGTCGGCTCAGGGGTCAACGGGCTGGTGGCCGCGGCCGAGTTGGCACTGGCCGGCTGGTCGGTGCAGGTGCTGGAGCGTAATGCGGAGATCGGTGGATTCATCGCCACCGAAGAACGCACTCTTCCCGGCTACCGGCACGACACCTACTCGTCCTGGCATCCCTTGTTCGTCTCCGGCGCCGCCTATGCGAGCCTCGGACCCTACCTGCACGAACACGGACTCGAATTCCGCAACACCGAAGAATGGGTGACCGCCAGCATTGCCGACGACGGCCGCGTCACCATCGCACACCGCGATCCGGAACGCACCGTCATGGAGTTCGCTGACCCCCACGACCGAACCGCATATCTCGCGATGCTGGCCCGGCTTGCGGCGAGTGCGGCACCGATCGGCGGACTGATGGACGCCGAACTGCGCTCGCCGTCCGCCCTCCGACCACTGGCCGGGCTGATCCGCGGCGGGCGACGCGGCACTGAAGACTGGCTGCGGATGGCGCTCACCAGCGGTCGCGGATTCGCGCGCCGCGAGTTTCGCGGCCACGAGGTCGATCACCTCTATGCACCGTGGCTGCTGCACGCCGGTCTCTCTCCGGATCATGCTTCAGGCGGACTGATGATTCCGCTGCTCGCGACCACCCTGCACGGGGCCGGACTGCCGGTGGTCGCCGGCGGATCCTCCGGGCTGCTGACAGCGTTCGAGTCACTGCTGCGTTCCCTGGGCGTCGTGGTGCGAACTTCCACCTTCGTGGAGCGGATCCTCGTGGACCACGGCCGAGCAGTCGGGGTCGTCGCCAATGGCCACGCCACCTACGCCCGCCGCGCGGTGCTCGCTTCGGTGACGCCAACCGCGTTGTACGACAAGCTGTTACCACCTGACGCAGTGTCATCCACCATCCGCGCCGAGGCTGCCACCTTCCGCTACGGCCGCGCGGAAATGCAAGTCCATGTCGCTTTGTCGGCACCGCTGGACTGGGCCGACACCCGATTGCGGGACATTCCGTTGATTCACGTCTCCGATGGATCCGACAGCACCGGAATCGCCTGCGCCGAGGCCGAAGCCGGGCTGCTCCCCCGCCGACCGACCGTCGTCGTCGGCCAGCAGTACCTGCTCGACCCCAGCAGGGTGCCGGAGGGTACGGCCGCACTCTGGCTGCAACTGCAGGAAGTCCCATTCGCACCGGTAGGCGATGCGGCCGGAGCGCTGGATACCACTCATGGCTGGACTCCGGCGCTGGCACGGAGTTTCGCCGATCGTGTATTGGCGCGAATCGCCACCCACGCTCCCGACCTTCCCCGAAAAGTGCTCGCGGTCGACGTCATCACCCCGGCCGATCTGGCCGCACACAACCCGAATGCCGTCACGGGCGATCCCTACGGGGGTTCGTGCGAATTGGACCAAAGTTACCTGTGGCGCCCCCTGCCCTCCGCCGGACGGCATGCGACACCCGTGTCCGGATTGTGGCAGATCGGCGCATCCACGCATCCCGGCCCCGGATTGAGCGGCGGATCGGGACACCTCGTAGCGCGAACGCTCACGCGAAATCGCAAGCTGCGCAGACTGTTCCGTGCACATTGAACAGCGCCGCCGGTGGATTGCGCCGGCCGGACAACCGCCGCGTGCTGTGGATAGCTCGGCCCGATCCACCGCATCAGACTTCGACACCAGTTACCTCACCCCAGGAGCCACGATGTCTCTGCTCAACGCCGTCATCGAAGCGACCCGCTCCGGCGCTGTCGACATCATCGATCTCACTACTCCGTTGCAGGAGTCCACCCCGATCCTGCAGCTGCCGCCGCCACTGGCCAACACCGTCCCGTTCCGACTCGAGGAGATCAGCCGCTACGACGACCGCGGGCCCGCCTGGTACTGGAACAACATCCACACCGGCGAGCACACGGGCACCCATCTCGACGCACCGGTGCACTGGTTGAGCGGCCGTGACGGACACGATGTCTCGCAAGCCCCGATGCGCACACTGTTCGCGCCCGTTGCACTGATCGACATGACCGCTGAGGTCGCGGACGACCCGGAATTCCTGTTGGAAATCGATCACATCCGCCGCTGGGAGAACGAGCACGGACCGCTCCCGGCGGGCGGCTGGCTGATCTATCGCACCGGATGGGAATCCCGAGGTGAGGATGCGGCCGCGTTCACCAATGACGGGCACACACCCGGCGTTTCCGCCGCTTGCGCCAAGTGGCTGGCCGAAGAGTCTGCACTGACCGGACTCGGCGTGGAAACCGTCGGCACCGACGCCGGTGCGGCCGCTGGGTTCGAACCGCCCTTCCCGTGCCACAGCCAGCTGCTCGGCGCCAACAAATGGGGCCTGACCAGTCTGCGCAACCTCGCCCGACTGCCCGCCACCGGCGCCCTGCTGATCGTGTCCCCGCTGCCGATCGTCGGCGGGTCCGGCAGCCCGGCGCGGGTGCTCGCACTCGTCGAACGCGACGCCGGATAAGGGAGGGAAAACCATGGCGGAACGGTCTTTTGCGAACGAGGTCGGCAAACTGCGGCAGGGCTCCGGTACGACCCTGCATGTGGAGGGGATCCTGGCAGTCACCAAGGCGCTGCTGCAGGCCGGCGTCGCCTATGTCGGCGGCTACCAGGGCGCACCGATCTCCCATCTCATGGACGTGCTCGGCGATTCCAAAGATGTACTCGACGAGCTCGGCGTCTATTTCGAAAACAGCGCCTCGGAAGCTACCGCGGCGGCGATGCTGGCCGCGTCGGTGCACTATCCGCTACGTGGCGCGGTGACATGGAAGTCGACCGTGGGCACCAACGTGGCTGCCGACGCCCTGGCGAATCTGGCCAGCGGCGGCGTCACCGGCGGAGCACTCATCATTCTCGGCGAGGACTACGGCGAGGGCTCGAGCATCATGCAGGAGCGTTCGCACGCGTTCGCGATGAAATCGCAGATGTGGCTGTTGGATCCGCGGCCGAACATCACTGCGATCGTGGACGCGGTCAAATCCGGCTTCGAGTTGTCGGAGGCGAGCAATACCCCTGTGTTCTTGCTGCTGCGGCTGCGCTCTTGTCACCTGCATGGAGCGTTCGAGGCCGAAGACAACAAGCGGCCTCCGATGACGGTCACCGAAGCGACCCGGCGGCCCGCTCGCGACGTGAGTCGAATCGTGCTGCCGCCGGCCAACTTTCAACATGAGAAGGAAAAGATCGAAAACCGGTGGCCTGCCGCGGTGCAGCACATCCGCGACCACGGGCTCAATGAGGTGTTCGGCGATGACCTCGCTGACGTCGGAATCATCGTTCAAGGAGGGCTGTACAACACCCTCAACCGGTCGATGGAACTGCTCGGCTGCTCGGATGCGTTCGGCAACACTCGGGTACCGGTGTACGTAATGAACGTTGCCTACCCGGTGATCGACCAAGAAGTCATCGAATTCTGCACTGGCAAGCGCTCGGTGCTGCTGATCGAAGAAGGCCAGCCGGACTTCATCGAACAGAACATCAACGCCATCCTGCGCCGTGCCGACATACCCACAAAACTGCACGGCAAGGACATGCTGACCATGGCGGGCGAGTACACCTCGCTGGTCGTCACGCGTGGAGTGCATAGTTTTCTCAGCAGCTATCTGCCCGAGGTGATCACTGCCGAACCCGCGCTCCTGCGCTCAGCCGATGACCCGGCGAGCCCGTTCGCGGTCCGGGTCGAGCCGCACATCGTGCGGCCCCGGCCGCCCGGGCTGTGCACCGGATGCCCGGAGCGACCCATCTTCAGCGGATTGAAACTCGCCGAACGCGAAACGGGTGAACATCACATCAGTGCCGACATCGGCTGTCACTTGTTTTCGATAAACGCGCCGTTCGATCTGGGGGCGACAACCATGGGCTATGGCCTCGGTTCGGCGGCTGCCGCGGCGCTGAACTCGAAGGGCTCCGACCGCCGAACCATCGCGATGATGGGCGACGGGGGCTTCTGGCACAACGGGCTGAGCAGCGGCGTCGGCAACGCGGTCTTCAACAAGAACGACCAGCTACTGGTAGTCGTCGACAACGATTACGCCGCCGCCACTGGAGGTCAGGACGTGCTCTCCTCGCACGCCGACCTGCCGACCCGCTCCACCAAACATCCCATCGAGCGGGCCGTCCGCGGCATCGGTGTCAACTGGGCCAGGACCATAGACAACACCTACGACGTCACCACCGTGCGCGACACCTTCGTCGATGCGCTCACCACCGATGAGACAGGGCCGAAAGTCCTTGTCATGCAAAGCGAATGCCAGCTCAACCGGCAACGACGGGAGAAGCCGCAGCGGGCACAGGCCTTGCACGCCGGCGAGCGGGTGGTCCGCGAACGTTTCGGCGTCGACCCGGAGACCTGCACCGGTGACCACGCCTGCATCCGCATCTCCGGCTGCCCCTCGCTGACCATCACCGACAACCCCGACCCCATGCGCACCGATCCCATCGCGACCGTGCTCGACAGCTGCGTCGGATGCGGAGTGTGCGGCGCCAACGCGCATGCGGCCGTGTTGTGTCCGTCCTTCTACCGAACGGACGTTGTCTACAACCCCACCCGGCGCGATCGCATGCTGGCCCGGCTGCGCACCTGGTGGATCACCATGCTCGCGCGCGGAATAGAGCGCCGCGCCGCCGGATTCGAGGTAACACCATGACAGGTTGGTACACCGGACAGCGCCCCATAACAGTCGCGATCCTGGCCATGGGCGGCGAAGGCGGCGGCGTGCTCTCCGACTGGATCGTGGAAGTCGCCGAGTCAGCCGACTACTTCGCCCAGACCACGTCTGTGCCCGGTGTCGCCCAGCGCACCGGATCCACCGTGTACTACGTGGAACTGTTCCCGCCCTCCCGAACCGGCCACATCACCGGAACCGGACGCAGCGAACCTGTGCTGAGTGTGTTCCCCACCCCCGGTGAAGTGGACATCGTGATTGCCTCCGAGCTGATGGAAGCGGCCCGCGCCGTCCAACGTGGTTTCACAACACCGGATCGAACCACCCTGTTCACCTCCACACACAGGGTGTATTCGATCGACGAGAAGATGGCTCTCGGCGACGGTCGGGTCGACAGCGCGACGCTGCTGGACGTGGCCCGGCGCGGATCGAAGCGACTGATAGCGTCCGACTTCATGGCAGTAGCCGAGCACCACCGCAGCGTGATCAGTGCGGCGCTGTTCGGCGCCGTGGCCGGATCCGGCGTATTACCGTTCACCCGAGAACAATTCGAAGCGCCGATTCGCGGCTTCGGCAAAGGGATCGAACAGTCCCTGCGTGCGTTCGCCGACGGCTTCAGCGCTGCCGCCGCACCGACCGTCACCGAATCCCCGATCCCACCGCGAACTTCACCGCCAGTGGAATTGACCCTCATTCCACGGCCGCTTACCGCCGACGAGCGCAAGGCACGGGAAGATGAGCGCCGCACCGAAATAGCCGCCATGGACCCCGCAGCGCTCGTCGGCCCCAAACTGCGGAAGCTCGCGGAGGCCGTCAGAGAGCTCCCGCCTGCGGCGCGGTCCATGATCCTGCACGGCCTGGTCCGCACTGCGGTGTATCAGAACACTTCGTACTCACGGCTATATCTGAGTCGCGTGCGAGAATTCGCGGCAGTAGATCCAGATGCCGAGGGCAGCGCGCTGCTCACCATCGAAGCGGCCCGGCAGGTCGCACTGTGGATGTGCTATCAGGACACCATTCAGGTTGCGCTGCAAAAAATCCGGCGACACCGCATGGATCGCATCCGCTCCGAGGCGCGTGCCGAACCGGGCCAGCTGATTCAGGTCCGCGAGTACCTCCACCCACAGATCGACGAGATCACCGACACCATGCCGGCTCGAGTCGGCTCGGTCCTGCGCCGCTCCATCACATTCCAACGTCTGGTCCGAAAATTCACCCGTCGAGGCATGACCGTCAATACCAGCTCGATCACCGGCTACACCGCACTGTCGATAACAGCCCGACTTCGCCCTCTGCGCCCACGATCATTGCGCTATCAGCGCGAACAGCAAGCCATCAACGAATGGCTGAAAGCAGCATCGGCCGCTGCCCCACTCGATGCCGACCTCGCTCGCGAGATCCTCGAATGCCAATGTGTGCTCAAGGGCTACGGCGCCACCTTCGAACACGGCACCGGCAGTTTCGGAAAACTCATACACGCTGCCCACAAACTAACCGGGCACCCAGATGCAGCCGAACGACTCTCGAAGCTTCGGGCGGCCGCACTCGCCGACGAGACCGGTACAGCTCTGTCCATCGAGCTCGCTGCAACAGTGCCCAGCTGACAATCCTCTAACAGGGCTCGCGATGTGCCTCCCCCCAGTGGCCGGCACGGTGGCGGCCCACCAACCGCTGCCGGCGTACAAGCCGCATTCCGGTGTACGCCAAGTACGCGAGGACCGATCGATGACAAGGCCGCACCACAACCTTCCAATCCCCGCGAACCGCCCAGCGCTCCGGGTTCTTCGTGGCGGCGCCGGACGCATTCACGCCCGGGTTCTGTTCGTCTACACACGATCCTGGGTCTCCGACCCTGTAACGGCGATACTGGTTGATCGTTTGTACCCGAGTGGTGCGGAATCGACAGAGGCATCGGCGTTCCTGCAAGCGATACGTTTTCTACACGCGGGACGTCTGGGGCCGATCACGGGCGCGCATCGAGAGTGGATCGCGCAGCAGAAGCCCGCGGGCCTGGACACCCGCTACCGACTTCACATGGCGCTCACCGAAGCCGGATTCGAGGTCGAGGTGGTCGAGACGTGGGATGAAGCCCTCTGCCCCACCTCGCACCGGCATGTGGTGAATCGGTGACGCCCAGGCTCATGCCTGCACTACCTCGAACGCTGAGTCCCCTACACCCGAGAGGAGGTGAGACATGGACCTGCTCGAGCCTGGCCCGAACGGCAACAGCCACGACAACTGGAACGAGGAAACGAACGCCGACAGCCACAACGAAGACCTGAGCGGCTGGATCAACAAGCGGTAGACGGTCTACTGGCAATACAGGCCCCCGGATGCGGATCAGGGTGCAACCGCAAATTCATCCATCATCAGTCCCGCTTGACCGGGGGTCTTTCCACAGGAGAACATGCCGCCCGACTTCCCCGCATGGCGACCTGAGCTGCGAAGGCCGCCCGAAAGGGGACGGCAACGTTCACTCCGAGGAAAGGCATCAACATGCGACGCGCTGGTCGAGGTGGTCGACCAGGTGCCCGGACACGTCTGGACCCCCGCTTACGACGCCGACAGGGAGGTTCGGGATGAGCCTGGATACGGGATGGGGCTGATCGTCCGGAAATAACGCTCGCACCCGGGCGGACAGCTACGGTTCACCAACGTCGACGGGCTGCGGCTGACCGCGTTCGTCACCAACACCGGCCGTGATCGGCTCACGGACCTGGAATTACGGCACCGCCGCCGCGCCGGCCGCGAAGACCGCATCCGTGCTACGAAGGACACCTGCCTACGCAACTTGCCTTTCAGCAACTTCGATGCCGACCGAATCTGGCTGACGATCGTCGCCTTCGCACTGGATCTGACCGCCTGGCTACAGACCATCACCTTGGGCGACCACTCGCCCGCCACTGGGAAACGAAACCACTTCGCCTGCAACTGTTCTCACTACCCGCCCGCATCTCCCGCCATGCCCGGCGCACCCACCTGTGCCTGTCCCGGCACGCCCCCACGCCGCCCTGCTGATATCACCGCCCTTTACTTCCTGAGGGCAGTCCAACCAGCACCAAACCGCCCCGACGAGCAACGAAAGGACCGTTCACCGGGTCCGTGGAACCCGGAAGCCATTCGCCGACCGGACTACCCGAATTTGCCACACACTGGCGATCGGCAGCGAAAACCCAATCCGAAACCGATCAAGCCCGGCCCACGGCCAGGCGAAAGATCGAGGTTAGAAGCAACTCAGGAAGTAACCCCTTCAGGAGACGATTGCTCGGCGCAAGAAATCATAACCATCGGGTCGCCTTACCGCTCAATTACTATTACGACATAATATTTCATAGGCACGGTAGGCATCTTCAGGAAAGACCAGTATGCCGAAGAATTCACGCCCTTCGGACGTCTTCCGAGAGCGTAACGCAGGGGTTACGGTCGCGCGCACATCGTGAACGTAAAGAATCTGCAAGACAAGGCGCGCGGCCGCTTGATCAAACACTGTTGCCGCTGTAACCAGAAGCCCGTAGTCATAATTTTCAAACCGCGCGGGCGAAGAAGCTGTATACACGTTATGTCGCGAGTATCGATCAGCTCTCATGTGCACCGTCGTTTTTCTCTTCATCGCTCTGAGTCAGGCCTTTGGCCTGATACTCACGCAGCGCTTCGAGCTGTGATTTTTCCGCATCATGGTGGATCTGGGCGATCATGACTGCTTCCTCGGACGGGTCAGGACGCAGGAAGGAGCCGGTGCCGGGCTTGCCCGCGGAACCCAGCTTGGCCATCTTCTTGGGCACCGGGGCGCCCTGGTACTCCAGCGGGATCGGGTGGCCGTGCGAGTCGACCGGGCCCAGCGTCTGGTGCACCTCGATGTACTCACCGTGCGGAAGCCGCTTGATCACACCGGTTTCGATGCCGTGCTCGAGCACCGCACGGTCACTGCGCTGCAGGCCGATGCAGAACCGGTACGCCACGAAGTACGCGAGCGGCGGGGCCAGCAGCAGCGCGATGCGGAAGAACCAGGTCGTCGCGTTCAGCGAGATGTCGAACTTCAGCGACAGGATGTCGTTCACACACGCCAGGGTCAGCACCAGGTAGAACGCGATGGCCATGGCACCGATGGCGGTGCGGACCGGCACGTCGCGCGGACGCTGCAGCAGGTTGTGGCGGGCGGTGTCACCGGTGAGACGCTTCTCGATCCACGGGTAGGCGATCAGCACACCGAACACCGCACCCATGATCAGCGCGACCCAGAACGGCGCCGGGACCGTGTAGCGGCCCAGGTACAGCTCCCACGGCGGCATGAGACGCGCCATGCCGTCGGTCCACATCATGTAGAAGTCCGGCTGCGAACCCGCCGAGACCTGGGACGGGTTGTAGGGACCCAGGTTCCAGATCGGGTTGATCTGGAACACGCCACCCATGATGGCGACGACGCCCAGGGTGAAGGCGAAGAACGCGCCCTGGTCCAGGGAGAACACCGGCACAATGCGCGCTCCGACGCTTCGATCTTCGGTCCGCGCAGGTCCCGGAAACTGGGTGTGCTTCTGGTACCAGACCAGCCCAAGATGCGCAGCAATGAGCGCCAGGATGATCCCGGGCATGAGTAGGACGTGAATGATGTACAAGCGCGGAATGACGATCTCGCCCGGGAAGTCTCCCCCGAATATCATCCAGTGCATCCAGGTGCCGATGACGGGAAGGGAAACAAGGATGCCGGAGAAGGCGGCCCGCAGACCGGTACCCGATAGCAGGTCGTCCGGCAGAGAGTAGCCGAAGAAGCCCTCGAACATGGCCAGGATGAGCAGCAGCGAGCCGATCACCCAGTTGGCCTCACGCGGCTTGCGGAAAGCGCCGGTGAAGAAGATGCGAAACAGGTGGATGATGATCGACGACGCGAACAGCAGCGCCGCCCAGTGGTGCACCTGGCGCACGAACAGACCGCCGCGCACCTCGAAGGAGATGTTCAGCGCGGTCTCGTAGGCCCGCGACATGGTGACACCGCGCAGGGGCTGATAGGCGCCCTGGTAGACGGTCTCCGACATGGACGGGTCGAAGTACAGCGTCAGGTAGATACCCGACAGCAGCAGGATGATGAACGCGTACAGCGCGATCTCACCGAGCAGGAACGACCAGTGGGTCGGGAAGACCTTGTTCATTGCCCCGCGTACCACCGCAGCGGGACGAAAACGCTCATCAACCTCGTTTGCGAGATTGTCTAACTGATCCGGCTTTGTCCGCATTGCAGTGTCCTCACCTTTGTCTTCCCGTATACGTCGGCAACCGCACCGAAATCGAAGCCGTTCAGATAGATTCCATCCGAGTCGGAAATAGTCACCTTCTTCAAAGGGACTCCTCGCACCTGGACCTCAACCCCCATACCGATCGTATTAAGCGCCAGGATCCTGTTAAAGCCAATCGGGATTCCCGAACCTACTGGGCGCCACTCCGGCGCGAGATCCACTATGTCGGCGGTAGCACCATGATGCTTCAGCGCAGCGGCAAACATCAGTCCCCCAATCCCGCCACCACGATCAATATTCTTCGCGGTATCGCCACCATCACCCTCTTCTAGTCAAACCAAATCGCTACAGTTCGAGTAGTTATTGCTACAGTTGTAGGTGACCCTGCTGATCCTGTCAAGAGCGGCCGTGGGCAAGTGGCTGAGCTGGTGCCGCGAGCAGGGCTGAGACGCGCTGGCAGTCTCCGCATCGGCGGGCCGGTCGCGCCGCCGGACTCCGACACCCCGGTTCGTTCGCGCACCGCGATCGTCAGGCTCATCGCCCGCCGCGTTCACATTCGGGAGAAGACGCTGTGGCGGATGCTGTACGAAACCTGCGCTCGCGCCGAAGAATTGCTTCAAGTCAACATCGAAGACCTGGACCTGGCCGGGCGCTGCTGCCCGATGAAGTCCAAAGATGCGATATCACGTACCTGCCGCGGCGGCGCCGCGCACCACGAATACGTCCTGGAGACCGCGTACTGGTCGGTGCGGCGCAACGGGTTTCTCCCACGGTAGCCGCAGATCCGCGGCGAGGCCGCGAGCGAGGCGCAGCCGGATGTAGTCGGCCAGCAGCAGCCAGATCCACCGGTCGGCCGCGCGCGGGTCGCGTGGTTTCGGACTGGTCCAGCCGAGTGTTTGCTTCAGCATGCGGAAGGTGTGCTCGATGTCGAACCGGCGCAGGAACGCCTGCCACAGCAGGTCGACCTCGGCCGCGTCGAGACCGACGCGGGAGTGCCACAGCCACACCGGTTTCGGGATCGCGCCGCTGGGCAATCGAGCCACGTCGAGGCGGATCACGGTGCCCTCGAGCACCGGCAGCTGCCCGAGCTGGGTGACCCAGGATGAGCGGTGAGTGAGCCTGGGGTGCAGGCGATTCCACGCCCTGGCAACCGCCGGGCAGTAGAGACGTGTCTCGGTCATGGTGGCTACGGCCGGCTCACCCCAGGTCGTCGGGTCGCCGAGTACGAACTCGGCGCGGCGGGCGGCCGTTGATGCCCGGCAGCCGTGGCGGCGTGGCGCGGCGCAGCACCCGGTCCGACCGCATCCGCCCCAGCACGGCGACCGGCAGGAACGCCAACCGGGGCGCGTCGTAGCCGGCATCGGTGACAATCCAGATATCGGGGTCACCGGGCCGGTGTTGCCCGGCGTCGATCAGGTTGGCGATCACGGTGCGCACCTGGGCGCAGCATCCGCTGCGGACAGGTATGCGCCTCCGGCCGCAACCAGCATGGCTTCGTCCATGATCAGCTGGGTCCCGAACACGACCTCAGGCGTTAAACTCAAGCTAGAACCACTCAAATGGCCGGTTACCACATTCACCGTGGTGACCGGCCTTTTTGTGTCAGCGGTCGAAGCGGGTGTTGGTCCACGCGAGGAGGGCCGGGTAGCCGTTGTCGAG
>NZ_JBSGGG010000039.1:0-92450 GCF_053603795.1 Nocardia sp. NPDC004123
TGTACCCCGAAGGGCCTTACCGCTCGACTTGCATGTGTTAAGCACGCCGCTAGCGTTCGTCCTGAGCCAGGATCAAACTCTCCGTTGAAGACTCTCGATCCACTCCCGAAGGAGCCAATCAGAAGAATGTTCGCAGAGTCCGAAAACCTAGCGATAAAAACGCCAGCCGGAAATTAGCTGACTTAAATGTCCGACCCCAGCACACGGGGGGTGTGAGGCCGGAACCAAATTAAATATTTGGCACTGACATTCATCGACACACTATTGAGTTCTCAAAGAACACACGCACAAGCAATCGATCCAAAATTGATTGGATGTCCTGCGAGGCAACTTTTCCAGCCTAGCCGCGAGCCTCCGCAGAGTCAAGGGCCAATTTTCTGGCTGGCGTGTTCGCGTCCGGCGCTCCTCGTCCAACCTCGTATCCGTTTCCGAAGATTTCCAGCCTCTGAGCTGGGCGTTTCGGTCCCGGTCGGTGTCCGTGTCGCTCTGACCTGGACTAAGTTACGCGGCGGATAACGCGAGGTCAAATCCGCTGGTCGCAGAGTCGTTTGCGCTGGTGAACGGGCTGCTGACCGGGGCAATCGGCGACCTGGGCCACTGGTTTGTGACCCAGGTCATTTCGATCTTGTTTCGGTATCGGCGAACCGGTCAGTCGGCCGCGCGGCGCACGCCGGCGAAGTTCTTCTTGCCGCGACGCAGCACCAGCCAGCGTCCGTGCAGGTAGTCGGCGTCGGACGGGGTCCACTCCGGATCGGACACCTTCTCGTTGTTCACCGCGGCGCCGCCCTCGTTGACCGCGCGACGGGCCGCACTACGGCCCTCGCACAGACCCGAGTCGACCAGCAGATCCACGATGGTGGACGTTCCGGTCGCCTCGGCGACCTTGCCGTCGACCGCGGATTCGGCCAGGGCCGCCGACAGCGTGGCGTCGTCGAGCTCGCGCAGATCGCCGCGGCCGAACAGGGCCTGGCTGGCCAGCTGAACCGCACGGGTGTTCGCCTCGCCGTGCACGAGCGTGGTCATCTCGGCGGCCAGTCGCTTCTGGGCCTCGCGGGCGAAGGGGCGCTCGGCGGTCGCCTTCTCGAGCTCGTCGAGTTCCTCGCGGGAGAGGAAGGTGAACCAGCGCAGGTAGCGGACCACGTCGGCGTCGGCGGTGTTCACGAAGTACTGGTACCAGGCGTAGGGGCTGGTCATCTCCGGGTCCAGCCAGAGGCTGCCGCCGCCGGTGGACTTGCCGAACTTCTTGCCGTCGGCCGAGGTCACCAGCGGGACGGTGAGGGCGTGCACGTGCTCGCCGTCGACCCGGCGGTTGAGCTCCACGCCCGCGATGATGTTGCCCCACTGGTCGGAACCGCCGACCTGCAGCGTGCAGCCGTATTCGCGGCGCAGCTGCAGGAAGTCGTTGGCCTGCAACAGCATGTAGCTGAACTCGGTGTAGGACATGCCGTCCGACTCCAGCCGGCGCTTGACGGTGTCGCGGGCCAGCATGACGTTCACCGAGAAGTGCTTGCCGATGTCCCGCAGGAACGAGACCGTGGACAGCGACCCGGTCCAGTCCATGTTGTTGGCGATGATCGCCGCGTTCGGGCCGTCCAGATCCACGAAGCGCTCGAGCTGGGAGCGGATGCGGCCGGCCCATTCGGCGACGGTGTCGGTGGAGTTCATGGTGCGCTCGCCGACGTCGCGGGGGTCACCGATGAGACCGGTCGCGCCACCGGCCAGCACGATCGGGCGGTGGCCGGCGCGCTGGAAGCGCTTGAGTGCCAGCAGGGGAACCAGGTGTCCGGCGTGCAGGCTGGCCGCGGTCGGGTCGAACCCGGCATAGAGGGTGATCGGGCCCTTGGCCGCGGCCGCACGCAGGGCGTCCAGGTCGGTGGACTGCGCGATCAACCCGCGCCAGGTCAGTTCATCGATGATGTCGCCGCTCACGGCCTCCATCTTTCCATTCCGCCTCTCCGCGACTTTTTCGCCCGGCCTTGGTGCCGTCGCCGGTACTGCATGCGGCCGCCGGTGGAGAGCCGAAACAATTTTGGCCGTCCCCGACGAGTTACCCCGGTCGCAACGAAATCAGTTGGCGCATGACATACGAGGAAACCCGCCGCCGAGTTTCGTCGGCGACGGGCTTGGGGTCGAGCGATTGTTCGGGTCACTTCACCAGGTTGGTGAAGGTGGAGAAGGAGGCGCGGCGTTCGTAGGCGATCCAGGCGAAGACGCCGACCAGGATGAGCGGGAAGACCGCCAGGGCCGGGGAGCCGAGGACGAAGGCCTGGGTGGCGGCGGCGCACACCATGGTGATGGACAGGCCCGCGGCGGCGGGGCCGTTCAGGCGGGCGACCAGCAGGCCGATGCCACCGGAGACCTCGACCAGGCCGGTGAAGTAGCGGAACCAGTCGCCCCAGCCGATCTGGTGGAAGACGCGGACGGCGTCGGCCTGGCCCGCGAACTTCGGCAGGCCGGAGGCGACGATGAAGAACAGGCCGAGCACGATCTGCAGGGTCCACAGCACGCGGTTGCGGAGCTTGCCCGAGGTGGCGGTGATGGCGACGGTCGGGGTGGCGGCGATGGCGGTCATGTCGAATGTCCTTCCGGGGCTTGTCGGTTCGGTGTCGAACTCGCTTGCTCACTAGGACGGGGGCCGTCGCGGAAACTCATCGCCGCTCGGCAGAATTTTTTGGCCAGGGCTCGAAGGCGGCCCCGAGCGCGGTCAGGTGGACGCGGCTGGCGGTGGCGGCTGCCTCGGGATCGCGGGCGCGGATGGCGTCGTAGAGGTGCTCGTGTGCGTCGTGGTCGGTGGCCGGATCGCGCAATGGGCGGATGCGGAGCATGTCGATCATGGCGTGGCGCGAGCGCGGGACGAAGGCATTGAACAGCTCGAGCAGGATGTCGTTGTGGGCGGCGGCCACGACCGTGCGGTGGAAGGCGGTGTCGGCGTCGACCAATCCTTCGACGGAATCGCCGCTCTCGGCGCGGGCGGCCAGGGCGCGGAGCATGGCGCGCAGGTCGGCGGGGGTGCGGCGGCGGGCGGCCAGGGCCGCGCCCTCGGCCTCGATGGCGATGCGGGCCTCGAGGACGGTGACGATGTCCGAGCGGCGCAGCACCGTGTCCCAGTCCTCGGCGACATCCAGGGCGGTGACGAAAACGCCCGCGCCCTGGCGGCTTTCGAGCACGCCCTTACCCGCGAGTTCGCGAATGGCCTCGCGGAGCGTCGAGCGGCCGACACCGAGCTGGGCGGCGAGCGTGGTCTCGCCGGGGAGGCGGTGGCCCAGCTGCCACTCCCCCGCACGAATTCGCGAGAGCAGGACCTCGGCGGCCTGGGCGGCGAGCGGATGCCTCTGTACCTGCGCCACTATTGCTCGGCCTCTCTACTTGTCTGAGGAGTTAATCCCCTCTAGTCTAGTCCACATGCTTCTGGGTGCCCTGCTTCTCCTTCACCGCCGCGGCGGGGTCTGACCGACCGGCACCCCGCTAGCGGGCTCGCTGTGCTGCGCCGGTCACCTCCTCCGACGCGAAAGCGAATCTTCCGTGAGCACTCCCCCGAGCTGGAATCGTCAGCAGCCGTCCGTCATGCCCTCGCATCGGTATCGCGATGTGTACCAACGGGTTTCGGTGCCGCTGACCGAACGTTCCTGGCCCGCCAACCGGATCACGACCGCACCGCTGTGGGTGCCGGTGGATCTGCGCGACGGCAATCAGGCCCTGGCCGAGCCGATGGATCCCGACCGCAAGCGGCGGTTCTTCGAACTGCTGGTGGCCATGGGCTACAAGGAGATCGAGGTCGGCTATCCCAGCGCCTCGCAGACCGACTTCGACTTCGTGCGATTGATCGGGGCCGAGCGGCTGGCTCCCGAGGACGTCACCATCGTCGTCTTCACCCCCGCGCGCCGGGATCTGATCGAGCGGACCGTGGAATCGGTACGCGGCATTCCCAACGATGTAGTCATCCACATGTACACCGCCACCGCGCCTACCTGGCGGAATGTGGTGCTGGGCAAGACCCGTGACGAGCTGGCCGAGCTGATCACGGCCGGCGGGCGCGATGTGCTGGAACTGGCCGGGGACATGCCGAATGTCCGGTTCCAGTTCTCGCCCGAGGTGTTCATGCTGACCGAACCGGATTTCGTGCTGGATGTCTGCGACCGCATGACGACGTTGTGGGACACCACGCCCGAGCGGCCGGTGACGCTGAACCTGCCCGCGACGGTCGAGGTGGCGACGCCGAATGTGTATGCCGATCAGATCGAGTACATGCACCGGAACCTGGCGCGCCGCGACAGCGTGATCCTGTCGGTGCATCCGCACAATGACCGCGGCACCGGGATCGCGTGCGCGGAGTTGGCGGTACTGGCCGGGGCGCAGCGGGTCGAGGGGTGCGTGTTCGGCAACGGAGAGCGCACGGGCAATGTGGATCTGGCGACGCTGGCGTTGAATCTGCATGCGCAGGGCGTGGATCCGATGATCGACTTCTCCGATATCGACCAGGTGCGGCGAACCGTCGAGTACTGCACGCGGCTGCCGGTGCACGAACGCCATCCCTACGCAGGTGATCTGGTGTACACGGCGTATTCGGGGACGCATCAGGACGCGATCAAGAAGGGGTTCGCCGAGCATCGCGAGCGGGCGGTCCGGCTGGGGCAGCCCGAACGTGAAATCGCCTGGGAGGTACCGTATCTGCCCATCGATCCGGCCGATGTCGGCCGCTCCTACGACGCGGTGATCCGGGTCAATTCGCAGTCCGGCAAGGGTGGGATCGCGTACCTGCTGGAGGCCGAGTACGGCCTGGAGTTGCCGCGCCGCCTGCAGATCGACTTCGCCCGCCACGTCCAGCACCACACCGACCGGACCGGGACCGAGGTGTCGGCGCGAACGCTGTGGGAGCTGTTCACCGCCACCTATGCGGGGGGCCCGGCCGATTCGGCTATCCCCGCCGACGCGACGGTCGAGGACGCCATCGGTCTGCTGGGCCGGCGTGGGTTCTCGGTCGAGGTGTTGTCGGTGACGCATCAGAGCGTGGCCCGCGCCGGAGTCGATCCGGCCGTCACCTACCTGGAGTACCGGACGGACGATGGCGTGGCCTGGGCCTTCGGTAGCGGTGAAACCTCCGCCCGCGCCACGGTTTCCGCAGTGCTGGCGGCCGGGGAGCGAGCCGCCCGGGCGGTACCGCTGCGCGTGTAGCCGGAGCTACCCGATGATGTCGCCGAGGACGGACCCGGTGCCGGGACCGTCCAGGCGACGCTCGAGTTCGGCCACCCGGTGTTCGAGTTCGGTGATGCGCTGGCGGAGTTCGGCTTCGGCCGAGGGCACGCCGGTCGGGCCGGGGCTCGCGGCCATGCGGGCGTCGATCCGGTCCCGGAGGTCGTCGGTTGTGGCGCCCTCGCTGATGAGAACCTGCGAGGCCACGCCGGAGCCCTCGGCGACCAGGGCCAGCAGCAGGTGTTCGGGGCCGATGTAGTTGTGCTGCAGGCGCATTGCCTCGCGCAGCGACATCTCCAGCACCTTCTTCGAGCGGGGTGTGAAGGGAATGTGCCCGGCGGGGGCACCGTTCTCCTGGACGCCGACCGCCTGGTTCACTCGCTCGCGGAGGCCGGAGAGGTCCAGGCCCACGTCCGCGAGGGCCTGCCCTGCGATCGGATCACCGCCGTGCAGGAGGCCGAGCAGCAGGTGTTCGGTTCCTATCCAGTCGTGCCCGAGCAGGCGGGCCTCCTCCTGGGCCAGCACGATGGCGCGGCGGGCAGTGTCGGTGAACCGTTCGAACATGGGCTATTCCACCTAGGGTGAGCGGTCGATTCGTCCACCGTAGTCCTCCGGTCCGCCCGCCGATACGGACTCCGGTGCGCCGCATCCCGCCCGGCGCGCGGACCGATCCGGACTAGGCGGAACGATCCAGCTTGGGAGCGCGCGGGCTGCGGCGGTAGGTCGACACCGCCGGGGAATCCGGCAGCCACAGCCGCCACGGACGGTCGGCGGCCAGGCTCACCCCGACTCGGGGACCGGCGGATACGGCAGCGGGATCGGTGATCTCGGGGCCGAGTTCCAAGCGAATCGGCGCGTCCGGGTCGAAGAGACGAGTTCCGTAGTCGTCCAGGCGAATTCCGAGGGCGCTGCCGACATTGCCGGGGCCACGGGCCAGGTCGGCGTCGGATTTGGCGGCGGGGCGGCGGGTGCGGGCGAGATCGTGGCCCGCGATGATCTCGCCGGCCCGGACGAGGACGGCACTGGCGATGCCGTCGGGACCGCTGGTGACGTTCACGCAGGTGTGCATGCCGTAGCTGAAGTAGACGTACAGCACGCCGGGCGGGCCGAACATGACCGCGTTGCGCGGGGTGCGGCCGCGGCCGGAGTGGGCGGCCGGGTCGGGCCACGGCCCGGCGGGGTCGCTCCCATAGGCCTCGGCCTCGACGATGCGCAGGCCCACCGGCCCGGACCAGAGCGTGCTGCCGAGCAGGCGCCGCGCGGCGCACAGTGGTTCGACGGCAAGCTCTTCGGCACTCACGCCGACCTATTGTTCCGCACGGCCGTCCCGCCCGGAGTGCCGGGACGGCCGTGCGGGTCCGGTTACCGCGGGGCCGGAGCCGAAGCGGTGGTCAGAGCCAGGTTGCGACGCCGCCGTGGTGCGAGCAGGTGCCGCTGCGGTGCTGACTGAAGCTGTAGGTGCCGTCCTTGCAGCGGGCGGTAGCCCCGTCCGGGACGGTGGGAGACTGCTCCGGGCGCGGCACGCAGGCGCCACTCACGTTCTCGTATTCGCTGGCAGCGCAGGCGGTGTGGAGCACCGGCGCGGCGACCGCGGGACCGGCGAGCGCGCTGCTCACACCGATGAAGGCCGCGGCGGCCCAGGGCAGGATGTGTCGCGCCGCACGGCGCTTGGTATAGCCGATCATTACGGAATCCCTTGCAGAATAGCGGTGTCGAAACGGGAGCGGATGCCCCCGACGAGCGCCGAATAGTACGGGTCCGCTATCGCCGCGACACCGGATTCCTGTCGACCGACCGATTCGGCGACCTATTCGCCGCCACCCTGTTGCTGAATACCGGCCAGTTTGTCCGGATTCACCTGGAAGCGAATGTTTTCGATGTGACCATCGCGAATGTCGTAGGTCAGAGCACCCACGCGGTAGTCGCCGATCATGGCCAGCACGCCGAGTTCGCCATTGATGTAGGCGGATTCGAGGCGGATGCCCGCGCTGATCGGTTTGGCCATGGCGCCGAGCATCCAGCGAGCCACATGGTCGGGACCGTAGAGCGGGCGGCGGGCGGCGGTGACCTTGCCGCCACCGTCGTTCCACAGCGTCACGTCGGGGGCCAGTAGTTCCATGAGCGCGTTGACATCTCCGCCCTGGGCCGCGGCCATGAACTTCTCGGTGATCTCCGAGCGGATCGAGACATCGGTGTCGAAGCGCGGGCGGCGCGAGTGCACATGAGAGCGGGCGCGGTGCGAGATCTGGCGGACGGTGGCCTCGGGGCGGTCCAGGAAACCGGCGATCTCGGCATGCGAATAGCCGAAGACCTCGCGCAGCACGAAGACCGCGCGCTCGGCCGGGCTCAGGGTTTCGAGGACGACCAGCATGGCGGTCGACACGGTGTCGGCCATCTCGGTCTCCTCTGCGGCGTCGGCCGTGCTGGTGAGCAGGGGTTCGGGCAGCCACGGCCCGACATAGGTCTCGCGGGTGGAGCGCGCCGAGGTGAGGCGGTTGAGCGCCAGATTGGTGACGGTGCGGACCAGATAGGACTTGGGGTGGGTGACCGTGTCCCGGTCCACCTCGTGCCATTTGATCCAGGCGTCCTGCAGGATGTCCTCGGCGTCGGTGACGGTGCCGAGCATCTGATACGCGGTGCCGAACAGCAGCCGGCGGTGTGCCACGAAGGGATCGATCGAATCGTCCTGCCGGGCAGCGGGTACGGGCTGGTCGGGCGTGTGATCCTGCATGGGACTCATACCTACCGGGTCTTGCGAAATGAATCCATCGACGGGCCGGGATATCGCATCGATATCCCGGCTACCTGGGCGGACGCGAACCGCAGAGAGACGTTCGGGTCGTTTCGATGATCTCAGCATGCGATCGCGCGGGTGGCGCGGCCGCCGTTGGCGAACTGCACCTGCATGTTCATGTGCTTGCTCATCTTGTACACGGGCACCGGGCTACCGCTGACCTGCTCCTTGTAGACGACGGCGGCGCGGCCCCTCAGGTACCAGCGGCGCGGGGTGTCGTCGGCCTTGGTGAACTGGATGACCGCGTCCTTGCGGCCCAGGCTCACCGGCTGGTGGATGTAGCCGAAACGGAAGGGCTTCACGGTCTTTCCGCGCAGCCGGCGGGCCAGGCTGTCGGCGGCGTAGGCGGCGGTGGGCATGCCGCTCTGGCAGGTGCCGTGCAGAACGCCGAAGGGCATGCGTACCGCGGCGGCGTCACCGATGGGCAGGATCTCCGGGTGCGAGACCGAGCGCAGGGTGGTGTCGGTGACGATCAATCCGCGCTCGTCCACGGCGATTCCGGCCTGAGCGGCCAGCGGCGACACCTTCACGCCCGCGGTCCACAGGGTCAGGTCCGAGGCCATCAGGTCGCCGGTGGTCAGCCGCACGGCATCGGGCAGCACCTTGGCGACCTGCACACCGACCTTGCGGACGATGCCGAGCCGGTCCAGGGCGCGGTTCAGGTGCGCGCGGGCCTTGTCGCCCATCATGTGTCCGGGTTCCTGGGCGCTGATCAGGGTGACTTTCAGGCCCGGGTGCGATTCGGCGATCTCGGTGGCCGCCTCGATACCGGTCAGACCGCCGCCGACCACGGTGACAGTGCCTGCGGCAGCGGCGATTTCGGCGAGCCGGTGCGAGAAGCGGCGGGCCTGACGCGGGTCGTTGAGGGTCCAGGCGTGGTGGTCGGCGCCGGGCACGATCGAGGTGTCGGTGGTGCTGCCGAGGGCGTAGATCAGCGTGTCGTAGGGCAGATCGGTGGTGTCGTCGAGGGTGACGACGCGGGCCTCGGCGTCGATGGCGACGGCGGCCGCGCGGTGGAAGACCACGCCCGAACCGGCCAGCAGCTCGGGGATGCGGTGGTCGGCCAGTTCCTGCCCGGCGGCGATCTGGTGCATGCGCAGCCGCTCGGTGAAGCGCTCCGAGGGGTTCACCAGTGTGATGTGGGCGTCCAGCTTCCGGGTGCGGCGGGCCAGGCGGATGGCGGCCAGCATGCCGGTGTAGCCGGCGCCGAGGACGACGATTCGGTGGGTATTGGTGGTGGCGTTCATGGTCGGCTCCGTGGGGCTCGTTCCTGCTGGGTCGGGCATGAGACAGGACAGCCCCGCGGAACGTGACAACCCGCCAGTGTGAACTGGGTCACAGCGGAACATTCGGGCCCGGTCGCCGGTTGGCAGAGGGGTGGCCGGACCCTCCGGCCTGCGGAAACAGCGTCGGAGTGTGAGGTGTGATGGCCGTACAGGTCGAGATCTGGACCGATATCAACTGCCCGTTCTGCTATCTGGGCAAGCGGCGTTTCGAGGAGGCGCTGGAGGCGTTCCCGCATCGGGATGCCGTGTCGGTGGTGCACCGGTCCTTCGAGCTGGACCCGACGCTGCCCCGGGACCACAGCGACGCGGTGGTGCCGCACATCGCGGAGAAGTACGGCATCAGCGAGGCGCAGGCCGCCGCCAATGAGCGCGGCATCGGGGCGCAGGCCGAGGCGGTCGGGCTGCCCTATCTGACCTCGGGGCGGGACTTCGGCAACAGCTTCGACATGCATCGGCTGCTGCACTTCTCGCTCGAGCAGGGCAAGCAGGAGCAGCTGCTGGATGCCTTGTACGCGGCCAATTTCGCCGAGGAGGAGCCGCTTTTCGGAGATACCGAACGACTGGTTCGGGTCGCGGTGGCGGCCGGATTCGACGACGCCGCCGTACGCGAGGTGCTCGCGGATCCCGAGGCCTACGCCGACGCGGTGCGTGCCGACGAGGCCGAGGCCGCCCGGCTCGGCGCGCGTGGCGTGCCGTTCTTCGTGCTCGACCGCAAGTACGGGGTGTCGGGCGCGCAGCCGTCGGAGGTGTTCGCGCAGGCGCTGGAACGGGCGTGGAGCGATCACGCGCCGGAGCTCGAGATCGTCGCGGACGGCGAGGCCTGCGGTCCCGACGGTTGCGCGCTGCCGCAACGGGATTGAGCGCGGCTAGCGATCGCCGTCGCGAATGATCCGGTGCCCGAACCCCGAGATGTCCTGCAGGTACGCGCTGCGCTCCCCGGATCGGAGCCGGAGCAGATCGTCGGCGATCACGAAGCCATAGGCGACCAGCATCAGGACCACGAGCTGCCCCCAGGCCACCCAGGCGATGCCGATCGGCGCGGTGGCCAGAACGGCGATCGCGGCGATGAATCGCAGACCCGGGCGGGGAATGCCCAGGGCCAGCCGGAACAGGCACTGGCCCAGCAGGAACAGGGCCACGCCGCCCGAAAGGGCCAGTGCCGCGGCCTTACTCGCGGGCTGATTGCCGTGCCCGATGGTCATGGAGATGCCGGCCGCGGTCAGGATGATGCCGAGCACCAGCACGAACAGTGAATAGCCGTAGGCGAGTACCGCGGTGCGGATCTGCGCCGGGCCCCGCAGTGCCCGCAGCCGGTGCTCGCCGCGCTCGTCGTCGAAGCCGAAATAGGCCCACCACAGCACATATCCGAGGGTGAGGCCGAGGCCCGCGGTCGCGACCAGGCCGACGGTGAGGTCCATACCGGTCAGGTTCGCGCCGATGGCCACCACCGATTCGCCCAGCGCGATGATCACGACCAGACCATGGCGTTCGCAGAAATGGCTGGGGCGGATGACGAATCCCTCGGTGCGGGCCAGGTACGGCGAGACCACCTGCACCGCGACCGCGATCATCCACAGCACGGCGCGCACCCAGCCCTCGGCGATGCCGCCCGCCAGCACCAGCACCGCGGACACGGCATTGAGCGGCGCGAGACGCAGGATCGCGGAGGTCGCCCCCCGGCTGCCCGACCTTGCGAACATGACGCTGTGCACCGTGTTGATCACGAAGTACCCGAGCCCGAAGGCCAGCCCGGAACCCTGGAACGCACTCGGAATCGCGAGGGCGATCACGAAGAAACCGAACATGCCGATGAGCAGGAACGTGCGGCGCGACGAATTGCTCGGGGCGACCTCATTGGTGAGGAAGACGTACCCGCTGTACATCCACCAGATGATGGCGAACATGAGCGCCACGTGTCCCAGCTCGGACCAGCCGGGATGGTGGGTGAAGGCGTGGGTGAGCTGGGTGATGGTGAAGACGAAGACGAGGTCGAAGAACAGTTCCAGAGTCGAGGCCCGGACCTGTCCGCCTTCCGCTTCGACCTCGCCGGCCGGGCCGGACGTATCGCTGGTCACGTCCAGAGCGTAGAGCCGCCCGGCGCCGGCCGCCGCCTGCGCCCGGCCGCCCTCCCGGCGATTCCGCGCTCGGTGCGCTCACCACCGCGCCGGCCAGGCGATCGGCCGCCCCGCTACCTGGCGACCACGCGGAGCTCGGCGGGTGCGGGGTCCATGGTTCGACGGTAGGTCCGCAGGGGCGTTGGAGCCGGTCACCGGTGGTGACGAAACTGTGACGGCGACTTGGGAAATGGCTCGGACCAGGTGATTCGCGGTTCGCCGCCGCCTAGGGTGGGGAGATGCGGATTCTGGTGGCGGATGACGATCCCGTCGTGCGCGAGGTGGTGCGGCGGTATCTGGAGCGGGACGGGCTCGAGGTGATCGAGACCGCGGACGGGCCGGCGACCGCAGCCGTGCTGGCCCGGAACGAGATCGATCTGGCGGTGCTGGATGTGATGATGCCGCCGCCGGATGGGATCGATCTGACGCGGGCCGTGCGGGCGGGGGCGCATCCGGAGACGCCGATCATTCTGCTGACCGCGCTCGGCGAGGAGGACGATCGGGTGATCGGGTTGCAGGCGGGCGCGGACGACTATGTGACCAAGCCGTTCAGTCCGCGCGAGCTGGCGCTGCGGGTGGCGTCGGTGCTGCGGCGCTCGCATCCGCAGCCGGTGGCCGACGAGGTGCTGCGCGGGGACGGGGTGGAGTTGAACCGGGCGGCGCGGACCGTGGTGGCGGGTGGAACGCCGGTCGAATTGACCGCGCGCGAATTCGATCTGCTGGCCTTCCTGCTGGCGCACCAGCGGCGCGTCTTCAGCCGGCAGGAGTTGCTCGCCGAGGTGTGGGGCTGGAACTTCGGCGACCTGTCCACGGTCACCGTGCACGTGAAGCGGTTGCGCGCCAAACTGGGCGCCGCACATCGGATCGAGACGGTGTGGGGTCGCGGATATGCCTGGGGCCGCGCCGATCTCGGTATCGAACCGGGAACCGAGGAGGTGTCCGGTGCCGACTGATACGCCGGGGCTGATCGGGTACGCGCTGGCCGGCACGCTGCCGGTGGTGGTGATCGGCGCACTGCTGCTGCGCTACACCCGCAATCGCGCGATGACCACGAGCATGGCCGTGCTGGTGCTGATTCCGACGCTGGCCACGCTGTGCGGAGTGGTGGCGGTGAGCGGGCTCATGTTCGGGGCCGAATTCGAGCGCACGGCAGTGGTATTGGCCGTCGTCACCGCGGTCACCGTGCCCGCGGCGATTCTGCTCGGCCGCGAGCAGGCCCGCGCCACGGTGTGGGAGCGCGAGATGCTCGAGCAGGAGCGCGCGGCGGAACGGTCGCGGCGCGAGCTGGTGGCCTGGGTCAGCCACGATCTGCGCACCCCGCTGGCGGGGATTCGCGCCATGGGCGAGGCGCTGCAGGACGGGGTGGTGTCGCGTCCCGAGGATGTGCAGCGGTACGCGGACCAGATTGTGCGCGAGACGAATCGGCTCTCCACGATGGTGGACGACCTGTTCGAGATGTCGAAGATCAATTCGGGGGCGCTGCGGCTGCAGATGGAGCCGGTCGATCTGCGCGAGCTCATCGACGAGGTGCTGGCGGCCAACCGGCCGACGGCCGAACGCGCCCGGATCACCCTGGCCGCAACGCAACCCGAGGACAAGATCGTGGTGGCGGGCAGCGATCGGGCGCTGGGCCGGGTGCTGACCAACCTGGTCGCCAATGCCATCGCGCACACCCCGCCCGGCGGGCGCATCGACATCTCGGCGGGCGCCGACGCCGGGCACGCCTGGGCCCGGGTCGACGACACCGGGCCCGGCATCTCCGAAGCCGATCTGCCGCGCATCTTCGAGGTCGCGTACCGCGGCAGCTCAGCCCGCTCCCCCGGCGCGGCCGAACTCGGCAGCAGCAGCGGCATGGGGTTGGCCATTGCCGCGGGGCTGGTGGCGGCGCACCACGGGGACATCACCGCGCAGAATCGTTCCGACGGTGCGCGATTCGAGGTCCGGCTGCCGCTGCTGACCACCGCCGGGCGGTGAACAGCAGGTAGGCGGCCACCCCCGCCCAGACCACGGCGAGCGCGACCAGCAGGCCGACCGGGTAGTCACGGTTGAGGATGGTGGCATTGCCGGGGACCGCACCCTCGCGGCCGAGCACCGGGACGGCGATGAGGATCAGGGCCAGGCTGATGAACGCGCCCACGGCGTAGGCGGGCCACCAGCGGGCGGGGAGCACGAGGCGGCCGAGCGCGCCGGCGAGGGCCGCGGCCGGGCCGAAGACCAGGTTCTCGGCGAGAATGACGCCGATGAACCAGATCGCGACCGAGCGCAGGTCCGGGGTGCTCATCTTCAGCAGCAATTCGACGCCGTACGCGGCCAGGCCGATGCCCAGCGCGCTCAGCAGGATTCGGGTGATCGTCATGACAGTTCCTCGATCGATTTCAGCCATTTGGTCTGCAGGACGCCCGGGCGGCTGGGTGCGATGAGGCGGCAGGGGTAGCCGTGGTCGAGGGCGAGATCTTCGCCATTGAGGCGCAGGGCGATCAGCGTGGCGGCATCCACCACGTGGGTGCGGGGCAGGACGGACGAACCGTAGATGCCGGTCGTCTCCAGGGACACGAAACGCACGTCGCCGCCCCCGTATTCGCCCACCCGGGCCAGCAGGTCGCGCAGGCGGACACCGGACCAGTGGCCCTGCGCGCTCCAGCCTTCGACGCAGGCGATGGGCAGTGCGCTGCCGGTCTGCGGCAGGGCCTCCAGGTCGGCGCGGGAGAAACTGTGTTCGCGGCCACCGACTTTCACCGTCAGCGCGTACTGCGGTGAGCGGGCGGTCTCGGTGACTCCAGCGGCTGTGGCAGTCCGGTTGATCGGAACACCCTGTGGGCCTTCGCCACTGCGTGGCGCGAGCAGGGAGACCCAGCGCAGGAACGGGATCGACTGCCCCGCCACCGCCAGACCCGCCACGACCGCGCCCAGCCCGGCCGCGGCGAGCACCGCGCGCCGCGAAACACCCGGCTGCGCGCGTTCCGATTCTGCGGTCTGTTCGGCATCCGGGACAGGATCGTCGATCGGGCGCGAAAGCGCTTGCCGTACAACGGGAAGCTTGACCGCCAGATGCACCAGGACCGCACCGAAGGCCAGGTACGCCATGGCGTGATGCGTGGTGGTGAAGAAGAACCTCCACGGGTAGAACTGCGCGGTATTGAACAGCCCGGTCACGATCTGGAACAGCACCGCGCCGATCAGCACCACCACCGACAGCCGCTCCAGCGCGTCCGGAAGTCCCCGGCGCAACGACGGTTTGATGAAGAACCGCGGATACACCGACCAGAACTTCACCAGCAGCAGGGGGATCATCATGACCCCGACCGTCACGTGCGTGCCCTGCGTGAGCCGGTACAGCCACACCGGATGCGCAGGCCACCAGAACCAGTCCGGCGGATGCTGGATCAGATGGCTGATCAGGCCGGTCACGAACAGAATGGAGATGCCGACGCCGAGCGCAATGCCGGTCCGCGCGGCCACGGCCGTGGAGCGGGCAGGACTCAGCCGATCGGAAAGCGCAGCCGGCAGCAACAGTTGGAGCGGCCCGGCCCCCTCGACCCGGCCGGGCCCGTCGACCGGGCCAGGATCAGCTGTCCCACCAGACTGACCGGTCCCGCCCGGCTGGGCTGCCCCGCCGGGTTGAGCTTCCCCGCCGGACTGGGCCGCCCCACCGGACCGGTCCGTCTCGCCGGGCTGAGCTGTGGCGCTCGACTGAACTCTCCCGCTCGACTGGACGTTTCCGCCGGGTTGGGCTGGCCCGCCGGGCGGTGCGGGTTCAGCGGGCGGTGCGGTGGGTTCTGACATGGCGTCCGCGGCGGGGCGGTTCGGGCGGCCGCCGCGGGCTCCTTTCCAAGCTCGAATCTCAGAGTGGGGCGGGGGTTTTCGCGGTCACCAGGTCGGCGACGGCGCATGTGAAGCGGCCGCGGGACACGGCCGCTACGGAGACGGCGTCGGCGTAGGTGTCCACATCGGTGAGGGTGGGGAGGGAGTGCACCCGGAATCCGCTGTGGCGCAGGGCTGTTGCGGTGAGCTCGCAGGTGCGGGGGGTCGACATGGGGACGTCGGTGAGCAGGTGCGCCGGGCGCGGCTCGGAGAGACCGAGGGCCCACCAGCCGCCGTCCGCCGCGGGGCCGAGGACCGCATCGCCGGTGGCCACCAGGCGCGCGGCCGAGCGGTTCAGCAGGTCGGCGTCGACCTGCGGGGTGTCCATGCCGATCTGCAGCACCGGGACACCGAACTCGGCGGCATCGACGTGGGCGTTGGCGAGGCGTTCGCCGAAGCTGTCGCCGCGCTGCGGCACCACGGTCACCTCGCGCAGGGCGGCGGCCAGTTCGACCGAACGCTCGGCGCGGTCGAGGTCGCCGGTCCAGGCGACGACGCTGTGCCGGATGCCGCTCTCGCGCACCGCGTCCAGCGTGTCGAGCAGGGCGCAGGCCGCCAGGTAGGCGGCGTCGACCGGTGAGAACGGCGGTGTGAGGCGGGTTTTGGCGAACCCGGGGATGGGCGATTTGGCCACCACGAGCATGGTGGCGGGGACATCGGTCGGGTTCATCGCACGCTCCAGAAGTCTCGGGCGGCACGCACGGTGCCGAGCCAGGAACCGGAGACCTTGGACTCGCCGTGAGTCCGCGGCCGATAGGTGATGTCTCGCTCCAGCACCAGCCAGCCCGCGCGGGCCGCACCGGTGAGCAGAGCCAGCGGATAGCCGGAGCGGGCGTGCAGGTGGCCGAGCGCCTGCAGGCGGTCGCGGCGGGCCACCCGCATGGCGGCGATATCGTGCACCGACAGGCCATAGCGGCGCCGTAGCCGGAAGGCGAAGGCCCAGTTGCCGATTCGCGCATGCAGGGGTTGCGCGCCGGGTATCGCCGCGCGGCGGCGACCGACCACCATGTCGACGCCGGGGCCGAATTCGGCCACCAGCCGCGGAAGTTCGCCGGGATCGAGGGAGCCGTCGCCGTCCAGGACGGCGACCAGTTCGGTGCGGGCGGCGTCGACGCCGGCGTGCACGGCGCTGCCGTAGCCGGGGGTCGATTCGGTCACCACGGTCGCTCCGGCGGCACGCGCGACCTCGGCCGTGCCGTCGGTGGAGCCGTTGTCCACCACGATCACCCGGTAGCCCACCGGAATTGCTGACAGTACGCCGGGAAGCGCTTCCGCTTCGTCCCGGCAGGGGATCACCACCGTGACCCCGGGTACGGAGTCCAACTCGGTCATGGCCTCGACCGTACGGCCAATCGGGGTCTTCCGACCCCGGGACACGCATGACGAAAGTATGACAAGAGCAGGAGAAATGGCGATCCGGACAGTTCCGGCGGGTTTCGGAGCCTAGGGTTTCCGGCATGGCGAACGCTTCCGCGACCCGGGTCGCGCGCTCCGTCTCCACCCGTGCCGACGGCTATTGCGCGCTCGCGGCTCTCGTATTGGTCTGTGCCGCCTTTGTGTTTCCGCGAATCGAGGGCAAACCCTGGCGGGACCGGCTCTACGCCGAGGCCGCGCCGATCTTCGGTGGCTGGCTGCCGCATGTGGGGTGGGGCACGGTGCCGGCCGTCGCCCTCGCCGCGGCCGTGGTGCGCTTCGGCCCCGATCTGGCACGGCGGCTGTCGTGGGGACGACTACTGCTGGCGGCGTGGGCGACGGCGGCGGCGTGGGCGTTCGCGCTGGCCATGGTGGACGGCTGGCAGCGCGGCTTCGCCGGGCGGCTCACCACCCGCGACGAGTACCTGCACGAGGTCGGCGGAGTGCACGACATCGGGGCCATGCTGCGCGGATTCACCGGGCGCATCCTGGATTTCCAGCCCGATTCGTGGACCACCCACGTGTCCGGGCATCCGCCGGGCGCGCTGCTGGTGTTCGTGCTGCTGGACCGGATCGGACTGGGCGGCGGAGCCTGGGCAGGACTGCTGTGTGTGCTGGTCGGGACCAGTGCCGCGGCCGCGGTGCCGTTCGCCATCCGGGCGCTGGGGTCCGAGCATCGGGCCCGGGCCGCAACGCCTTTCCTCGCGCTCATGCCCGCGGTCATCTGGATCGCGGTCTCCGCGGACGGGCTCTTCGCCGGGGTGGGCGCCTGGGCGGTGGCATTGCTGGCGTTGGCGACCCGGCTGGAGCGCGGCTGGGTCCTGCTCGCGCTGGCGTCCGGGGCGCTGTTCGGGTTCACCATTTTCCTGAATTACGGCCTGGTGCTCATGGTGGTTCCGGCCGCGGCGGTGCTGCTGGCCCGGTCGCTGCGGCCCGCGCTGCCGGCGCTCGCGGCCGCGCTGGCGGTGGTGGCAGTCTTCGCGGCGGCGGGATTCTGGTGGCTCACCGGCTATCACCTCGTGGTGCAGCGCTACTACCAGGGCATTGCCAGCGAGCGGCCCTACTCGTACTGGGTCTGGGGCAATCTCGCGGCGACGGTGTGCGCGGTGGGGCCGGCCACCGCCGCCGCGGGCAGCCGGGTGCTGGTCGAGCTGGAGTTCCTGCCGGTGCAGCCGTGGCGGAACTGGCTCTCGCGCTGGCGCTCCCGCGTCGATCCGGCGGCGCTACTGGCCGCCGCCGGGATCACCGCCATCCTCATCGCGGACATCAGCGGGCTGAGCAAGGCCGAGACCGAACGCATCTGGCTGCCGTTCGATGTGTGGGCGCTGTCGGCGACCGCGCTGCTCCCCCGCCACAGCACGCGTTTCTGGCTCGCCGCGCAGGCGGCGGGGGCGCTGCTCGTCAACCACCTGATCCTGACGAATTGGTGATCGCCGCAGCCGAATTCACCGCCAGGTGGGGGCCCCGTTCCCGGCGGTGGAGCGCAACGGCGCGGTCGCGAATTCGGCGAGCCCCAGGCTCGGGGTGACGGCGGCGACGAAACCCAGTGAGCGGCGGGCGCGTTCGGGACTCGCCACGATGTGGCGGACGTCGCCGGCGCGGTAGTCGCCGGTCACCACGGGCTGCTTGCCGCCGCAGGCGCGGGCCAGGGTGGCGGCCACCTCGCCGATGGTGATCGGGGTGCCCGAGGCGATATTGAGCGGGGTGAACGCGCCCAGCGGGTGTTCGAGGGCGGCGACATTGGCCTCCGCGATATCGCGGACGTGAATGAAATCGCGGGCCTGCGTGCCGTCTTCGAACACGCGCGGGGACTCACCCGCCTCGAGTGCGGAGCGGAAGATGGCGGCGACCCCGGAATATGGTGTGTCCCTGGGCATATCGGGTCCGTACACATTGTGGTACCGCAGTGCGGTGACGGTCCCGCCGGTGGCCGCGGCCCAGGCGGTGGCGTAGTGCTCCTGGGCCACCTTGGAGGCGGCGTAGAGGCTGCGCGGACGCAGGGGCGCGTCCTCGTCGATGGGCGCCCAGGTGAGAGGACGGCCGTCGGGACCGCGGTAGTCGAAGCGGCCGTGGTCGAGATCGGTGCGGGTGCGCGGGGCCGGCTCGGCGGGCACGCCCGCGGAATCGACGTAGCGGCCCTCGCCGTAGACCACCATCGAGGAGGCCAGCACCAGGTGGCGGCAGTGGGCCCGATGCATGGCCGCGAGCAGCACGGCGGTGCCTAGGTCGTTGTGGCTGGCGTAGGCCGGGGCGTCCTGGGCGCTGACACCCGCGCCGACCACGGCGGCCTGATGACAGACGACGTCGATGCCGTGCAGGAGATCGCCGAGGGCATCGGGGTCGCGCACGTCCACCCGGGCGATGCCGGGCGGGGGCACGGCGGCGGATCCGTGGGCGGCGGCGAGCATGAAGTCGGCCGCGACGACCTCGTGTCCGGCGGCCAGTGCCGCGCGGTGAATGTGCGAGCCGATGAATCCGGCTGCGCCGGTCAGAAGTACACGCATGCGGCGATTCTGGATGGACCGCCGCCGGAATGCGCCCGGACTGGCCGACCTCGCGTGATTCGTCACGATTTGGTCAGCGGAATCGGTCAGATGCGACCAGATCGCCACGCCGATATGACCAGATCGCCACACCGGAAAACGACACGCAGCGGGGTCTTGCCCCGGGCCCCGGATGAGCGCACAATTCATCACGTAGTGAATTCAACACTCGATGAATTGAGGGTGACCCGTGACGGCACCAGCGACGACAACCGACGCCATCGCCATCGAGCACCTGGAAGTGCGGCGCGGCGGGCAACAGGTTCTGCAGAACATCTCCCTGACCGTTCCCCGGGGCAGCATCACCGGGCTGCTGGGGCCGTCGGGGTGCGGAAAGACGACGCTCATGCGCAGCATCGTCGGGACACAGATCATCGAATCCGGGTCGGTGTCCGTGCTCGGCGAGGAGGCCGGATCGCGCGGGCTGCGGCGGCGGGTCGGGTACGTGACCCAGGACCCGAGCATCTACGACGACCTCACCGTGGCCAGCAATGTCGCGTATTTCGGTGCGCTGTACGGGGCTTCGTCCGCCGACGTCGAAACGGCGCTGGCCGCCGTGGGTTTGAGCAGTCATGCGGGGCATCACGGCAACGAGCTGTCCGGCGGGCAGCGCACCCGCGTGTCCCTGGCCTGCGCGCTGGTGGCCGATCCGGAGCTGCTGGTCTTGGACGAGCCCACCGTCGGCCTGGACCCGGTGCTGCGCGCCGACCTGTGGGAGCAGTTCCAGGCGCTCGCGAAACAGGGCCGGACACTGCTGGTTTCGAGCCACGTCATGGACGAGGCCGAGCACTGCGACCGACTGCTGCTGATGCGCGAGGGCCGGCTGCTGGCGCAGCTCACGCCCGCCGAATTGCGTTCCGACACCGGCGAATCCAGTCTGGAGAACGCCTTCCTCAAGCTGATCCGGATGGGAGAAGAGCTGTGACCGCGACCCTTTCACGCCCGGCGGGCCCACGGCCACTGGGTTGTTACACCGCCACCACCGTGCGCATCCTGCGGCAGCTGCGCGCCGATCACCGCACCGTCGCCATGATCGTGCTGGTGCCCGCGCTGCTCATGACGCTGCTGTATTTCGTATACAAGAACTATCCGACCATGCCGGGCGCGCCGCGGCTGTTCGACCGGGTCGGCATCACCATGCTCGGCATCCTGCCGTTCGTGGTCATGTTCCTCATCACCGCCATCGCCATGCAGCGCGAACGGGTTTCGGGCACGCTGGAGCGATTGATGACCACGCCGCTGTCCAAATTCGACCTGCTGGCCGGGTACGGGACCGCGTTCTCCATCGCGGCCGCGGTGCAGGCAGCGGTGGCCTGCCTGGTGGCGTTCTGGCTGCTCGGGCTGAACGCGGCGGGCAGCCCGGGGCTGGTGGTGCTGATCGCGGTGGTCGACGCGATGCTCGGGGTCGCGCTGGGCCTGCTGGCAAGCGCGTTCGCGCGCACCGAGTTTCAGGCCGTACAGTTCATGCCGGTGATCGTGCTGCCGCAATTCTTCCTGTGCGGCCTGCTGGTGCCGCGCGGACAGCTGCCGAGCTGGCTGGAGGCGATCAGCAATGTGCTGCCGCTCAGCTACGCCGTCGACGCGCTGGAGCAGGTGTCCACGCACACCGGGGCCACCGGGCAGATGTGGCGGGATGTGCTGATCGTGGCCGTCTTCGCCGCCATCGCACTGGGATTGGGCGCGGCCACCCTGCGCCGGCGCACCGCATGACCGGGAGACACGCGGCGTGAGCGGAGGCAACGGGACCCGCAGCGGTCGGCGTCCGGGCAATTCCGGCACCCGGGAGGCGATTCTGGACGCCGCCCGGGTGCGCTTCGCCGAGGTCGGGTTCGACCGCGCCTCCATCCGCTCCATCGCCACCGCGGCCGGAGTGGATCCCGCACTGGTGCACCACTACTTCGGTACCAAACACCAATTGTTCGCCGCCGCCCTGCAACTCCCCGTCGATCCCCAGACCATCCTCGCCGGCTTCGCCGCCGTCCCCGTGGAAAACCTGGGCGCCCACATCGTCCGCACCGTCGTCGGCATCTGGGACTCCCCCGTCGGCATGCCCGCCGTAGCCGCCTTCCGCAGTCTCCTCGCCAGCGACGACCCCACCCTGGCGCGCGCCTTCATCCTGGAAATAGTCCTGAAAGAGATTCGCCCCCTGGTCGATTCACCCCCCGGCACCGGCGCCCAACGCGCCGCACTCGCCGCCTCCCAGCTGGCCGGCCTCCTGGTAACCCGCAAGATCGTCCGCCTGGAACCCATCGCCTCCATGCCGGTCGAAGACCTCGTCGCCACCATCGGCCCCACCCTGCAACGCTATTTCACCGGCGATCTCCCCCAGCAGGGCTGACCCAGCCCGAGACATCCACCGGCAGAATCGAACCCGCTACTACTCTGGCCAGCGGGCCTCTGCGCGCGAGGCGCCCCTTCTCACTGCGACGGTGTCCCCTGCTGCGCCACCGCTACCCAACCCGGCTCCGGTACGACCCTTGGTGCCGAGTGACCCAACCTTGCGGCTGCCCAGCCGTGACATGCGACTGCAGTGCCCCCAGGGCCACAATCGCCGCAACGGTGAAAACCCGGAAACCAGGACCCAGCACCACGCTGCGCGAGCCTCGGGCATGCATCAGCTTGGAGCCGCTATCGACCAGCAGGGCCGCGGCCGGCACCGCGCCCGCGCGAGCCGGCCGACGGCGGGACGCAGCCCGGTCAGCGGGCCTTCATGGAAGGCGCGCGGGGGGATCAGGATTGGGTGACGAAGAGGGTGTGTTCGTCGTCGGAGACGTCGCGGGCCTCGTCGACGAGGAGGACCGGGATGCCGTTGTCGACCGGGTAGGCGCGGCGCAGGCGGGGGTTGTAGAGCACGGTGTCACCGGTGGCGGTGTGGACCAGCTGCAGGGGGCCCTTGTCCTGGGGGCAGGCGAGCAGGCTCAGCAGGGTGGGGTCCAGGGTTTCCTCCGACATGTCCGACAACCTACCGGTCGGCGTGGGCAGGAGGGGAATCGGCGGGGCGGCGGAAGCTGATGTGGCGGTGGCCGAAGTAGCTGGCCACCGCGACCAGGCCCATGACCACCACGGCGGCCGGTCTGGCGGGGGCGTGCAGCAGGGAGACGGCCAGCTGCAGCAGCACCATGTTCAGCACCATGCCGACCGCGTTCACTCCGACGAAGGCCACGAAGTCGCGCAGCAGGTGGCCGCGCACCCGGAACACCAGAGTGCGATGCAGGACGAAGGCCACCACTATGCTGACCGCGTAGGCCAGCGCCACCGACAGGGCGGCGGCCACGTCCTTGGACACCACGCCACCGAGAACGGTCAGCCACACGATGGTGAGCACCACGCCCATCAGCGTGTTGAAGCCGCCGACCAGTGCGAAGGCGATCTCCTGCCGACGCACCAGCCGGAGCAGCGGCCCGGCCGGGGCGGGCTCGGCGCCGGTGAGCGAGGGACGCGTCTCGGTCACTTGGCGGTGCCCACCAGTTCGCGGTCCGGATCGTCGTCGAGCTGTTCGGCGGCGGGCACGTCCTGTCCGCGCCGGCGCGAGCGAACGTACAGCCACTGGAGCAGTCCGAGGCCGACGAGTCCGCCCGCGGCACTGCCGATTCCGATCTTCCAGCCCGGCGGCCGCCAGCTCACCTCCAGCACGGCCTTGTCGGTGCCGGCCGGAATGTCCACGGCCACGAAGACTTTCGCGACGGTGTGGAACGGGACGGTCTTGCCGTTGAGGGTGACGCGGTAGCCGGGCCAGCCCAGGCGCGCGAAGGTGACGCGGCCGCCGGTCTCCGAGGAGACCTGTACGCGGCTGGTGGCGTCGGTCTCGTCGAGCGAGGTGGCGGTGACATCGTGGGCGTCGCCGACGCGGCCGTTGACCGTGGAGATCGGGCCGTTGTCGCGCTCGAGCACCCAGATGTACTTCTCGTGCCCGGGCACGTCGACGAAGTGCCAGCCCTCCGGGGCGGGTTGGTCCCCCGCGTCGGGGAACATGGCCTTCTGCAACACGACCCGGTCGATCAGCATGAGGTCGGCCAGGGTGCGGCCGGTGGCCGGCTCGGCGCTGAACAGCCGGCGGTACGCGTCGGGGCAGACGCTGGAATCCCAGCGCATGCAGAGCATTTCACCGAAGTAGAAGTGCCCGTTGGGCGTATAGCCGTTGACGTAGTCCTGCTGCAGGTCCTTGGCGTAGTTGCCCCACACCAGCGACCCGTACGCGCCCTGCAGGTTCTTGTCGGCGGGCTGCAGCAGGCCGCGGTCGGAGAGCTGCAGGGTGGTGCCGGCCTGGAACTTCGGGAAGGCGGCCATGGCCTCGTTGCGGTCGGCGGGCAGGTTCCACGACATGGGCGTGGGCTGCACCCACCACACCTGGAACCAGGCGATCGGCACCATGGCGGCGATGACCAGCGCGGTGGCTCCGGTGGCGCCGCGGGTGCGGCCCAGCCACACCGCGCCGAACCCGAGGGCGATCACCACGGCG
Organism: Nocardia sp. NPDC004123; assembly: GCF_053603795.1. Taxonomy (NCBI): domain Bacteria; kingdom Bacillati; phylum Actinomycetota; class Actinomycetes; order Mycobacteriales; family Nocardiaceae; genus Nocardia; species Nocardia sp. NPDC004123. The sequence continues at coordinate 23,661 of NZ_JBSGGG010000039.1, forward strand.
GCCGAGCCCAGGTGCCACAGCACCCGGTGCGGGTCGGCGGAGAAGGTGCGCACCCACAGGGCCAGGACCAGCACCAGTGCCGAGATGATCCGCGTGTTGCGGTCCCGCAGCGTGGCGAAGCGGCCCAGCAGCACGCACACCAGCACGAGCAGACCCAGCGCCAGCATGGGCAGCACGCGGGCGGGCCAGCGCAGCGGGCCGACGGTGCCGGGCCCGGCGGTCCACATGAGCGCCATCAGCGCGAACAGGGCAATCGCGACGAACTGCTTCCAGTGTTTCTGCGCCGCTTTCCAATCCACGAACGCCAGCGCCGGGATCAGGAACCAGGCGATGTAGGTCATGGGCAGCGGCTGGACGTAGCCCCACCACGAGGTGAACGCGGGCATGGTGGTCGGCAGGCTGGCGTTCAGCGATTCGGACCACGGCACGGTCAGGAACTGGTCGTTATTGATCTGCGAATTGCCGCGCCAGCTCACCTGCGCCGACAGCATGGAGGGCAGGAAGGTCAGCAGACCCGCCGTGCCCGCACAGGCCGCCGCCGCGGCCAGGCGTAGCAGCGGGCCGAAGGCGTCGCGCCACTGCGGCCAGGTCCGCGGCCCCCGGCACACCAGGTAGCCGACGGCCACCGCTATCAGCATGAGCACGGCCTCGACCGCGGGGAACACGTACTGCACCGAGATCGCCAGGTACAGGTACACGAAGACCGGGATCGGACCGCCCTGCCCGCGCAGGTAACGCTCCGCGGACGCCCAGGCGTGGATCATCCAGGCGGTGCCGGCCATGGCGGTGAACCAGCTGGCCGAGTCGAAGAACAGGAAGAAGCCGGTGAACGGCATGGCCACCCCGGCCACCGCGGCCCACTGCGGGCGGGCGCCGTACACCAGGCACACCCGGTACACGCCGAGCCCGGTGATGATCGCGAAGACCAGCTTCACGATGGTCGCGTACACGGCCAGGTTCGGCACCGAGGGCGCGATCAGATCGATCAGCAGCTGCGGCGGGTTGAACAGTCCCGCTTCCTCATTGGTGTAGTTGCCCGTCATCCACTGGTCCGGAATCAGCAGCGGGAAATGGCCGTCACGGAAGGCGCGGCCGAAGAACACCCACAGGCCGGTGTACTGGGATTCGGTGTCATCGGTGAAGAAGTGGCGGGAGTTGGCCAGGATGACAGCCAGATACCCGAGGGTCACCCCGATCGAAGTGACGATGCCCCAGCGATACACCTCGCGCCGAGCCGCCTTATCGTCCTGCCCGGATTCGGCGGCCCCGACCACCTTGGAAACTGAGCTTTCCACCACGAGTTCCAGACCCTACAGGGCGGCGATGTCGATGGCACTTACGCCAAGCCGTTGGGAGGTATGGGCGCCGTTGCGGGGGATGGACATGGGGAATGATGGGCCGGGTGTCAACACTTCGCCCCGAATGCCGCGCCGAGCAGCGTGTTAGAGTTCAGCGCGGCTCGGGCTCCGGTTTCCGGGCTGGAGTTCCGGCGCACACCGTCATCGAAAGTACATTCAGCTGATGCCGATTCCGTCCGCCCGCACCTACGCGAGCGACCCCAGCGTGACCTCCGGCAGCGAGCGCCCGGCGCGGGTGCACGCTGTCTCCGTCGTGGTGCCCGTGTACCGCGGCGAGGAGACGATCGCCGCACTGGTCAGTGAGCTGGACAAGCTCGGGGAGCCGGTCACCACGCCGCAGGGCGCCACCTTCCGGGTCGAGGAGATCGTGCTGGTGCACGATCACGGGCCCGACCGCTCCGACGTGGTGCTGCAGGAGCTCGCCGAAACCTACCCGCAGGTGCGGGTCGTGTGGTTGAGCCGCAATTACGGCCAGGATGCCGCCACCATCGCCGGTATGGCCGCCGCGCAGGGCGACTGGACCGTCACCATGGACGAGGACGGCCAGCACGATCCGGCCTTCATCGCCGACTTCCTGGACGCGGCGCTCGAGCAGCGCGCCGATCTGGTCTACTCCAAGCCGGTCAACACCCGCCCGCACGGCTTCCTGCGCAATGTCACCTCGCGCGGCGCGAAGATCGTGCTGGCGACGGTGTTCGCCTTCCCGGACTCCACCCGCTTCGAGAGCTACCGGCTGATCCGCGGCGATATCGCACGGCAGCTGGCGCAGGTCGCCTCCAATGGCGTGTACCTGGATGTGGCGCTCACCTGGGTGGTGGGCGAGGCGGCGCAGGTGCCGGTGCAGTTGCGCGCCGAGGGCCGCGAGGAGTCGGGTTACAACTACCGGCGGCTGTTCTCGCTGTTCTGGAAGATGGTGCTGTGCAGTGGAACTCGCGGCCTGCGGCTGGTGAGCATGCTGGGTGTGACGCTGGCGCTGGGCGGGCTGGCCATGGCGGGGTGGGTGGTGTACCACCGGCTGACCGACAGCGGCACCGACCCCGAGGGCTGGGCCTCGCTCATGACGGTGCTGCTGCTGTGCTCGGGCGCGGTGCTGTTCTCGCTGGGTTTGATCGCCGAATACCTCGGTGTGGCACTGCATGTGCTGGTCGGCAAGCCGCTGTATCTGACGGTGGATTCGCCGACGCCGCGGCCGCGGCAGTTGCGCGGCGGAATCCGCTACGACGGTGGAAATCACCACGGCGGCACGACGAATCGGTTCGACGAAGACATCGAGGGGGAGCTCCGCGCGTGAGCAGTGACCGCATCATCTTCAGCCGCCCGTTCCGCGCCGCGCGCGAGCTGCCGAATGTGGAGGCCGTGCTGTCCTCGGACCACAGCCACGGCGACGGTCCCTTCACCGCGACCGCCACCACGAAACTGCGTGACATCACCGGCGCGCCGCACGCGCTGCTCACCACCTCGTGCACGCACGCGCTCGAAATGGCCGGGCTGCTGCTGGAGCTCGGGCCCGAGGACGAGGTGATCGTCCCGAGTTTCGCGTTCACCTCCAGTGCGACGGCCATGGCGTTGCGCGGCGCGACCGTGGTGTTCGCCGATATCGACGCCGCCACCGGCAATCTGGATCCGGAGTCGGTGGCCGCGGCGGTCACTCCGCGCACCAAGGCCGTCATGGTCATCCACTACGGCGGTGTGGCCGCCGACATGGAGGGGCTGCAGCGGCTGGCCGACGCGCACGGCTTCGCCATCATCGAGGACAACGCGCACGGCCTGGGCGGCTACTACCGGGGCCGCCCGCTGGGCACCATCGGCACCGTGGGCGCGCTGTCCTTCCACGACACCAAGAACGTGCACTGCGGTGAGGGCGGCGCGGTGCTGCTCACCGACGAAATCCTCATGGCGCGTGCGGAAATCATTCGCGAGAAGGGCACCGACCGGGCCCGCTTCCTGCGCGGCGCGGTGGACAAGTACTCCTGGCAGGACATCGGATCCTCCTACCTGCCCAGCGAATTGAACGCCGCCGTCCTCGACGCCCAGCTCGCCGAGTTCGACACCATCCAGCGCAACCGCCACCGCGTGTGGGACACCTACGCCGCCGCGCTCCCGGACTGGGCCGCCCGCAACGACATTCGCCTCATGACGGTGCCGTCGGACCGCGAGCACACCGCGCACCTGTACTACCTGCGCGTCCCCACCGAGCACCGCCGCGACGACCTCATCGCGCACCTGTCCCAGCGCGGCATCGTGGCTCCCTTCCACTACGTCCCCCTGGACTCCTCCCCCGCCGGGCTCAAGCTCGGCCGTACCCCGTTCCCGTGCGTGCGCAGCGCCGAGTTCTCGGCCACCCTGGTGCGGCTCCCCCTGTGGCCGGGCCTGACCGAGGAGCAGCTGACCCGCGTCGTCGACGGCGTCACCAGCTTCACCGTCTAGTAGCCGCGGGCCCGGCGGCATGGCGGATGCCGTTGCCACACGAGGGGTCCGCGTCAGGGGCGCGCGGAAATACGGTTTCGGTAGCGGTCGATGTCGGCGTTCAGGCGCGCGAGGGAGTCGGCGAGGGCGGTGACCTCCGCGTCGGTCCAGTCGGCGACGATCTGGTCGAGATGGCGGATACTCTGTGCGCGTTCGCCGTTCAGGCGGGACGCGCCTTCCGGGGTGAGGCGGAACTTGCGGGCGATGCCGCCGTCGGGGTCGGGGATGCGGTCGGCGAGGCCGGCGCGGAGCAGCGCCGCGGTCTGCCGGTTCAGGGTGGAGACGTCGAGGCCGAGGATTTCGCTGAGCTGGCCGATGGACATCGGGCCCTCGGCTTCGAGCAGGCTCAGCAACAGGTAGGCGCTGCGATCGAGGCTGGTATCGGTCGCCTTGCGCGCGATGAGGCTGAAACGGGCCATCAGCATGGTCTGGAATTCCAGCAATTCAGTGGGCTTCGGCACGTCCCGTCCTTCCGCGATCCGCATTGACCTGCGGGTTCAACCCCTGTTCACCCACACCCTAGCGTTGTGCATCCGCCACTGCATGTGCATCTTGCACTTTATGTGTACAGTACACATGATTCGCATCGTGAGGAGATCCCATGACCCAACCCGATTCCGCTACGGCGTCCGGCTCGACGCCGGCGCGCACGGGCGCGGGCCGCACCCTCGCGGTGCTCGCCTACGCCGGTGTCATCGCGTCGCTCATGCAGACGCTGGTGGTGCCGCTGCTGGGTGAGCTACCCCGCATCTTGAACACCTCGGCCTCGAACACCAGCTGGGTGGTCACCATCACGCTGCTCGTCGCGGCCGTCGCCACCCCCGTCGCGGGCCGGCTCGGCGACATGTACGGCAAGCGGCGCATGATGATCGCCTCCACCATTCCGCTCATCGTCGGGTCGATCGTGTGTGCGGTGTCCGATTCGCTGGTGCCGATGATCGTCGGCCGCGGCCTGCAGGGGCTCGGCGTCGGCATCATCCCGCTCGCCATCGCCCTGCTGCGCGATGTGATGCCCGCCGAACGGCTCGGCTCGTCGATCGCGCTGATCAGCTCGTCGCTGGGCATCGGCGGCGCACTGGGCCTGCCGATCGCCTCGGCCGTCACCCAGTACAGCAGCTGGCGTGTGATGTTCTGGGTCGCGGCGGGCCTGGTGGGCATCGCCACCGCGTTGATCGTGACCCTGGTGCCCGAGGGCAGCTCGGAAGGACCGTCGGGCCGTTTCGACCTTCCCGGTGCGGTGCTGCTCGGTGCCGGTCTGGTGTCGTTCCTGCTGCCCGTGTCGAAGGGCGCGACCTGGGGCTGGACCAGCGGTACCACGCTGGGGTTGTTCGCTGCGGCGGTCGTCATCCTGCTCGCCTGGGGCTGGTGGGAGCTGCGGTCGCCCGAGCCGCTGGTGGACCTGCGCACCACCGCGCGTCCGCAGGTGCTGGTCACCAACCTCGCGAGTATCGCGATCGGTGTCGGCATGTACGCACTGCAGTTGAGCATGCCGCAGCTGTTGCAGCTGCCGACGTCGCTGGGTTACGGCCTGGGTCAGTCGATGATCATGATGGGGCTGTGGATGGCCCCGGGCGGCATCATGATGATGCTCGTCTCACCGGTGGGCGCCCGGCTGTCCGCCGCGCGCGGCCCGAAGATCACCCTGTTCACCGGCGCGTTGACCATGGCGGCCGGGTACGGGGTGGCACAGCTGACGATGGGCTCCACCTGGGGTCTGGAGCTGGTGAACATCATCTGCAGCACGGGTGTGGCGCTCGCGTACGGCGCGATGCCGGCGCTGATCATGAGTGGGGTGCCGCTGTCGGAGACGGCCTCCGCCAACAGCTTCAACACCCTGATGCGCTCGATCGGCACCTCCGTCTCCTCGGCGGTCGTGGGCGCGGTGCTGGCACAGCTGACCATCTCGGTTGGCGGCCATGCCATTCCGACCGAGAACGGCTTCCGCACGGTGTTCCTGATCGGCAGCGCAGCCTGCCTGGTGTCCGCGGTGATCGCGCTCGCGATCCCGGTCCGCAACGCGGTCGCGGCCCGCACCACCGCAGCAGCCGAGCCACAGAAGGTACTGGCGGAGAACTGAACCGGAGCGCACGGAACACGGCCGATTTTCGAAAGCCCGGTCCAGGACCGGGCTTTCGTGCGGCGCGAGCTCAGGCGGGCTGGTCGCGCAGTTCCGGGGGCTGCCAGCCGGGCGGGGCGAAGATGTAGCCGAGTTTGTTGCGGTAGCCGTCGGCGGCGCGGACGTCGCGAATGATGTTGCCGTACTCATGGTATTGCAGCTTCAGGAGGTTGTAGGTGCCGACCGGTTTGGTGAGACCGTAGGTGGGGCGGTGCATTTCGGGCTGGAAGGTGCCGAACATGCGGTCCCAGATGATGAGGATGCCGGCGTAGTTCTTGTCGAGATATTCGGGGTCGCTGCCGTGGTGGACGCGATGGTGCGACGGGGTGTTGAAGACGAATTCGATGGGGGCCCAGAGCTTTCCGATGGTCTCGGTGTGGGTGAAGAACTGGTAGATCAGGTTGAGGGTGAAGGCGATGTAGATCGTCCAGGGGGCGAAGCCCAGCAGCGGCAGGGGCGCCCAGAAGACGGCCTCGGACCACGGATTCCACTTCTGCCGCAAGGCGGTTCCGAAGTTGAAGTACTCGCTCGAGTGGTGGGCCTGATGGGCAGCCCAGCCGATGCGGACGCGGTGGGAGAAGCGGTGGTTGAGGTAGAAGAGCAGGTCGAGGACCACCGTCAGCAGCACCCAGCTCCACCAGGCGCCGGTCGGGAGGTGCCACGGCGCGAGATAGGTCCATATCAGGACGAACAGCACCAGACTGGCCGTCTTGAACACGAAGGACGAGACCATCGAGCCCATGCCCATGCTCAGACTGGCACGGGTGTCGGGGGTCAGGTACCCGGTCGCCTGCTCGCGGTCGCTGTCGCGCAGTGTCACCGCCTCCGCCGCGATGCACAGCAGGAACACCGGGATCGCGTAGAGCAGCGGCGTGTTGATCTCGTGCCAGACCTGCGACAACATCGAACCTCCATGAATTGACCGATTCGTAAGTTACCAATCGGTCAATTCAATGGCAAGAGCTCGAACCGCTCCCGGTCGAATTCAGGTGAGCGCGGCGAACAGCCGGGCGCTGCGCGCGATCATGGCCTCGGCCGTCTCGTCTGGATGACCCAGCCACCAGTCGACGAGGGCGGCGACCAGCCCGGTCCACACCGCGATCAGCGCGGACAGATCCTGCGGGTCGGTCAGCCCGTGTCCCGACACGAACGCGCCCACACCCTGATCGGTCTGGGCCGCGATGCGTGCGCGCGCGGCCAGCGCGGCGTCCGCCGCGGGTCCCTCGGCCGGATGGGACTGGTCGTGCACGACCTTCCAGTCGTAGGGCCGCGGCTCCAGCGCGGTGAAGATCGCGGCCAGCGTGCGCTCGGCCATCTCCAGCGAGGCCGTCCCCGAGATGGCTTCGTCGATCGCGTCCCCGAGCACGCCCGCGGCCCGCTGCACGCAGGCCACGTACAACCCGTCCTTGGACCCGAAATACCCGTACACCAATGGTTTCGACACCCCGGCCCCCGCCGCCACCACCGCCGGTGACAGCCCCGCGTACCCGACCCGCGCGATCTCCGCGGCCGCCACATCGAGGATCTGCGCCTCCCGCTCGGCTCGCGGCACCCCCTTGGTCCCCGCCGTGCCGACCCGCTTCACGGCTCCGCTCCCACCTCCGACATCCGATCGCATGCTCGAAAATTACCATTCGGTCAATTCGATGGATCGCAGGCGAAATGCGAACGCGCCCCGGCCCTGCCGTGTCTTCTTCGGTACGACACGGTGGCGGGGGCGCGTTCGAGGCGATCAGCCGAACAGGCGCGCGGCGAGGTCGGGGGTGAGGACCTCGTAGGCCTCGGTGGTGCGGTTGTACCACCAGGTGCGGTCGTCGGGTTCGGCGCGGCCCGCAGCCTGCACCGCCCGCGTCGAGGGACGGTAGGTGGAGCTGCGGGGAATGTCGTCCACGACGTAGACGATGTCGGGGCGCTGGTCGGGGGCCAGGGCCCGGACCGCCTCGGTCACATCCTTGGGAGCCAGGCCGAAGCCCGCGCGGATGCTCACCGCGGCGACCGCGAGGATGCGGTCCCCGGCGGTGAGACCGAAGGCCACCTCCATGTCGACGGCGGTGATGTCGTTCAGCACGTCGACGATCGGCTGGGTGTAGACCGGGCCGCGCGGCGTCGGGATGACGGTGTCGCGGCGGTCCATGAGCCAGTAGTCGCCGTCGCTGTCGCGGCGGAAGAGGTTCTCGGTGGGCATCCAGGCGTCGCCGGGGGCGAAGACGCCGCGGAGTCCGCCCGCGGAGAGGTCGACGAGGTCGGAGACGGTGCCGATGAGCAGCCCCACCTCGTTGTCGGCGCAGCGCCGCGCGAAACCGCTGTCGTCGACCAGGATTTCGTCGGTCAGCGGGTCGTAGGCGATGAGTTCGACCTTGGCGGTGCCCGGCACCGGGCGGCCCTTGGAGCCGATCTTGGCGCCGGAGACGTTGGCCAGCACCACATCTCCTTCGATGGAGGCGTAGAACTCCAGCACCTTGGCGGGCGTGAAGCGCTCCTCGGTGCGCCGCCACAGGCCCCTGGGCATTCCGGACCCGATGAACAGGCGGATCGGATGCGCATGCCCGTCGGCGAAGGTGTCGGCGTCGAGGATGTCGCGCAGCATGGTCCAGGTGTAGGTGACCACGGTGACGCCGTAGCGGTGCACCTCCTCGGCGAACCGCGCCGGTTCCAGCGAGCGGGCCAGCGCGATGCGGCTGCCGCCGGCCACCGCGCCACCCAGACTCACCAGCAATCCGGACGAATGGTACAGCGGCGCAAGGCAGTACACGGTGTCGTGGCGGCCCAGGTTCGCCGCCGACGCGGTGCCGAAGGCCGACAGCGCCCAGCGGTGATTGGTGACCTGCTTGACGTCGAACTTGTCGCCGGTACCGGTGACCAGGATGAAGGCCAGCTCGCGCGCCAGGCCCGGATCCGGCCGGTACCAGGCGGGCAGCTCCACCTGCGCCGGGTCGATCTGTTCCAGGTCGACCACATCGGCGCCCGGCGGAATGTCGAGGACACGGGTATTGCCGCCGCCGAGCACCAGCACCCGGTGACCGGTGGCGGCCGCGCTGGCGAGGTTCTCCGGATCGGCGATGAGCAGCCTGGTCCCGGTCAGGTCCGCGACCTTGGAGAGTTCGCTCCCCGGCGCCAGCAGCACCGCGACCGCGCCCAGCCGCGACAGCGCGGCGATGGAGGCCAGCGCGCTCGGCCGGGTCTCCATGACCACCCCGACCCGGGTGGCCGGCCGCACGCCGACGGAGATCAGCCCGCGCACCACATTGTCGATGCGCTCGTTGACCGCCTCCTGGGTGTGCACGCGGTCGTCGAACACGAACAGATCGCGCTGCGGCGCGCGCTGCGCCTGCTCGGCGACCAAGCGGCCCAGCGAGATTCGAGTATGCGGCTGGATCATGCCCAGCCGGGTCAGCCGGGGCAGCGCGCGGGCGGCCTCGCTGGTGAGTTCGACCGTACCGCGCAGCGTCTGCCCGGCCACGCCCTCGATGGTCTTGCCGACGCTGGTTCCGGCCTCGGCCAGTGTGCCGAGGGCGTGCACGACCCGGGTGAGCCCGGTGCGCGGGCCATTGCGGACCACCTCGGTGCTCATGCGCTGGACCTGCTCGGGCAGTTCGCCGCGGCCGCTGAGGTAGTTGACCCAGTCGCGCACCACGGGCCAGGTCTGCTTGGTGGCGGTGGAGCCCGACACCAGTCCGAAATGCCCGGCCACAATGCTGGTCTCGTACACGTCGGCATTGGGCGCGGCGTGCACGATGCCGCGCACGGCGGCGGGCTGGCCGATGTCGTCGACCTCGCCGACGAAGGCCAGGATCGGGCACTTGATCTCCGCCAGCGAGATGAGCTGATCACGGATCACGAAGCCGCCCAGCATCATTCGATTGTGCTTGACGAACTGCTGGAGCAGGTCGGTGAGCGCGGGACCGGGGTAGCCGAGCCAGCCGTCGACCTCGAGGAAGCGGCGCTGGCGCTCCTTGGGCAGCAGCGCCTCACGGTTGTGCAGCTGGCGCAGGAAGTCGATGCGGGCGCGGGCGGTCTTGACCGGGTCCAGGGCCTGGAAGCCCAGGCGCACCATGGAATCGGTGATGGGCAGCCGGTTCAGCACGTGATCGGTGAGGAAGTCGGCGGCGTCGGAGACCAGCCCGTGCGGTAGGCCGAAGGGCATGCCCGCGACAGCGTCGACCGGGCTGCCGAAGGTCACGATGGACTCGACGCCCTTGCCGTAGCGGTAGGCCGCGGTCTGGTAGGCGAACATGCCGCCCTGCGAGTACCCCATGAGATGCACGGCGCGGCCGGTGATTTCGGTGACGGTGTCGATGGCGCTCGAGACCGCCAGCACGTGGTCGGCCAGATCCCGGTCCCAGCCGCCCTCTTCGGTGGCCGGTGAGCCGAAATCGACCACCCAGCAATCTATTCCGCCCTGGTGCAGAATGTCGACCGCCCCATCGGCGGCATTCACGTCCCAGATCTCGGCGGTCACCATGATGGGCGGCACCAGCACCACCACCGGACGCTCCGCCCCGGTGTCGTCCGGGAAGTAGTGGCGCAGGCGGTACATCCGCTTCCGCTCCACCACCTCGTACGGCGACGATTCGATGTCGTGAACCAGTCCCCCGAACCGGATCACCTCGAGCCCGTTCTGTGCGGTCGCGACGAGTCGCTCGATCGGACCCACCACGGACCTCGTATTGAATTTCACGGCTTCTCTCCCAGACATTTCCTGGCCTTGACCAGCGTCACCCGCCCCGACGCGTCGCGATGAGCTTGCCATATGTCCACCCTACTGCGCTGGCGCTGTGACCAGCACCATGCGGGCTACGCGTGGCGGAGCGATCCGGGCCCGCGCCGAAGCAAACCGGCCGTTCGGGGTTTACGGGATACAGCAACATGCCAGGCATCATGTTTTGGCATTTCGGCGCGTCGGGTGATCCGGGGCTCTACCATCGGAATCGCTGGAATCGCACTGTCGCGCTTGTCAATTCACTCACTTGACTAATTCACGCAGGCCCCGCTCGGGTCTGCTGTTTCGCCGTGGACTCCACCGCCTCCCGTCGCGGTGGCCCTTCGAGGTGAGGACCGCAGCATGACCATCGAAATGCCCCTTCAGACCGAAAACGGCCAGCGCAAATCCCTCAGTACCGCTGCCGCCCACCAGCTGGCACACACCACCAAATCCGAACCGCAGATGCAGGGCATCAGCTCCCGCTGGCTGACCCGTTCGCTGCCGTGGAGCCAGGTGAAGGGCGGTATCTACCGCGTCAACCGGCGCCTCACGCACACCGTCGGCAACGGCGAGGTGGAGTACGTCATCAACGGCCCGCACGCCCGGGTCATCCCGCTCGAACTGCAGGAGCTGCCGCAGCTGCGCGGGTTCGCGGACGAGGAGATCCTGGCCACCGTGGCCGGCCGCTTCGAACAGCGGGATCTGCCCGCCGGCACCGTGGTCGCCGAGTTCGGCAACCCGATGGACCAGGTGCTGCTGATCGTGCACGGCAAGCTCTCCAAGATCGGCACGGGCGAGTACGGCGAGACCACCAGACTGGGCATGCTGGGCGGCGGCGACTACTTCGGCGATCAGACCCTCACCGATCCGGACGCGATCTGGCCGGTCACCATCAAGACGGTCACGCCCACCACCATGCTGGTGCTCGCCCGCTCCACCGTGAACCAGCTGACCGAGAACATTCCGGCACTGGCAGAACACCTTTCCGCCGTGGCACAGGCCCCGGCGCTGCCGCAGAACAAATACGGCGAGGCCGAGATCGTGATCTCCTCCGGCCACTCCGGGGAGCCGATGCTAGAGGGCACCTACGTCGACTACGACGATCAGCCCCGCGAGTACGAACTCAGCCTGGCCCAGTCGGTGCTGCGCGTGCACACCCGTGTCGCCGACCTGTTCAACGACCCGATGGATCAGATCGAGCAGCAGCTGCGCCTGACCATCGAGGCCCTCTACGAGCGCCGCGAGTACGACCTGGTCAACAATCCGGACTTCGGCCTGCTCAACAACTGTGACCTGAAACAGCGCATCTACACCGAGTCCGGCGCGCCCACTCCGGACGATATGGACGAGCTGCTCTCCATGCGCCGCAGCACCAAGCTGTTCCTGGCGCACCCCAAGGCGATTGCCGCGTTCGGGCGCGAATGCTCCAAGCGCGGAATCTATCCCGACCCGGTGGAGGTGGACGGCCACCGCGTGCCCGCCTGGCGCGGGGTGCCGATCTTCCCGTGCGGCAAGATCCCGGTCAGCGGCACCCAGACCACGTCGATTCTCGCCATGCGCACCGGCGAGAAGGACCAGGGCGTGATCGGCTTGCACCAGACCGGAATTCCGGACGAGTACGAGCCCAGCCTGAACGTCCGGTTCAAGGGCATCGACGATCAGTCGATCATCTCCTACCTGGTCAGCTGCTACTACTCGGCCGCCGTCCTGGTCCCCGATGCGCTCGGCATTCTCGACAATGTGCTGGTCGCCCGTCAGTCCGACTGAGCGAGGTGTCCCGTCATGTCGGTGCTCTCACGCGCCGCGGCCCCGCCTGCCACCCATGAGGTGGCGGCGGCCGTCGCCGCCCTGCTGACCAACCTCGACACCACCGCGCCCCAAACCCTGCTCGCGGCAACCGAAGCCCTCTCCGCCCTGGAATCCATTGCCGCCCTCGGTGATGATCCCCGCCTCGGCGCCTCCGACGCCGCCGAGGCGCACTCCCCCCGACGGCTGCTCGGCCCCTCCGGCCTCGGGGCCCCGAGCCTCCGCGTGAACCTACCCACCCCCCAGGTGATCACGGAGCTCGCGGGACAGGCATCGCGTCCGCCGTCGCCTGCCGGCGGCGCGGTGCCGACTCCCAGACTCCCGACCGCGCCACTCGCCCAACCCCTCCGCCCCATCCCCCGCACCCTGGGCACCGGCCGTCTCCCCTCCCCACCGGCCGAAACCCATGCCGCGGAACAGAGCTCGCCCGGCCCGGCAGGGCGGCGGGTTGCGAAGGGCCCCACCGGAATCGGCACGACCTCGGCATTTCGCCGAGGCGGGGTGTCCGGCGGCTCCACACCGGTCGCGCCGACTTCGCCTGCGGCACGGGCGGACACCGTGGTTCGGCCCGATGCGGTGGTTCCGGCTGCAGCCACCTCGATGGCTGCCGATCCGGAGGGTGTCGGTCCCGCCGATGCGGCAGCGGTCAGGCCGGCGCCCGAACGGTCCGCCGGGCAGATCGCGGATGCCGTTCGGGCGGTTCCGACTTCGGCGGCCGCTCGGCCCGGTGCTCCCGGCGTAGATCCCGGGCAGACCCTCGATCCGGTGTGGGACCTCGGGTCGATCACCGAGCTGGCTCGTGGGATTTCGGGCTCCACGGCGGTCGAGCCGGGTACCACCATGTCGGCCGGGGCATCGGAGGCCGCGAGTTCCACTGGGGCAGAGCGGATTTCGCATGGTCCGAGTGGCATCGGGACCGGATCGGTGCGGCGGGCGCAGGGGGCGGCTATTCCCGCGCTCTACTGTCCGCCGCCGGTGCGGGACAATCCGGCGCTGGCGGAGGCGGTGAATTTCGGGATCATCGCCTGGGCCGAGGAGATCGGGCTGTACGAGGGGCGGCTGGATGATCTGCGGAAGGCCGACTTCGGACGGCTGATCATGCTGGCGCATCCGGATTGCGATGACGCGGATCGCTTGCTGGCGGCGGCCAAGTGCGCGGTGTCGGAGTGGTCGGTGGACGACTACTACTGTGAGGAGGACGCCAGCGATATCGCGCCGGACGGCAGCAGGTCCAGCGCGGAGGCCGAGCTCGGGCCGCGGCTCGAATTGGCCGCCGCCGCCATGGATCCCGTGCACCTGCCACCGCGATACCAGGTCAAGGTCGAGGAGGCCATGCAGAGCGATCCGATTCTGCGGGCATTCCGGACCTCCTTCGAGCACCTGTCGCGATTCGCTACCCCGACCCAGGTGGCGCGCCTGCGCACCGAGATCGCGGGCTGGTTCATCGCTTTGGGCGCCGAAGCGGGGTGGCGCGCGGCGGGCCGCATGCCACCGGTCTGGGAATACCTGCTGAACCGGCAACCGCACAGCTTCCTGCCCTGCATGGCCCCGATCGATGCGGTCGGCGGCTACGAGGTGCCGGCCGCGGAGTACACCGATCCGCGGGTGCGCCGGGTGGTCACCACCGCCGCGCTGGCCAGCCAGATGGTCAACGACCTCTACTCCATGGCACGCGAAGACCTCTCCGGCGGAAGGGAATTCAACCTCCCCACCGTGCTCGCCGCCGAGGAGCAGTGCTCCCGCCGCCAGGCCGTCCAGCGCACCGCGGAGGTCCACGACGAGCTGGTGCACCGCTTCGAGGCCGAGGCGGGCGCCCTCGCCGCGGCCGGCTCCCCGGAGCTGCGCCGCTTCCTGACCGGCCTGTGGGCCTGGATGGGCGGCAACCGGGCCTGGCACGCGGACAGCCGCCGCTACAACGAAACCCCGTGATTCACCTCACCCTTCGATGCGCGCAGTACTTCCAGCGTCATATCACCCATTCGAGAGGATGACCTGCCATGACCGCGCTCCACCCCCGGCCGGATGCCGTGCTGAAGACCGAATACCAGAAATCGGTCGCGTCCTACTGGAACAACAATCCCAATGACGATCGCGTCAACACCAAGCTCGGCGAGGTGGACGGGCTCTATCACCATCACTACGGCATCGGCCAGCCGGACCTGTCGGTCCTGGAAGGCCCCGAGGAGACCCGGCAGGACCGGATCGTCAAGGAGCTGCACCGCCTGGAGACCGCGCAGGCCGACGTCCTGCTCGACCAGCTCGGCGACGTCCGCCCCGGCGACCGGCTGATGGACGGCGGGTCCGGCCGCGGCGGCACCAGTTTCATGGCCAACCAGCGCTTCGGCTGTGAGGTGGACGGCGTCACCATCTCCGAATACCAGGTGGGTTTCGCCAATGAGCAGGCCCGCGAGCGCGGCGTCTCCGACAAGGTGCGCTTCCACTTCAAGAACATGCTCGACACCGGTTTCGACTCCGGCTCCCGGCGCGGCATCTGGACCAATGAAACCACCATGTACGTGGACCTTGTCGAGCTGTTCGCGGAGTTCTCCCGCCTGCTCGAGCCGGGCGGCCGCTACGTCTGCATCACCGGCTGCTCCAATGACGTGTTCGGCGCCCGTTCGGCCTCGGTGAGCTGGATCGACGCCCACTACGGCTGCAATATCCATCCGCGCAGCCGCTACTTCCAGGCGCTGGCCGCCAACGGCCTGGTCCCCATCGCGGTCACCGACCTCACCCCCGCGACCATCCCCTACTGGGAGCTGCGCACCCGGTCCGAACTCGCGACCGGCGTCGAGAAACCCTTCCTGACCTCGTACAAGGAGGGCAGCTTCCAGTACCTGATGATCACCGCCGATAAGGTGGTTAGGTGACCGGCACCCTCGACGCATCCGACACCACCCCGGTGGTGGACCGTGAGACCCTGCTCGTCGAACTGGTCGACGAGCAGGGCCGGGCGCGGGGTTCGCTGTCGGTGGCCGCTGCCCACACCGCGCCCGGACGGCTGCATCGGGCCTTCTCGGTGTTGCTGTTCGATGCCGCCGGGCGAGTGCTGCTGCAGCAGCGGGCGGGCGTGAAGACGCGCTTTCCGCTGCTGTGGACCAACACCTGCTGCGGGCATCCGGCGCCGGGGCAGGCGGTGGTGGAGGCGGCCGCCAAACGGCTGCACGAGGAACTCGGCATCACCGCCGAGCTGTCCGAGGCCGGCACCTTCACCTACCAGGCCACCGATCCGAATACCGGCCGCGTCGAGTTCGAATTCGATCACGTCCTGATCGGACGCCTGGAAGACACCGCGCCGCACCCGAACCCGGACGAGGTCGCCGATACCGCGTGGATCCGGCCGGACACCCTCGCCGAGAACGTGGCGGCGGAACCCGCGCGCTACACCCCGTGGCTGAGCGGAGTGCTGCGGATCATCGCGGCGCACGGCTAGCCGGTCGATCGCGGCCAGGGGTCGATGCCGCCCGCGGTCAGGCGAGGGCGGGCTGCTGATCGGCGTCGAGCAACCAGTCGTTCGGCGCGAAGAGCTCGAAATGGACTCGGTCCGAAGGGATTCCGGCGGACATGAGCTGGGCGCGGACGTACTGCAGGAAGCCGGTGCCACCGCACAGGTAGTAGTCCGCGTCCTCGGGCAGATCGACCCGGGTCACGTCCAGCAACCCGTGGCCGTCGGCCTCGTACCAGGCGCGGAAGTACACGTCCGCCAACCGGTGGGCGAGCGCGTCGACCGTCTCGCGCAGGGGGTGCGCGGTGGTGGAGCGGTCGGCGTGCAGGATGACGGTCCGGCGCGTGGGGGTTTCGGCCGCCAGGTATTCCAGGATTCCCGCCATCGGGGTGACGCCGATGCCCGCGGAGATGAGCACGACCGGCGTGGTGGCCTCGGTGTCGATGGTGAGATCGCCGAAAGGCAGCGTGATTTCGAGGGTGTCGCCCGCGCCGACGGTGTCGTGCAGCCAGTTCGAGACCTCACCGGCCGGCGTGTCCGCGTCGGCGAGCACCTTCCGCACGGTGAAGGCGAGCCGGCCGTCACCGCCGCGATTGATCAGGCTGTACTGACGCAGCTGTCGGGCGCCGTCGGGCAGCCGCGCGCCGACCGAGATGTACTGTCCCGGAATGAATCCCGGCAGCGGTGCGGACGGATCGGCGGACTCGACCACGAAGGTGGCCACGCCCGACGGGTCGTCGATGCGCTGCACCACCCGGGTCTCGCGGAACACGTCGCCGGGCGCGACGCCCGCGGCGTCGTAGAGCTCCCGCTCGAAATCGATGAGCGTGGTGGCCATCAGCCAGTACACGCGATCCCAGGCCGCGGCGATCTCCGGGGTCACCACGTCCGCGCCCAGCACCTCGACGATGGCGGCGAACAGATGCTCGTGGACGATGCGGTATTCGGGCTCGGTGACCCCCAGCGAGGCGTGTTTGTGGCCGATGCGGGCCAGCAGTTCCCGCGGGTGCGGCAGGCCGGGGTCGACGAGGTGGGTGGCGAACACGGCGATGGAGGCGGCGAGCGCCTTCTGCTGTGCGCCCTGATGCTGGTTGCCGCGGTTGAAGCGGTCGCGCAGCAGCTCGGGATGGGCGGCGAACATCTTGGTGTAGAACAGCGGGGTGATCTGGTCGATGTGCGCGGCCACCAACGGCAGGGTCGCGCGGATCACCTCGGCGTGCTCGGCCCCAAGACCTTGGGTAGTGGATTCAGCCAGCTCGGGGAAGGTGTGCAGCGTGGAATCCGGCGCGAGCCTCATGAGGTCTCCTAGGTGTCGATGAGTGAAGCCGCCGGGAATACCGGCATATACAGCAGTTCCACGGTGCGCTGATCCACCAGATCGGACAGGACGTACCGATCGAGTTCGGCGTAGAAGGCGTTCTGCGCGGTAGCAAAGACGCCCCGCAAACGGCACGCATTCGCCAATGGGCACGGATTGTCGCCGCCACACTCGATGACTTCGTTATCACATTCGAGTTGCCGAACAATAGTGCCGATGGTGGTTTTTTTCCCTGCCTCGGTCAGGAAGATCCCGCCGGTGCGTCCGCGCTGGGACTCGACATAGCCCAGTTCGGCGAGCCGGGAGATGGCTTTGGCAACGTAGTTCTCGGAAGCATTCACCTGTCGCGCAATGAGTTTGACGGTGACTCTTTCCTCGGCATCACTGCTGACCGCCAGGCGCATGAGCGACCGCAAGCCGAGATCGGTGAACCGGGAGAGCTGCATGGGCCCAACGGTACTTATTCCGATTGGGAAAAGCAGGTTTTCCTGCTGTGCGCTTTAATACGTGAATCCGTGCGGAATATGTTACGCCGGACACATTTTCAGGAGACGGTCTATAACTTGTCCGGCAAATCCCTGGCAGCGACCGGCATCGCTGCCAGGGATATCCCCTCAGGCTTCGACCATGAGCGTCGTGCGGGTGGCCAGCGGGTAGTAGATGACCAGCGCCAGACCGCATCCGATGAACCAGCTGTACTCGGCCGCGGTGTGCATGCCGTAGACGTCCTTGGCCAGCACCGGGAACACCGCCGCGATCGCGCCGATCACGGTGGCGATCACCGCGACCGGATTGAATCCGTTGCGGTACCAGTACTTTCCGCGCTCGGCCATGGTGAACAAGTCGTCCACCACGATGGTCCGCTTGCGCACCAGGTAGTAGTCGGCGATGAGCACCCCGAACAGCGGGCCGATGAACGCGCCCAGCACCTCGAGGGTGTAGTGGATGACGTCCGGGTTGTTGTACAGGTTCCACGGCGTGATCAGCACCGACCCGACCGCGGCGATCATCCCGCCCATGCGCCAGCTGATCTTCTGCGGACTCACGTGCGAGAAGTCGAAGGCCGGGGAGATGAAGTTGGCGACGATATTGATGCCGACGGTGGCGATGGTGAAGGTCAGCGCGCCCAGCACGATGGCGAAGGTGGAGTCGATGCGCGCGACGGTCTCGACCGGATCGGTGATGAGCTCGCCGTACACCGGGATGGTCAGCGACGCGGTGATCACCACCAGCAGCGAGAAGGCCAGGAAGTTGACCGGCAGCCCGAGCAGATTGCCGCGCTTCACCGCCGCCATGGACTTGCTGTAGCGGGAGAAGTCACCGAAGTTCAGCATCGGCCCGCAGAAGTAGGACACCACCAGCGCGATCGCGCCCAGGACCACGGGCAGCGCGTCCCAGCCGTGGTACTTCACCGCGCCCAGCTGCAGGTCGATGGCGCTCCAGCCGGCTTTGTAGATCAGGTAGCCGCACAGGAAGAACATGACGACATACACGGCGGGACCGCAGAAGTCGATGAACTTGCGGATGGACTCCATGCCCTGCCAGAACACGGCCGCCTGCACCACCCACAGCACCAGGTAGGCGCACCAGCCCAGCAGCGACAGGCCGAGGAAACCGTAGTCGCCGGATTTCGCGTACGGCGCCAGGCTCGGGAAGAGCTTGACCGCCACCACGATCAGCGCCGCCGAGGCCAGGTAGGTCTGAATCCCGTACCAGGCCACCGCGATCAGGCCGCGGATGATGGCCGGGATGTTCGCGCCCTTCACGCCGAAGGCGCTGCGGCACATGACCGGATACGGCACACCCGCCCGCTGGCTGGGCGCGGCCACCAGATTGCACAGGAAATATACGATCGTGATGCCGATGAGCAGGGCGGCCAGCACCTGCCAGCCGGCCAGGCCGAGGGCGAAAAGGCTGCCCGCCGTGACGTATCCGCCGACGCTGTGCACATCCGACATCCAGAAGGCGAAGATGTGGTACGAGCCCCAGGTCTGTTTCTTCAGGGGGGCGAGATCGTCATTGGTGAGCCTGGGGTCGTAATCTGGAGCGGGTGTCGCCGCGGCGGGCTCCGCGCCCGCCGACGCGGGGGTGACGATGTCGGTCATGGGGTGTATCCGATCCGAAAGCCGATGATGGTGGGCTCAAGGTAGGAACGAGCCGTTCCCCGTGGATTGCTTTTCGGTTTCCGGGTTATTGCGTGATCCATATATCTTTCGCGAACGACAGGCGCGTGAATACCTGGCAACATGGCCCGCATGGAGCTCATGGCGCGGATCGAAGCGGCGGCGACCCTGCTGACACCGGTGATCCGGCGGACTCCCGTGGTGGCCTCGCGGGTGCTGTCGGAACGCATCGGGCACGAGGTCTGGCTGAAGTGCGAGAACCTGCAGCGCACGGGATCGTTCAAGCCGCGCGGCGCCTACAACCGGATCGCCAATCTGTCCGCGGCCGAGCGGGCACACGGGGTGGTGGCGGCCAGCGCGGGCAATCACGCGCAGGGGGTGGCGTGGGCGGCGACCTCACTCGGGATCGACGCCACGGTATTCATGCCGGTGGGTGCGGCGCTGCCGAAACTGGTGGCCACCAGGGCCTACGGCGCGACCGTGCACCAGGTGGGCGACACCATCGACCAATCACTCGCCGCCGCACGGGATTTCGCGGAACGCACCGGGGCGACGCTGGTGCACCCGTTCGATCACATCGACATCGTGGCCGGGCAGGCGACGGTCGGGCTCGAAATCCTCGACCAGCTCCCGGATGTCGGCACGGTGCTGGTGCCGACGGGCGGCGGCGGCCTGCTCGCGGGGGTGGCCGCGGCGGTGCAGCGGCTGAAGCCGCAGGTCCGGGTGATCGGTGTGCAGGCCGCCGAGGCGGCCGCCTGGCCCGCCTCGCTCGCGGCCGGGAAGCCGGTGGCGCTGGAACAGATGTCCACCATGGCCGACGGCATCGCGGTGGGCCGGCCCGGTGAGGTGCCGTTCGAGCACATCGTGGACAGCGCGCCCACCATCGTCACCGTCGACGAGGATGCACTGTCCAAGGCGCTGCTGCTGTGTATGGAGCGGGCCAAGCTGATCGTCGAGCCCGCGGGCGCGGCGGGCGTCGCGGCGCTGATGGCCTGCAGCCCAGCCGAACTCGCGCTGGAGGGCCCGGTCTGCGCCATCCTCTCCGGCGGCAATATCGACCCGCTGCTGCTGACCCGCGTGATCGGCCACGGCCTCAGCGCCGCCGGCCGCTACCTCGCCGCCCGCGTCACCATCTCCGACCGTCCCGGCAGCCTGTCCCGCCTGCTCGCCGAGCTCGGCCGCACCGGCGCCAGCGTCCTCGACGTGGTCCACTCCCGCACCGGCGCCTGGCTCGCCATCGACGAGGTCGAGGTGCTGCTCACCCTCGAAACCCGCGGCCCCGCCCACCGCGACGAGATGCTCACCGCCCTCGCGGACGCTGGATACCTGGTGCGCGTGCAGGATTGACGACACCGGAGGGCGCACTACCCACGGTCAGTGCGCCCCACCGAGTTCCAGCGCCAGCACCCCTGCGATCACCAGCACGATCCCCCCGATCTGCACCGCCGTGATCCCCTCGTCCAGGAACAACGCCCCGATCGCCGCCACCGCCACCACCCCCACCGCCGACCAGATCCCATACGCCACCCCGATGGTCATCCCCCGCTGCAAAGCCCGCGACAGAAAATAGAACGCTGCCCCATACCCGATCACCACGATGATCGAAGGCACCAGCCTGCTGAACCCTTCCGAGATCTTGAGCGAAACAGTCGCCGTCACCTCACACGCAATAGCCAACGCCAGCAACAACAAGGTCATAACCGCACAATAGCCACCCTTCCTCCCGCCTCCGGCAACCGATGAAACTCGACGCTCAGCCGCAACTCCAGCACCTCGGCAAACCGCTCGAACATCGGAGTGGTCGGCATGGTGCCCCGGCCTCGAACCTCGCCACCGCAGGTTGCTTCAGCCCGGCCCGATCCGCGAGTTCGGACCGAGTAGGACCGAGCTCTTCCCGCCCTGCCACCGGCTTTGATCAACCGCCGCTGCACGTCGTCGCCGCACGGTCGCTGAAGCTGTCGATCGTCATTTCGCGACTTGCCCGCCGGGTTGACCGGGTGGGTTTCCACACCTCCACGCTCAGCGGGCAAAGAAAGGTCACGTCGTTGCCCGGGGCAGCGGAGCAGAATACGCGGTGCTGAACAGTCAGAGGTGCACGAGTGCGGTCATCGGGGACACACCCAGGGTGGTGAGCATGGCGGCGCCCTCGGTGGCGTCCGCGCCACCGGCGAGGATCCGGGTCCGGGCCGACTGGTAGACGCAACCTGCGGCCTCGAAAGTTGTTGCGGTGGACCGCAAACGGTCCCTGTCCTTGGCCAGTAGGGCCTCGGCTCGGTCGATGATGGCCGTGGCCACCGGGTTTCCGGCGACCTCGGTGCGCGCCTGCGCGAGATCGCCTGATGCGGCGGTGTTCCCGGTCATGGCGGCGGCCTCGGCGTGCAGGGCCAGGTACCACGGCAGCCACGCGCCGGTCACCCGAGTGCGCGCCTCGGCCGGGGTCAGTTCGGTGCGTTCCAGCGCGTCCTCCGGCTGGCCGTGGTGCAGCATGAGCAGTGCGTCGAAAACGGCTTGGTAGCCATCGGCATCCGTGGCCGGGGTGCCGAGTTGCTGGAGTACGCCGGTCCATTCGCGTTCGGCGGCGTAGTCGTCGCGCAGGCCGTGGATCATGCGCACCCCGGCTACGGCCGCGCCGAGCGCCGAGCGGGCCGGGCGCTCCTCGCGATGCCAGGCTTCGAGGAAGCGTGCGCTGTGGGCGAGGACGTCATCGACATTGCCCGCCAACGCATCCGCCACCAGCAGGCGGCTGGTCGCGGTGTGTCCGACCTCGGCCAGCATCGGATGCTCGGCGAGTTGCCGTCCCCAGCGGCGCGCTCCGGCCAGATCGCCCGCCCCGAGACCGAATTCGGTGGCCTGGCCGAGCGCGTCGATCAGTTCGTGGGTACCGACCGGGTTGTCCGGCGTGGTCGAGAGCAGCCGGATGCGCCGCCGTGCGGTGGCCGCCGCGGCGCGCAATTCGCCAGCTCGGCTCTGAGCGGCGGCGAGAGCATCGAGGGCAGCGGATTCGGCGAACGGGTCACGGGTGCCGTGCGTGAGCTCGACAGCTCGCTCCGCACTCGAAACCGCCTCCGGCGCAGGAACATCGGTTATGCCCTGCGGCGCACCGAAGGGATTGGTGAGAACGACGGCCTCGGCCAGTGCGATGGCAGCCCGAGCAGCCTCAGCCCGAGCCGGATCAATCGTGACAGCCCCGGACCGAGCTATATCGGCCTGAGCAGCGGAATCCTCCACGGTATCCGCACCCGCCGCAACGGCCGACCCGATATCGGCCGGAGCGGCGGACGTCGGTGCGGCGGCAAGGCGGCGCGCCTCGGCGATGAGTGCGACCAGATCCTCGCGGGCCGGGACGCGCTCGAACCTGCCCCAGAATCGGTAGGCGGCGGCCGCCGCGGTCGCCAGGTCGATGGATGCCCCCGCGGAATCCCCTGCGCGCTGGGCGAATTCGGCGGCGGCGTGGTGCAGGCGGTACATGTCGTCACCGTTCCCCTGGCAACCGGCTGCGGCCGCGGCGTGCCGCAGCAATTCCGCGGCGGCGGAAGGGTCGTCGGCGAGGTAGGCGGCCTGCTCGTATCGCCACTGGGATTCGCCGGTGAGGTGCCGGGTGAACATCAGGGGAGCCAGTAACCGCGCCAGGCCGTGGGCGTCGCTTCGGCGGTCGGGTTGTTCGCAGGCCCAGCCGAGAGCGGCGCGGAAATCGTCTGCGGCGGTGTCGAATCGGGCCCGCCAGTCGGCGCGCACCACCGAGAGGTCGCCCGCCTCGGCCAGGCACCAG
Source organism: Nocardia sp. NPDC004123 (assembly GCF_053603795.1). NCBI lineage: Bacteria > Bacillati > Actinomycetota > Actinomycetes > Mycobacteriales > Nocardiaceae > Nocardia > Nocardia sp. NPDC004123. The sequence goes on from NZ_JBSGGG010000039.1 coordinate 46,764, forward strand.
CGCAGATGCCCGGCGCGGGCGTCGGTCACCTCGCCGGCCGCCTCGAGTTGTCCGAGCCCGTACTGCCGGATGGTCTCCAGCGCGCGGAATTGGGTACCGGTCGGCGTATCGGTCACCACCAGCAGGCTCTGTTCGACCAGTCGCGCCAATCCGGCTGCCACCGCGCCCTTGTCGAGGCCCACCGCGTGGGCCGCCGCCTCGACGGGGAACGAGGTCATGAACACCGAGACCCGCCGCAGCAGCATCCGGTCCTCGGGCTCGAGCAGGGCGTGGCTCCAGTCCAGGGCCGCGCGCACCGAGCGATGCCGGTCGTCGGCGCGGGCGCCGCCGGCGAGCATGCGCAGCTGATCGTCCAAACCGGCGGCGAGACCGTCCAATCCGAGCGTGGTCCAGCGAGCGGCCGCCAGCTCGATGGCCAGCGCCACGCCGTCGAGGCGTTCGCAGAAGGTCGCGACCTGGTCGCGCATGGCGTGATTGGGCGGCCAGCCGCCCGCCGCCGCGCGATCCATGAACAGGGCGACCGCGTCCGAATCGCCGTCCCCGGCAAGCGACATCGGCGGGACGGTGTACACGCGCTCGAACGGCACCATCAGCCGGGCGCGGCTGGTGGCGAGCACGCTCATACCCGGGCACGCCGCCAGCAACTGCTCCACGAAGGGGGCGACGCCGTCCCGCACGTGTTCGCAATTGTCCAGCACCAGCAGTGCGTTCCGGTCGGCGAGCGCGGCCAGCACGGCGCGGTCGAAGCCGCGGCCGGGCTGCTCACCGATGCCGAGTGCCATGGCGACGGTGCCCGCGACCACACACGTATCCGGGCTGGCGATCGGCACCAGGTCGACGAACCACACGCCGTCGGCGAAGTCGGCGGCCACGTCCGCGACCACCGCCAGGGCGAGCCGGGTCTTGCCGACGCCGCCGGGTCCGACCGCGGTCACCTGCCGCTGCGTCTTGATCAGTTCGGTGAGCTCGGCCCGCTCCCGGGCGCGACCGATGAACGAGGTCAACGGTTTCGGCAACGCCGGCGCGGGTCGCGGGCCGGCGGCGCGGGTCGCGGCGGCGTGCAGGGCCAGGGCCCGCCGGTCGGGCATATCCAGTTTCCGCAGCAGCGAGGACACGTGGCTCTCCACCGTGCGCACCGAGATGAACAGTCGCGCACCGATCTCGGCATTACTGAGGTGCTCGCCCACCAGGGTCAGCACTTCCGCCTCGCGAGTGGAGATTTCCGACGTCACAGCCATGAATTCAGTCTGCCGCATCGGTCGCCGGAAGACGGTACCGATGGGCTCGGTGTGGCTCTCCGTGGTGGATTCCGTGGTCACCACGGATGTGACCGAGGGGCCCCGAGAGCGAAGCTGAATGCACACCGGGTTCGCAGGAGCCAACCGGACGACAGGGTCGCTTCGGACCCCCACTCACCAGGAGAAATCATGACCACGCTGGGCATCAGGACCGTGCTGCACCCCGTCTCCGACCTCACCGCCGCCAAGACCGTCTACACCGCGCTGCTGGGCATCGAGCCCCAGACCGACTCGCCCTACTACATCGGTTTCGAGTCCGAGGGCCAGCACATCGGCCTCGTCCCCGCGGGCAGCCCGCAGAGCCCGGCCGCCCCCGTCTCCTACTGGCACGTCGGCGATATCGAGGCCAAGGTCGCCGAGCTCACCGCCGCCGGCGCGACCGTCCAGCAACCCGCACGTGAGGTGGGCGGCGGCCGCCTGGTCGCCACCCTCACCGATGCCGACGGCAATGTCCTGGGCCTCATCCAGGACCGCTGACCGCTCCCCCACCCAGTCCTCTCCCCCACTCCCGCAAAGGAATCCAGCCATGGCCGCCGAAACCACCACCGAGAAGACCACCGCCAAGAAGACCACCGTCGGCTTCAGCGCCGAGGAGCGCGCTGCCATGAAAGCCCATGCCGCGGAACTGAAGACCGCCGCCCGCCGTGGCTCCCGCTCCGCCAAGGCCGACGGCGAACAGGACGTCCTGGCCAAGATCGCCGAAATGACCGGCACCGACCGCGAAATCGCCGAACGCCTCCACGCCCTCATCAAATCCGTCGCCCCCGAACTCACCTGCAAGACCTGGTACGGCATGCCCTCCTACCTGCGCGACGGCAAGATCGTCTGCTTCTTCCAGACCGCCGCCAAGTTCAAGACCCGCTACGCCGTCCTCGGCTTCAACGACATCGCCAACCTCGATGAGGGTGACCTGTGGGCCGTCAACTACGCGCTGAAGGCCATGACCCCCGAGACCGAATCCCGCATCACCGACCTCCTGAAGCGGGCCCTGAGCTAGTGCCGCCGCCGGGAAGGTCGATGGTGTAATCCGCCACCCGTGGTAGCGGATTACACCATCGACCCGGTAGTGCCTTGTCAGGCAACGCGGGTAGGTTGGTCCCTTGGCAAGCAATAGGATTGAAATAAGGGACACTCCGAGTTCGCCGGAATTCTACTGAATTACGTTGGCATATTGGACATTTCGGATTCCCAGGCATTGTTGATGGCGGTAGAATTAGCACATGAATTCGAAGGGGACAACATTCGACACCTGCGGTATCGCCGAACTGGCGACCGCGGTCGAGACCTTGTCGAATTCGATCCTCCACGGCAACCTGAACCAATTCACGGACGGTGATGTCGTGGAATTGATGCGCAAGCTGGAAGCCTGCAAACGGCAACTGTCCGCACTGGATTCGCGATTGATCATCGAAGCTTCCGACCGTTCGCTGCCGCAGAAGAATGGGGACAAGGATCTGGGGCCGTTCCTGCGCCACACCCTCGGGTTGTCCCGCCACGACGCCTCGGTGCGGGTGAAGATCGCCGGTGCATGTGGAGAGTTCTTCGACCGCACCGGGCAATTGCGCACCGCGTCTCTGACGGCGACCGCCAAAGCCTTTGAGACCGCAGACATCTCCCGCGACCACGTGCGCGGCATCGTCGAGATCATGACGCACCTGCCCGCCGATATCCCCACACAAGCACGAGCCGAGGCCGAGGAACTGCTGGTTACGTTCTGCCACACCGGTTCCCCCGACGACCTCCCCAAGATCGGCCGCGAAATCCTCGCCCGCCTCGACCCCAACGGAACCGTGATCTCCGATGCCGACCGGCGTCGCCGTCGCGGCATCGTGATCGGCCGCCCCGGCGTGGACGGCATGTCGAAGATCGAAGGCTGGCTCACCCCCGGACTGCGCGCATCGCTGGACGCGATCCTCGCCAAGCTCGCCCGGCCCGGCATGTGCAACATCGACGACACCGAAATCCTCACCGCCACAGCTCGAATCGATTCCAAAGTCCTCGAAGCCGCCGCACGCCGAGACCGTCGCGATGCCGCACAGCGCACCCACGACGCGCTGCACGCGCTGCTGCAACCGGACATCAACATCGGCAAGGCTGGCGTCAACGCCACCAAGCCCCGCGCCAGTGCGTCCGAGTCCGGCGTCGACACCGCCGAACTCGCCGTCAACACCGTCAAGCTCGGCATCACCGCTGCCGAACTCGGCTCCCACCGAGGCATGCGCGTGCAGCCGGTGCTGACAATGAGCCTGGCCGATGTGGAGCGCGGCGCCGGTGTGGCGACCACCAGCACCGGCGGCCACGTCAGCATCCACGAGGCCCTCGAGTTGGCTCAGGGCACCCGCCCGGTGCTCGCAGTGTTGGACGCCAACGAGATTCCGCTCTACCTGGGCCGCTGCGAGCGCCTCGCGACCTCCGGTCAGCGCCTCGCCCTCATCGCCCGGGACAAGGGCTGTACCCGCCCGGGCTGCGATGCATCCGCGAGCATCTGCGCCGCCCACCACATCACCGACTGGGCCGCCGGCGGACCCACCGACCTGAACAACCTGGCGTTGGCATGCGATCACTGCCACGCACTCGTCAACAACAGCCGGGATGGGTGGAAAACAGTTGTGATGGACCAGGATTCACCACACCCCGGACGGTGCGGATGGATCGCACCCAAACACATCGACCCCACCCAAACCCCACAGGTCAACGAGCGTCATCACGTGGCGGAGTGGCTGGCAGCAAGGATCGAATCCCGATGCGGGCCTCGGGGTTCACGGGTGGCGTGAGCCCCGAGGCCGGTGTCTCACATGTGTGCGCAGGGACAAGGGGGGTAGTTGCGTCGCCCGCCCTGCCGCACTGGAGCTGACACCCAACCGGCAGCCACACCTCACCTCCCAGCGCGCCGAGTACACGCATCACCTCTACCGACAACTCGAGACCGCTTACCGACAACTCCTGACCGCCAAGGATTTCCCCAGCACATGGTTCTTTGACAACTACACAGAGACGATGAACGGCCGGGCCGTAATGGGGCTGGTAGGTGAGGGGGCCTCCCAAGCTCGGCCACCCTCTCCCTCCTCCAGGCATCTTTTATCCTTTGTCTCTTCAGTCTTTTGGCTCTATCGTCTTACTGTGATCTTCTTCAATGGAAAGGGCGCCAAGCGCCCCTGCCGGTGATCCCCGGCCAGTGGTCGGCTCCCGAGTTCTCGGATGACCGGACCACTTTTCTCGCTCACGCTCTCAGCCTCACCGCATTACATGGCCCCGGCCCCTGGCCGGACGGTGGCAGTCCGCTCCCAGACGAGCAATCCACCGACTCTCGATTGCTGAGTTCGACCGTCCTCGACGGGATTCGAACCCATCATCTAGCGGCGTCCGACGAATCCCCACCCATCACCACGCTGATCGACGCGGTCGCGGCCGCGCTCTCGGCACCCGACGCCGAAACCTTGACTGCCCTGCATGATCGGCTCGCGGAGTACCGCGCCCTTGACGTTGCCGATGACCTGCTCAAAGAGCTGCGCGCACTCGATCACCCCGCCGAGGATCTGCGCGCCTTGGCACGGTGGCTGGCCGAACATGGCACTCGCCGCAATGCCGTGGCGCTCGGCATCGTCATGCTGGGCGTGGCAGGTGACGCACGCGATCAGGAATTACTGCTACTACTCGGCGCGCTGGAAGACCTGACCCTGTATGCCATTGTTGCCCTGGCCAACTCCCAACCCGAACAAGAGCAGGCTATCCATCGCCTTGCCCAGCGTGTCGACGGCTGGGGTCGCATCCACGCCGTCGAGCGCTTGCGGGGAACCCAGGACCCCGGCATCAAGTCCTGGCTGCTGCGCGGCGGCTTCCGCAATCAGATCCTGAACGAGTACCTCGCCCATCTCGCCGCTACCACAGGTGATCTCTACACCGCGCTGCTCGCACCGGAGGTCGACGACGAACTCCTTCACGGAGCCGCGGGAATCCTCGACGCTCTCGTGGCTTTGCCCGGACCGTGCTCGGACATCCGGCACTACGCGGACGCGCTCCCCTGCCTCGCTCGATTCGGCGAGCTGATCGCCTCCGCGCCCCTGAATCTCACCCTCATCGATACCGCCGGGCGGTTGAAGAACCTGCTGAAAGAACCTCCGCCCGACCACGATTGGCCAGAGGCGGACATCTCACGCCTGCTCGGTCAATACTCCGCCTTGCTGGCCCGCCCCGACTGGTCACGACATGTCCGGTCGGCACTGGATCAACCCACTGGCGAATCCAACTTCCGCTTGGCGCTCATGTGCTCTGAGGCGGTCGGAATCGACGCGTATCCGCATGCCGTGTCCCGTCTCCGACGACCGCCGCACGATCAGTATGTCTGGTACTGGGCAGCCACCCACACCCCCGAACCCGAATACACCGCCCTCGTGCGACTGGCCGGCCAGGTGCTGCCATTGGACGAGATTGCGGTGGGCCCGGATCCCGAGAGGATTATCGGGAGCTCCGACGGGGAAGGTGCCCTTGACCTCGTCCTGAGCTATATCGGTGATGCCGGCGTGGCAGAGGCCGACGTCCTGCCATTGATTCGGACCGCGCTGCGCGGACAAGGTACGCGACTGCGCCGCATCGGTTTACACACGTTGAACAGGCTGTACGGTCAGGATCTTCCCACCGGCCCCCGCGCGTGGGTAAGCGAGGCCGCCGCGATCGAACCCTACGACGAGCTGCGCGCGAACTTCACTGACCTGCTGGAACGAACCAAGTCTGCTGACGAGAAATAAATGGGATGCGGCGGATGCGCGCTTGTGGTTACAGTGCCCGGCATGTGGCTGTTCCTGTTCTCCTGAGCGCGCTTCGCCCTTGACGCCCGGCGGTCTGCCGAATTGACCGTGCCTGTGGCATTCCCGATTCCGACCGGCGATCGAACCCGGTCCGTCGGTCACGCATACCCAGAGGAGGACTCATGCCCGAGCGCTTTCCGCTGCCCGAAATCCCTGCCGAGGACCCCGCCGAACGCCCGTTGTCGCGGCGCGAACGGCGCGGGAAGGTCGACAAGAAGCAGCAGACCACCGCGAACGGCAAGGTGCACGACGCCGGTCGTGCCGCGGTGCCCGCCGCGAAGCACATGAATTACCGACGCGGATGACGAAAGCGGCCCGTTGGGTTTCCAGGTCGGAAATCCAACGGGCCGTTACCGTTTCGAGTATCAGCTCAGCCAGGCGCGCTGGGTGGCGGCGGTGCCGCGCACCTCCTCGAGCTGCTTGGCGACCTGGGTTCCTGCGGTACCGCCGCGCGCGTTGCGGGAGGCGATGGAGCCTTCGACGGTGAGGACCTCACGGACACCGGGGGTCAGGGCCGGGTCGACGGCGGCGAACTCCGCGTCGGTGAGCTCGTCCAGGCCGACGCCGCGGGACTCGGCGACGCGGACGCAGCCGCCCGCGGCCTCGTGCGCGACACGGAACGGAACACCCTGGCGGACCAGCCATTCGGCGATATCGGTGGCGAGGGTGAAGCCGGCGGGGGCGAGCTCGGCCATGCGATCGGTGTGGAAGGTCAGGGTGGAGACCAGGCCCGCGATGGCCGGCAGCAGCAGTTCGAGCTGGGCGACCGAGTCGAAGACCGGCTCCTTGTCCTCCTGCAGGTCACGGTTGTAGGCCAGCGGCTGAGCCTTCAGGGTCGCGAGCAGGCCGGTGACATTGCCGATGAGGCGGCCCGCCTTGCCGCGGGTGAGCTCGGAGACGTCCGGGTTCTTCTTCTGCGGCATGATCGAGGAGCCGGTGGACCAGGCGTCGGCCAGGGTGATGTAGCCGAATTCCGGTGTGCTCCAGATGATCACCTCTTCGGCCATGCGGCTCAGGTCGACGGCGATCATGGCCAGCACGAACGCGGCCTCGGCGGCGAAGTCACGCGAGGAGGTGGCGTCGATGGAGTTCGCGGCGGAGGAGTCGAAATTCAGTTCGGCGGCAATGGCTTCCGGATCCAGGCCCAGGGAGGAGCCCGCCAGCGCGCCGGAACCGTACGGCGACACCGCGGCCCGCTTGTCGAAGTCGCGGATCCGGTCGATGTCGCGCAGCAGCGGGTGGGCGTGTGCCAGCAGGTGGTGGGCCAGCAGCACCGGCTGGGCGGCCTGCAGGTGGGTCTTGCCCGGCATCACCGCGTCCGGGTGCGCGGCGGCCTGCTCGACCAGGGCGTCCACCACGTCCAGTACGCCGGAGGCGATGCGCCGCACCGCATCCCGCAGCCACATGCGGAACAGCGTGGCCACCTGGTCGTTGCGGGAGCGGCCCGCGCGCAGCCGGCCACCCAGCTCGGTGCCGACCCGGTCGATGAGCCCGCGCTCCAGCGCGCCGTGCACGTCCTCATCGGATTCGAGGGGCCCGAACGCACCCGATTCCACGTCCGCCGCAAGCTGATCCAGGCCCGCGAGCATGCCCGCCAGGTCGGTCTCCGACAGCAGCCCGGCCTTGTGCAGCACGCGCGCGTGAGCCTTGGAGGCGCGAATGTCGTACGGCGCGAGCGCCCAGTCGAAGTGGGTCGACTTGCTCAGCGCCGCCATCGCCGCGGCCGGGCCGGACGCGAAGCGTCCACCCCACAGCGCGCCTTCATTGGTGCTGCCGCCCTGGGTCATAGCGTGTCGTCTCCTCGCGGTTTCGTCGCGGTCATCAGAATGTGTTGGGTCATTGCGGCCCGGGCCGCCTCGGGAACGGCCCGGCCGCGGTCCTCGAGCAGGGCGACCGGGTCACCCTCGGTGACCAGCCAGCGGTGCATGGCGAACCAGCTGCGGGGGTCCTCGCGGCCCTCCCACGGGTAGAACAGATCTTCCAGGTCCAGCTTCAGCCCGGCATCCGCCATCACCTTGCGGCGCCGCTCCCGGAAGTCGTCGGCCAGATCACCGGACCCGGTGCCGAGGTTGATCGCCATCCGGCTGCCCGGCGCGCTGAGTTCCACCACGCGCTCGAGCAGCTGGGTCTGGGCGTGCCCGGGCAGGTAGCGCAACAGCCCCTCGGCCAGCCAGGCGGTCGGCTGATCCGGTTCGAACCCCTTGTCCAGCAGGGCTTTCGGCCAGTCCTGCCGCAGATCGACCGGCACCTCACGGCGATCGGCCACCGGCTCGTCATCGGCGAGCGCCCGGGCCTTGAACGCCAGCACCTTCGGCTGATCGAGCTCGAAAATCCGAGTGTCCGAGGGCCATTCGAGCCGGTAGGCCCGCGCGTCCAGCCCGGCGGCCAGGATCACGATCTGCCGGATCCCGGCCCGCACGGCCGCGGCGAAATACTCGTCGAAGTAGACGGTGCGGGCCACCAGGACGTTGCCCAACGACCAGGCCTGGTAGTCGCCGTCGCTGATGCTCTGACGGCTCAGCGCCCCCGACATCATGGCGTTCCAGCCCTCGGACCCGACCGCGGCCACCAGCTTCGCCGCGTAGGGGTCGTGGAACAGGGCGTCCTCGCGGCTGGTCTCGTAGGCGCGAATGGCCGACACGCCGATGGCGGTCGCACCCACGCTCTCCGTGATGTCCCAACTGTCGTCATCGGTTCGCATGGGTGCGTCTCCTTCGGCCGGCGCTCGAGTGAAATCAGCTCCGGTCGCAGGCTACTACTTGCTGTTGAGATCCCGCCGCGCCGCGACCTTGGAGGACAGGCCGTGGATCTGGACGAAGCCCTTGGCCAGCGACTGGTCGAAAGTGTCGCCCTCGTCGTAGGTGGCGAGGTTGAAGTCGTAGAGCGACTCGTCGGAGCGACGGCCGTTGACCACGACGCTGCCGCCGTGCAGGACCATCCGGACATCACCGGACACGTGCTGCTGGGTCTCGGCGACGAAGGCGTCCAGCGCGCGCTTCAGCGGCGAGTACCACAGGCCGTCGTACACCAGCTCGCCCCAGCGCTGCTCGACCTGCCGCTTGTAGCGGCCCAGCTCGCGCTCGATGGTGACCGCTTCCATCTCCTGGTGCGCGGTGATCAGCGCGATGGCGCCGGGGGCCTCGTAGATCTCGCGGCTCTTGATGCCGACGAGCCGGTCCTCGACCATGTCGAGGCGGCCCACACCCTGGCGGCCGGCCCGCTTGTTCAGCTCGGTGATGGCCTCGAGCATGGTGACCGGGCGGCCGTCGATGGCGACCGGCACACCCTTGTCGAAGGTGACGATGAGCTCGTCGGGCGCCTCGAAGTTGACGGTCGGGTCGACGGTGTAGTCGTAGACGTCCTTGGTCGGCGCGTTCCAGAGGTCCTCGAGGAAGCCGGTCTCGACCGCGCGGCCCCACAGGTTCTGGTCGATGGAGAACGGCGACTTCTTGGACACGTTGATCGGCAGCTTGTTCTCGCCGGCGAACTCGATGGCCTTCTCACGGGTCCAGGCGTAGTCGCGGACCGGGGCGATGACCTTCAGGTCGGGCGCGAGCGCGCCGATGCCGACCTCGAAGCGGACCTGGTCGTTGCCCTTGCCGGTGCAGCCGTGCGAGACGGTGTCGGCGCCGTGGTACTCGGCGGCCTCGACCAGGTGCTTGACGATCAGCGGCCGGGAGATGGCCGAGACCAGCGGGTAGCGGCCCATGTAGAGGGCGTTGGCCTGGATGGTCGGCAGGCAGTACTCGTTGGCGAACTCGTCGCGGGCGTCCACGACGATGGACTCGACGGCGCCGCAATCCAGCGCGCGCTGGCGCACGTCGTTCATGTCCTCGCCACCCTGGCCGAGGTCGATGGCGACGGCGACGACCTCCGCGCCGGTCTCCTTACCGATCCAGCTGATGGCGACTGAGGTGTCCAGCCCGCCGGAGTAGGCGAGTACGACGCGCTTGGTCATAGTCCGTGTGCTCCTCGATTGTTCGTATAGGCCCTCGACCGGTGCGCTGCCCCGCGGTCCCGTCCCGGTCCCTCTGGCGCGCTCCGTCGTCCTGCAAATGATTATGCATGACGATGCAATCCCATTCATAACCGGGGTCCTCGCCTGCATGGATCCGGCCGCCGGTGACCGTCACATCCTTGCACCGGACCCCGGCGAGGAATACAGTACGTACGTACGGTTTGGGAAATTCGACGTTCATACGGAGGGGCCCATGTGGGATCCGGACAAGTACCTCGCCTTCGACGACCTGCGCGCGCGGCCGTTCTTCGACCTGGTCGGACGGGTCGGCGCGGACAAACCCCGGCGGGTGGCCGATGTCGGCTGCGGACCGGGCAATCTCACCGCGGCACTCGCGACCAGGTGGCCGGGGGCGACCCTCGAGGCATTCGACTCCTCACCCGAAATGGTCGCCGCGGCAAGGGAACACGGCATCGACGCAACTGTCGCCGATGTCCGCGACTGGCGGCCCGCACCGGACACCGACGTGGTGGTGACCAATGCGGTACTGCAGTGGGTACCGGATCATCTTGCGCTGCTGCCGGATTGGGTGGCAGCGCTGCCGGACGGCGCCTGGCTGGCGATTCAGGTGCCCGGGAACTTCGATGCGCCTTCACATCTCGCGATCCGGGAGCTCGCGTCGTCGCCGCGGTGGCGGGAGCGACTGGGGGCGGCGGGGATTCTGGATCGGCAGGCGGTGCCCGATCCCGCCGGATACGCCGGGGTGCTGACCGCGGCCGGATGCCGGGTGGATGCCTGGGAGACCACCTATCTGCAGCCGCTGACCGGGGATGATCCGGTATTGGAATGGGTGACCGGAACCGCACTGCGTCCGGTCCGCGACGCGCTCGACGATGCCGCGTGGCAGGACTTCCGGGCCGAGATCGCGCCACTGCTGCGATCGGCCTATCCGCAGCAGCCGGACGGTGTCACCTGGTTGCCGTTCCGTCGCGTGTTCGCGGTCGCGCACAAGCCGGAGTGAGAGAACCCGGTCGCCCCCTCAGAGCGACCAGTCGGCACCGATCAGAGCGACCAGTCGGCACCGATCAGAGCGACCAGTCGGCACCGAATCCGGCAAATGCCCGAAACCCACCCTTCGATGCGATTCACGATCACGCCGTACGCCGCTGTGCCACGCTGGAAGTCGTCACTTCCGGGTCAACCGAAGGATTCCGCCATGCTCTCGACACTCGCTCAGATCGTAGGCACCCTCGGCCGCGACATCCTGTCCATCGGAGGAGCGGCACTGCAGCTCGTGCAGGATCTCATCTCCTCCGGCGCACAGGGCCAGGGCGGCTCGGTTCCGCCCGGCCAGTACCCGTTCAACTGATCTCGATCGGCATCGGCACTCCGTCGGTGGCGGCATCCTGGCGATGCTGCCACCGATTTCTCTGTCCGCGAGGCTCTCGCTGTCGAGCATCGAGCACGCAGTAGCCCGCATCGTCGGCGAGCCGCACGACCTGGGGCTCACGCACCGGCAGGCGCAATCCGGCGCGATCCAGGCCACGCGGGTCGGGTGGGCGCAGGCGGGCGGTGCGGCCGCCCGGCTCCAGGGGTGGAGTGGGCGGCTGCGGGGGTCGGTCCGGCAGCCGGACCGGTTGCGGCACAGTGATATCCGACCAGGTGATGACGGTCTGGCGTGCGGCGCGGAAGAGCAGGCCGCCGCGAATCCAGTGCGCGGCCAGGATCCGCCCGGAGAGCACGACCTCGAGCACGGTGAAGCGGCCGCCGTAGGGTTCCGGTGCGGCTTCGGATACGGCGTGGAAACCACAGCTGCAGTCCTCGTCCGGCACTGCGTGACTCCGGCCGCGCCGGCACTCGGCGATCGCGTCACGCGGGTAGGGCGCGCCGCCGGTCGCCGGAATGAACCGATCCCCGTCGATGCGCCGGGCCACCTTGCGGGCCATGACCACCCAGACCCCGTCGTCGGTCCGGCGCAGGCTGGGCCGGACCACCTCGGGAACGTGAGGCCGCTCCCGCGTCCCGGCTTCGAAGGATCCGATCAGTCCATAGCCTTCGCACATGTGCGTTCCTTGCTCGGGGATGTCCTTCCTACCGAGCGTACGCCCGCACTGGTACCGCATTACCGCAATTATCCTGCGGCACAGTCCGATTCAGGCCAGCTGTTCGATCTTGGCGGCCAGTTCCGCGCCGGTCATGGGCTCGCGGGCGATGACGGCGATGGTGTCGTCGCCCGCGATGGTGCCGACCACCTCGGGCAGGGCAGCGCGGTCGAGGGCGCTGGCCAGGAAGTGCGCGGCGCCCGGCGGCGTCCGCAGGACGGCGATATTGCCGCTGGCGTCGGTGGAGACCAGCAGGTCGCCGAGCAGTTTCGAGAGTCGTTCGGTGCCGCCGGTGACGCCGCGGACGGGGCTGCCGTCCTCGGGGACCACGTACACGCCGGCGCCGCCGTCGGCCGCGCGCAGCTTGACCGCGCCGAGTTCGTCGAGATCGCGGGACAGTGTCGCCTGGGTGGTCTCGATGCCCTCGGACGAGAGCAGCACGGCCAGTTCCGACTGGCTGCGCACCTCGTGCTGGGAGAGGATGGCGACGATGCGGGCCTGCCGGCCGGCGCGGGTGCGGGCGATGGCCGCACCGGACTTGTTCGACACCGGTGCGGCCGTGCGACGTTCGCCGCTGCTCACCGCTCGCCTCGCTGGTATCGCTCCAGCAGCCACACCAGCAGCGCCTTCTGCGCGTGCAGGCGGTTCTCGGCCTCGTCCCAGACCGCGCTGTGCGGGCCGTCGATGACCTCGTCGGTGATCTCCTCGCCGCGGTGCGCCGGAAGGCAGTGCAGCACGGTCACATCCGCGGCCGCGCGGGCCAGCAGCCCGGCATTGACCTGGAACGGACGGAACGGGGCGACCCGGTCGCGGCCGTCGTTCTCCTGGCCCATGGAGGTCCAGGCGTCGGTGACCAGCGCGTCCGCACCCTCGGCCGCGGCCTGCGGGTCGTGGGTGATGGTGATGGTCGCACCGGTCTCGGCGGCCCGCTTCTGGGCGGCGTCGACGATCCAGCCGAACGGCTCGAAACCCTCGGGGGCGGCGATGGTCACGTTCATGCCCGCGGTGACGCCGCCGAGCATGAGCGAGTGCGCCATATTGTTCGCGCCGTCGCCGAGGTAGGTGAGGTTGCGGCCGCTCAGGTCGGAGCCCTTGCGCTCCTTCAGCGTCTGCAGATCCGCCAGCACCTGGCAGGGGTGGAACTCGTTGGACAGCGCATTGACCACGGGAACCGTTGCGGCGCCGGCCATCTCGTCCAGGCGTGCCTGTTCGAAGGTGCGCCAGACAATGGCGTCCACATACCGAGACAGCACGCGGCCGGTATCGGCGAGGGTCTCCTCGCGTCCCAGCTGGGTGTCGCGGCCGTCGACCACGACGGCGTGCCCGCCGAGCTGGGCGATGCCCATCTCGAAGGAGAACCGGGTGCGCGTGGAGTTCTTCTCGAACATGACCGCGACGCCGCGCGGGCCCTCCAGCGGCCGCCGCGACTGCGGTGCGGCCTTCAGTTCCGCTGCCAGCGCGAGGATCTCGGCCTGCTCGGCGGGGGTGACGTCGTCGTCACGCAGGAAATGCCGGATGGTCACTTGGTCTCCTTCTGGGCCTGGGCGGCATCGAGGATGCCGGGCAGGTCGGACAGGAAGTTCTCCGCCTGGGTCTCGGTGAGCACCAAGGGCGGAGCGAGGCGAATCACATTGGGCTTGGCCGGATTCAGCAGGTACCCGGCCGCCCGGGCGGCCAGCTCCACGTCCGTGGAGGCATCGGCGGTCAGCTGGATGCCGATGAGCAGACCGGCGCCGCGCACGTGGTCGACCAGCGGGTGGCCGAGGTTCTCGATCCCGTCGACGAGGATCTTGCCCACCGTCTCCACGTGCGAGAGCAGGCCGTCTTCGTCGATGGTCCGCAGCACGGCCAGCGCCGCCGCCGCGCACACCGGATTGCCGCCGAAGGTGGTGCCGTGCATGCCCGGCTGCAGCAGCTCCGCGGCCGGGCCCTGGGCCAGCACGGCGCCGATGGGCAGGCCGCCGCCCAGACCCTTGGCCAGGGTGATGACATCGGGCACGATGCCCGCGGCCTGGTGCGCGTAGAACGCGCCGGTGCGGCCGATGCCGGTCTGCACCTCGTCCAGGATCAGCAGCGCGCCTTGCTCTTTGGTGATCGCGCGGGCCTTGGCCAGGTAGTCGGCCGGGGGCACCACGACGCCGCTCTCCCCCATGATGGGTTCCAGGAACACCGCGGCCGTGTCCTTGTCGACGGCGGCGGCCAGCGCCAGCGCGTCGCCGTAGGGCACGTGGATGACGCCGGGCGGCATGGGCTCGAACGGTTCCCGCTTCGAGGGCTGGCCGGTCAGTGCGAGCGCGCCCATGGTGCGGCCGTGGAAGGCCTCCTCGCAGGCGATGATCTTCCGGCGCCCGGTGAGCCGTGCCATCTTGAAGGCGGCCTCGTTGGCCTCGGTGCCGGAGTTGCAGAAGAACGCCTTGCCGTGCCCGTCGCCGAAGTGCGCGAGCAGCCGTTCGGCCAGCTCGATGACCGGTTCGCTGGCATACAGATTCGAGACGTGGCCCAGGGTGCCGAGCTGCTGGGTGACCGCGTTCAGGATGGCCGGGTGGGCGTGGCCGAGGCTGTTGACCGCGATGCCGCCCAGGAAGTCGAGGTAGCGCTTGCCGTCGGCGTCGTAGACGACCGCGCCGGCGCCGCGCACCAGCGCCACCTTGGGGGTGCCGTAGTTGTTCATCAGCGCGGTGTTCCACCGCTGCTGGATGTCGGCTGTGCTCATGCTTCCACCTCGCTGGCGCTCGGCTCAAGCACGAGCACACTCGTGGCTGTGTTCATTTTCCGCTCGCTACGGTCGCTCATGAGATCTCCTGTGCGGGGGTGACCATCGTGCCGATGCCTTCCCCGGTGAACAGTTCCAGCAGGACCGAGTGGGCGACGCGCCCGTCGATCACGTGCGCGGTCGGGACGCCGCCCTCCACGGCGCGCAGGCAGGCTTCCATCTTGGGCACCATGCCCTCATCCAGCGACGGCAGCAACTTGGCCAGCTCGTCGGTGTCGATGCGGCTGGTCAGCGAGGACCGGTCGGGCCAATTCGTGTACAGGCCCTCGACATCGGTGAGGACGACCAGCTTCTCCGCGCCGATGCCCTGGGCCAGCGCGGCCGCCGCGGTGTCGGCATTGATGTTGTGCACCACGCCGTCGGCGTCCGGGGCGATGGTGGAGACCACCGGAATCCGGCCCGCGGCAATGAGATCCAGCACCGCGTCGGGATTCACCTCGGTGACGTCGCCGACCAGGCCGATATCGGTGGCCGCGCCGTCGACCTGCACGGTGCGGCGGGTGGCGGTGAACAGCCGGGCGTCCTCGCCGGAGATGCCGACCGCGTACGGGCCGTGAGCATTGATGAGCCCCACCAGTTCCCGGCCGACCTGACCGAACAGCACCATGCGCACGACGTCCATGACCTCGGGCGTGGTGACGCGGAAGCCGCCGCGGAATTCGCCCGTCATGCCGAGCTTCTTCAGCATGGCGCTGATCTGCGGGCCGCCGCCGTGCACCACCACCGGGTGCACGCCGACGGTGCGCAGGAACGCCATGTCGGCCGCGAAGGCCCGCTTGAGCTCGTCGTCGATCATGGCGTTGCCGCCGTACTTCACGACCACGATCTTGTCGCGGAACTTCTGCAGCCACGGCAGCGCGTCGGCGAGGACGTGCGCCTTGTCGAGGGCCGAAAGCTGTTTCACCACATCGCTCATGAGCTGTAGGCCGAGTTCTCTTCGACGTAGCCGTGCGAGAGGTCGGTGGTGCGGACGGTGGCCGCGCCGTCGCCCAGACCCAGCTCGACCAGGACCTGGATGTCGGGGCCGGACAGGTCGACCTCGCGGGCGCCCGGAGCGCCCACGCCGTCGATGCACACCGGAGATCCGTTGAACGACACCGAGACCCGGTTCGGATCCAGTTCGATGGGCGCGATGCCGATGGACGCCAGCACCCGGCCCCAGTTCGGGTCGGAGCCGAAGAACGCGGTCTTGACCAGGCTGTCGCGGGCCAGCGCCCGCGCACCGATGAGCGCTTCCGCTTCGCTGACCGCGCCCTGCACGGTGATGTGCACGCGCTTGGTGACGCCCTCGGCGTCGGACATGAGCTGCTCGGCCAGGTCGTCGCAGACCGCGAGCACGGCCGCGTTCAGATCCGCCTGGCTCGGGGTAACACCCGAGGCGCCGTTGGCCAGCAGCAGCACGGTGTCGTTGGTGGAGCAGGAGCCGTCCACGTCGAGCCGGTCGAAGGTGTACTTCGTGGCATTCCGCAGCGCCTCGTCCAGCTGCTGCGGGGTGGCGACCACATCGGTGGTGAGCACCACGAGCATGGTGGCCAGCGATGGCGCGAGCATGCCCGCGCCCTTTGCCATGCCGCCCACGTTCCACTTGTCCAGGTGATGGAAGGCGGTTTCCTTCGGCACGGTGTCGGTGGTCATGATGGCCCGCGCGGCCTCGGCGCCGCCGGACAGGCCGCCGCCCATCTCGTGCACGATCTCGGTGACGGCCGGGATGAGCTTGTCCATGGGCAGCCGGTCGCCGATCAATCCGGTGGAGCAGACCGCGATCTCGCCCGCGCCGGTCTCGGTTCCCCAGTTGCTCAACGCCTTCGCCAGTTCCTCGGCGGTGGCGTGGGTGTCCTGGAAGCCGCCCGGGCCGGTGCACGCGTTGGCGCCGCCGGAATTCAGGATGACCGCGCGCAGCCGGCCGCCGGTCAGCACCTGCTGCGACCACAGCACCGGCGCGGCCTTGACCTTGTTGCGGGTGAACACGCCGGCGGCCGCGTACTCCGGGCCCTCGTTGAACACCAGCGCCAGGTCCGGCTTGCCGCTCTTCTTGATGCCGGCGGCGATGCCCGCGGCCCGGAAGCCCAGCGGTGCGGTGACGCCCTGGGTCCGCACCAGCTTGCCGTTGTCGATCGTCACGGTGCCACTCCTACGGTGGAAAGTCCTGCGGTCTCGTCGATTCCGAGAGCCAGATTCATCGATTGCACCGCGGCGCCCGCGGTGCCCTTGGTCAGGTTGTCGATCGCGCCGATGACCACCAGCAGCCCGGCGTCGGCGTCCACGGTGACCTGGAGGGTGACGGCATTGGAGCCGAGCACCGAACCGGTCTGCGGCAGTACGCCTTCCGGCAGCAGGTGCACGAAAGGCTCATCGGCGTAGGCCTTCTCGTAGACGGCGCGGGCGGTGGCGGCGTCCACGGTGGTGGGGGCGGTGCAGGTGGCCAGGATGCCGCGCGGCAGCGGGGCCAGCACCGGGGTGAACGACACGCTCACGTCGGCGCCGGATCCGGTGGCGGTCTTCAGGTTCTGCGCGATCTCGGGGGTGTGCCGGTGTGCGCCCGCGATGCCGTAGGCCCGCAGCGAGCCCATCACCTCCGAGCCCAGCAGGCCCACATCGAGTTTGCGGCCTGCGCCCGACGTGCCGCTCACCGCAACCACATTCACGCGCGGTTCGATGATTCCGGCCGCGACGGCCGGGGCCAGCGCCAGGCTCGACACGGTCGGGTAGCAGCCGGGGACGGCGATCCGGGTGGCGCCGCGCAGCTTCTCGCGCCCGCCGGGCAGCTCGGGCAACCCGTAGGGCCAGCTGCCGGCGTGCGGGGTGCCGTAATACTTCTCCCACGCCGCCGGATCGGTGAGCCGGAAGTCGGCGCCGCAGTCGATGATGATCGTGGATTCCGGCAACGCCGTGGCGATCGCCGCGGACTGCCCGTGCGGCAGGCCGAGGAAGACCACATCGTGGCCGGAGAGCTCCTCGACGGTGGTGGGCCCGAGCACCCGATCGGCCAGCGGCAGCAGATGTGGCTGCAGCTCACCCAGGGTGGTACCGGCATTGGACCCCGCGGTCAGCGCCCCGATCTCGAGGCGCCCGCTTCGGTAGGCTGGATGACCGAGCAGCAGGCGCAGGACTTCACCGCCCGCGTACCCGCTCGCACCAGCTACCGCGACCCGCAGGGGCCCGTTCGAGGTATCCACCATGTGATGATTATGCACGACCGTGCAAGCTCATTCACAACCGGGCGGAAATCTGACAGAGAGCGCCGCTTACGGCACACTCGACAGCGCCATGTACGACGACGCCACCCAACCGTTGCCGGTCGTCGGCCCCCAGCCGGGCCGCACCCGCCGGGCACCGGAGACGCCAAACCCGACCCCCCGCCGTTCGCGGCGCGCCGAGGCGGACTCCACCAGCCGGCGCGCGGACAAGCGGCGCACCGCTGGTAAGCGTGATGACACCTCCGGCAAGCGTGATCGCAGCGGCGGCAAGCCCGAGCGCACCGCGGCCCAGCGCGAGCGCGACAAACGCCTGCGCCTCGCCGGACGCGGCATCACGGCCCTGGTGGCCGCAGGTGTGATCGGCATAACAGGTCTGGTCTGGTACGGCCGCAACGACTTCGATTCCGGCTTCGTCCGCTCGGGCGCGATCGCACCCGAGGACGTCAATCTCGACGGCGACATCAATATGCTGCTGATCGGCCTGGACACCCGGAAAGACCTGAACGGCAACGATCTGCCCAAGGAGATCCTCGACCAGTTGCACGCCGGTGACGGCTCGGAGGGTGGCTACAACGCCAATTCGCTGATCCTGGTGCACATTCCGAAGGATCTGAAGCACATCATCGCGTTCTCCATCCCGCGCGACGACTACGTTCCGGTGCAGGGCATTCCGGGTTACGACCACGCCAAGATCAAGGAGTCCTACGGCCTCAAGAAGTACACGGTCGAGGAGAAGCTCAAGGCGAAGGGCATGGCCGACGGGCCCGACCTGGAGCGCCAGGGCCGGGAAGCGGGCCGCGCCAGCATCGTTCAGACTGTGAAAGCGCTCACAGGCGTGCCCATCAACCGGTTCGCGGAGATCTCCCTGGCCGGCTTCTACGACCTCGCGACCGCACTCGGCGGCGTCGACGTGTGCCTCAATCACGCCGTGGACGACAGCTACTACTCCGGCGCGCAGTTCCCCGCCGGACCCCAGCACCTGGACGGCTCCGACGCGCTGGCGTTCGTCCGGCAGCGGCACGGGCTGGAGAACGGCGACCTCGATCGCACCCACCGGCAGCAGGCATTCCTGACCTCGGTGGCCAATTCCATGAAGAGCTCGGGCACGCTGGCCAATCCGGGCCGGCTCAAGGCGCTGATGGATGTGGCGCACAAGGACGTGGTGCTGTCGGACGGCTGGAGCCTCACCGATTTCGCCACCACGCTGGGCCGCGCGGAGAACCCGACGGTGGAGTTCCGCACGCTGCCGGTGCTGCGCTACGACACGGTCGACGGCCAGGACGTGAACGTCATCGATCCGGTGGCCATCAAGAAGACGGTGCGCGAGGCGTTCGGCGTCTCCACCCCGGCCGCGCCCAGCGCGCCGGCCACCACGCCCACCTCGACGCTGGACGTGGCCAATGCCAGCGGCACGCCCGGCCAGGCCGCCAAGGTGTCGAAGTTGCTGACCGCCAAGGGATTTCCGGCCGGTGATGTCGCCAACGCCACCTACGCCGACGGCACCACCTCGACCGTCTACTACGGCACCGGCGCCGATACCGACGCCAAACAGCTGTCGGAGATGTTCGGCGGGATCCCGGTGAGCCCGTCCACCGAGGTGTCCAGCGGGCACGTGAAGCTGGTCGTCGGCGCGGATCTCGAGATTCCGGCGTCGCTGGACCCGACCGCCGCCACCACCAGCCCGACCACCACTGCGGGCGGCTCCTCGACCAGCGCCGCGGCCACCGACACCACCACGGACGCACCCGATTCCGGCAAGCCCGTCACCACCCAGATCGGTTCGAAGATCCCCTGCGTGAACTGATCCAGCCGCGGCCGGTCGCTGAAATCTCCAGTCGCACCACGGTTCAGCGGCCCGCTGACCGCCCGGGTCACCGTTCCAGGGCGCGGGTCAGTTCGACGGTACCCAGCTTGTCCGGGTTGCGGATGGCGTACAGCCCGGTGATGCGGTCGCCGGAGGTCTCGATCAGTTCGACGGTGTCGAGGCGTCCGTCGGCGGTACGCAGCAGCAGGGCGGGCAGCGCGTTGTAGGTGCCGAACTCGACGCTCATGTCCGCCAAGGCTTTCCGGCTCAACCCGATCAGATAGTGGGCGACACGCGTCGCGCCGACGACCGGGCGGCGCGCCGCACTCACCTTGCCACCGCCGTCGGCGATCTGGACGACATCGGGGGCCAGCACATCCATGAGGGTCTGCAGATCACCGGTTTGCGTGGCCCGCAGGAACCGGTCGATCACCTCGCGGCTGGTCTCGGAGTCGGGTTCGAAGCGCTTGCGCCGGGACCGCACGTGCGCGCGGGCCCGATGCGCGATCTGACGCACGGTGGCATCGGATTTGCCGACCATGCCGGCGATGTCGACGAGGCTGTGGCCGAACACCTCCGACAGCACGAACACCGCGCGTTCGGTGGGTCCGAGGGTCTCGAGCACCAGCAGCATGGCCATCGACACCGATTCGGCCAGCAGCACATCGTGACCGGCGCCGGATTCGGTGCGGATGGGCTCGGGCAGCCAGCTGCCGACGTAGTCCTCGCGGCGGCGGCGCACGGTGCGCAGGTGGTTGAGCGCCTGCCGGCTGACGATGGTGGTGAGGTAGGCGCGCGGATGCTCGATCCGCGCCGGATCGGTCTCGCGCCAGCGAAGATAGCTGTCCTGCAACACATCCTCGGCATCGGCGGCGCTGCCGAGCAGCTCGTAGGCGATGGTGAACAGCAGCGGTCGCAGCCGATCGAACGCGTCCACCCCGCTCATCGGTCCGGTGTCAGCGCCGATGCTCATATCCGAAGCCTAATCACGAAGCGGGCGAGCACGACACCATCTTTCAGGAGCCACTACGTCAACTCACTGGACACCATGTACATTGAGCCCGTACGACCGCCGACCCGAGGGGACCTCCAATGCCCGGCACCGATTCCGGCCCGCTGACCCGGGCGGGTCGCTTCAACTACTACTCCAGCACCCATCTCGGCGCGGTCGCCCGCTTCTACGCGCGCCTGCACCGCCGCCTCTTCGATCGCTTCGGCGGCACCCGCTTCGCCACCCTCTTCGGCCACCCGGTCCTCGAATTGACCGTCCCCGGCCGCAAATCCGGCCAGCCCCGCCCCGTCATGCTCATGCTGGTCCGCTCCGGCGACACCCTCCTGGTCTGCGGCTCCAACGGCGGCAACCCCGGCACCCCCAACTGGTGGAAAAACCTCCTGGCCGCCGACCACG
Source organism: Nocardia sp. NPDC004123 (assembly GCF_053603795.1). Lineage (NCBI taxonomy): Bacteria > Bacillati > Actinomycetota > Actinomycetes > Mycobacteriales > Nocardiaceae > Nocardia > Nocardia sp. NPDC004123. The sequence continues at coordinate 68,109 of NZ_JBSGGG010000039.1, forward strand.
CCGAGGTCCGCATCGGCCGCGAAGCCTTCCCGGTCACCACCCGCGTAGTCACCGACGACACCGAATACGCCACCCACTGGCAAACCCTCACCGCCGCCTACCCCCACTTCACCACCTACCGAGCCCTCAGCCCCCGCCACTTCCCCATCGCCGTCCTCACCCGCGCCGACGCCTGAACCAGCCAGCGACCTGGGCGGTAACGGCTGAAAATCAGTTCTTGAATCTGGTTCAAGAAGTTGACTAGGCTGCGGGGGTGGCCGAAGTTGAACGGGGTTCAAAAAATGGGGCCCGGCCGGTTCAGGTGAATCGGCGGGGGCGGGAGTCTCGGGCGGCGTTGCTGGAGGCGGGGCGGAGGGCGTTCTCGGACCGGCGGTACGAGGAGGTGTCGATCGCGGAGATCGCGGCGGCGGCGGGGGCCGCGGTGGGGTCGATCGGATACCACTTCGGGGGGAAGTACGAGTTGTATCTGGCGGTGCACGAGGCCGTGTTCGAGGACTTCTGGGATCGGCTGCAGGAGTTGCGGGGGTCCGCGATGGAGCGGCTGACGCTGGGGTTCGGGATCTATCTGGATTTCGTGCAGCAGCACGGGACGGCGCTGATCATGACCCCGCGCACGGGGGCCGACGAGCGGTTGCTGGCGCAGCACGAGCGGCATCGGGACCGGCTGGTGGCGGCGCTGCTCACCGAAATCGTCTCCGCGGGTGAGAGTTCCGCCATCCGGATCGCCATGGACGGGTGGCTGGCTTTCGTGGAGGGCGCCACGGCGCGCTGGCTCACCGAGCCGGAGCCGGATCGCGCTCAGCTGCAGAGCCTGGTGCTCGCCACCGGATTCGCCACGGTGCAAACGACTTTGGCACTCGACCCGTCCATCACCCTGACTTCCCGCACCATCGCCGCCCTGCTGGACCCGACCGGCGCGCAGCAGCGCACCGAACCACGAGAACAGCGCACCGAACGAAGCGAGACGAGCTAGTGGAACTCCTCCACCGACCCAACAATGCCCTGGCGGCCGGACCCGTCGGCCGGGCCGTGGCGTGGCTCATCGGCCCGCGCGGCATCTCCGACCCCGCCCGCCTGCGCCGCGAGGTGGAGGGCAAGATCGCCGTGGTCACCGGCGCGTCCCACGGCCTGGGCGCCGAGACCGCCCGCATGCTCGCCGCCGCCGGCGCGACCGTCGTGCTCGGCGCGCGCTCGGTCGATCAGCTGCAGGCGGTGGCGGACGAGATCACCGCGGCGGGCGGCACGGCGGTGGCGATCCGCCTGGATCTGGCCGAGCCGGAATCGATCTCGGCCTTCGCCGAGGACATCCTCGCCCGCTTCGACCATGTCGACTATCTGATTCACAACGCGGGCAAGTCCTTACGCCGCTCGATCCACCTGTCCTACGACCGGCCGAAGGATCTCACCGCCACCTCGACCGCCAACTACCTCGGCCCGATCAGCCTCATGCTGGCCCTGCTTCCGAGCATGCGAGCGCGCCGCAGCGGCCACATCGTGAACATCTCCACGGTCGGCGTGCTCTTTCCGGTGGTCCCGAAGTGGGGTTTCTATCTGTCCGCCAAGGCCGCCTTCGATGTGTGGATGCGCGCGGTGGGCATGGAGGCGCGGCCGGACGGGGTCACCCTCACCACCATCTACGCCGGGCTCATGCACACCCGGATGAGCGCGCCCAGCCGCTGGATGTCCGCGATGCCCGGTCAGTCCCCCGCCGAGGCCGCCACGGGCGTGGCACGGGCGCTGATCACCAAGCCGCGCATGATGATTCCCGCCTACGGGTATGCGACCTCGATACTCACCCCGATCCTGCGCGTGCCACTGGAGATCGCCTTCACCGCCGTCTACCGGCGGCTCGGCGACACCGAGGCCGCTCTCCGCGCGGTGCACGGGAAGGGCAGGGGCGATGCGCACTAGTACGTCCCTCGATTGGGGCACAGCGCTTTCCGCGATCACCACTTCGGGCGCACTGCGCCCGATCGGACCGGCGGCCGCGGTGTCGATCGCCCGCGGCTACCACGCCTACGGCCCGTCACTGGGTCTGCTCATCGCCGTCTCCGCGGCCCGCCACCCGGATCGGATCGCCCTGATCGACGAATCCGGCGCGGTCACCTACCGCGAGCTCATGCGCCGCTCCGAAGCCATTGCCGCAGCGCTGCATTCGCTCGCGCCGGACCTGCGCACCGTGGGCATTCTGTGCCGCAATCACCACGGTTTCGTCGAGGCGGTGATCGCGGGCAGCCGTCTGGGCTGCGAGCTGGTCTTCCTCAATACCGAACTCCCCGCCGCCCAGCTGGCCCGCATCCTGGAACGGCACACGCCGGACATCCTCGTCCACGATGACGAACATCTCGCGGCGCTCGCCGAGACGGGCTACTCCGGCATCCAGGTGCGCGGCTGGCGCGACCCCGAGGTCCGATCCGAGCTGCCGACGCTGGATCAGCTTGCCCGGCAACGGCATCCGTCCCCGCCCCCGGCCCGGCAGCCCGCCCGGATCACCCTGCTGACCTCGGGCACCTCCGGCATGGCCAAGGGCGTCGCCCGCAAGATCGGCCTGCGTCCCGCGCTGGAGGCGGCCGCCTCGCTGGCCGCCGCCGCACGCCTGTCCCACCGCGATATCGCGATCGTCGCGCCCCCGTTCTTCCACGGTTTCGGCCTCGGCGCGCTGGCCGGTCAGCTGGCCCTGGGCGCGACAGCGGTCACGCGCCGCCGCTTCGATCCCGAGCTGGCCCTGGCCGATATCCAGCGCCACCGCGCGACCGTGTTCATCGGCGTCCCGATCATGATCCAGCGCCTCGCCGCCCTGCCCGATGAGATCCGCCGCCGCTACGACCTGTCCGCACTGCGCCTGGCGTTGACCGGCGCGGCGCCGATCTCACCCAACACCATCGCGAAATTCCTGCGCGACTTCGGTCCCCGGCTGGTCAATGGTTACGGCTCCACCGAGGCGGGCGTCGTCTCCATCGCCACACCGGCGGATCTCGCGTACTCTCCCAGAACCGTGGGGCGCCCCATTCTCGGTGTCTCCGTACGCATTCTGCGCGCCGACCGCACCCCGGCCGCGGTCGGCGAGACCGGTACGGTCTTCGTGCGCGGCGGCCTGGGCTTCAACGGCTACACCGCCGATCGCGGCGGCTCCGCCCCCAGCAAGGAGGTGCGCGACGGCTACGTCAATATCGGCGATATGGGCCACCTGGATGCGCAGGGCCGCCTCTACATCGACGGCCGCGACGACGAGATGATCGTCTCCGGCGGCGAGAACATCTATCCCCGCGAGGTCGAGAACGCGCTGTCCGAGCATCCCGCCGTCGCCGATGTCATCGTGGTCGGCATCGCCGATCCCGAGTACGGCCAGGTACTGCGGGCCTATCTGGTGACCACCGACGCCGACCCCGGCGACGACGCCCTCAAACAGCACATCCGGACCCGCCTGGAACGCTACAAGGTGCCCAAGCAGTTCGTCCGTCTCCCCGAGCTGCCCCGCAACCTCGGCGGAAAAGTGCTGCGCCACAAGCTCGGCGAGCAGGCCGCCTCGTGACGCGTCGCTTGCGGCCGCCGGTCCGCGTTGGTACCGTGCCGTGGACCGTGACATCACGAAGGAGGTGAGACCCATGAATGACGTATCGAGATGGGTGCTCCCCATCGTGGTCGCGGTTGGGCGTACGAAGTAGCTGTCGCCGGGAGCGCCTGTGTTGCAAGGCATTCCGAGAGGCAGAACATCATGCACCTGAACTTCACCGCGGAGACGTCGGAAAACGGCGTCCGTGAACGCGATTTCCTGCTGGGCGAGATCACCGGCGTACTGTGGTCGCCCGAATCCGCGCCCGAGAACGCACCCCTGATCCTGCTGGGTCACAGTGGCGGCGTGCACAAGCGCGCCCCGAACCTCGTCACGACGGCCCGTCACTTCGTGACCGAATCCGGTTACCGGGTGGCCGCCATCGACGCCCCGGGGCACGGCGACCGGCCGCGCAACGAGCAGGACCAGCGGTGGGCCGACGCGCTGCACGCGGCGCGGGCGGCCGGGGAACCGATGGACTCGATCATCGCCGAGTTCAATATGTCCCTGGCCGAGCGGGCCGTGCCGGAGTGGCAGGCCACCCTGGACGCGCTGCAGGCGCTGCCGGAGATCGGCCCGGACGCTCCGGTCGGCTACGGCGGCATCACCCTGGGCACCGTCATCGGCATGATGCTGGTGGCCGCCGAACCCCGCATCCGGGCCGCGACCTTCAACAGCGTGTTCGTATTCGACGCGCTGTTCGAGGCCGCACGCAAGATCACCATCCCGCTCACCCTCCAGGTCGCCTGGAACGATGAGGAAATCGACCGCCGGCCCAGCTTCGACCTGTTCGAGGCGTTCGCGTCGGAGGAGAAGACGCTGCTGGCGAATCCGGGCCGGCACAACCAGATGGCCAGGACCCAGCCCGATTTCGCGGCGGCGTTCATGCGCCACCATCTGGGCCGGTAGCCGAAAGAGTCCATCCGGCAACGGATGACGATCGACAAGAGGGAAGCGGTGATCCGCTTCCCTTTTCAACATATATCGCACCCCCGGGCTTGCGGCAAGACCCCCGGTATGCCGCAGAATCGCTGGCCGTAGCCGAAATCCGTGGAATGGAGTAGCGCGCGTGCGTGTGACGAGTGCCGACGTGATCATTGCGGGCGCGGGCCCGACGGGTCTGATGCTGGCCGCCGAACTGCTGGCGGCCGGGGTACGGCCGGTGGTCCTGGAGCGCAGTCCGCAGCTGCGGACGGTGCCGAAGGCCAATGGATTCAGTGGGCAGATCCTGCAATTGCTGGGCTATCGAGGATTGCTGAACCGGTTCGAATCGGCCGGGGCGCCGGTCGCTCCGGCGGCGGTCTTCCCGTTCGGCGGACTGCACGTGGATCAGAGCCCACTGGCGGATCCGCCGTTGCGCGCGCTCCATCTCCCGCAGCCGCAGCTCGAGCAGCTGCTCGACGAGCTGGTGCGCGAGCGCGGCGGGGAGGTCAGGCGCGGACACACGGTGACCGGGATCGATCAGGACGCCACCGGGGTCACCGTGACGGTGTCGGGCCCCGACGGCCCGTATCAGCTGACCGCCCACTATGCCGTGGGCTGCGACGGCGCGCGCAGCAAGGTCCGGGAGCTGGCGGGAATCGCCTTCCCCGGCATCACCTATCCGGAGGTCAATCGCCTGGGCCAGGTCGCGGTGGCGGCCGGGGTGACCATGCTGGACAACGGCGATCTGGACGTCGCCGGGCACGGTGTCGTCCCCGCCGGTTTCACCCGCACCGAGCGCGGCGTGTTCGCGGTCGGCTCGCTCGCCACCGGCATGCTCATGGTGCAGACCACCGAGGACACCGCCACCGAGACCGATGACAACGAGCCGCTGACCCTCGCGGAGCTGAGCGACAGCATCCGCCGCGTCCTGGGCGTCGATCTGCCGCTGGGTGAGCCGATCCGGTTGTCCCGCTACCAGTTCCAGGCACGGCAGGCCGAAAGCTTCCGCGCCGGAAGGATTCTGGTGGCCGGCGATGCCGCGCACACATTCCCGGCCACGGGTGTCGGCCTCAACGCGGGCATGCTCGACGCGGTCAACCTGGCCTGGAAACTGGCCGCGGACATCGACGGCCGGGCCCCGGACGGGCTGCTCGACAGCTACCACACGGAGCGTTCCTTCGCGGCGGCCCGCACCATGGTGCACACCCAGGCGCAGGCGGCGCTGCGCCGCGGCGACGATCCGGCGGCCGAGGCACTCCGGACCCTGTTCCAGGAACTGCTCACCGACGCACCGGCCCTGCAGCGACTGGGGTCCATGATCGCGGGCGCCGACATCCGCTATCCGCTGCCGAATCCCAACGGGCACCAGCTGACCGGAGCCTTCCTCCCCGATCTGTACCCGCACCCCGGTGTCGCCCAGTCCCTGCGCGACGCCCGCCCGGTGCTGCTCGATCTCGCCGACCGCGCGGACCTGCGCGAGATCGCCGAGCTGTGGGGCGACCGCGTCGACATCCGGACCGCTGCCACCGACGACCGGCCCGCCGATGCCGTCCTGATCCGCCCGGACGCCCACATCGCCTGGGCCGCAACGGTCGGCGAATCCCCCGCCACCGCCGAACCCGGGCTGCGGGACGCACTGGCCACCTGGTTCGGCGCACCGACACGGGTAATTGTCCCGAGCGCGGGAAACACGGTCAGCGACTGACCGGATCGGCCACACCGCTGATCCGTCCGGCCCGAGCCCTCGGCCCGCATCGATTTCCGGCGTTCAATTCCGGCATGCCGCAAACGCGGCCGGAACGAAATCGCTTGGAAGGACCGGGAAATGACCGAGTTCGTAACGCTCGAGCACGGGCGGATCGCGTGTGATGTGGCCGGGGACGGACCGCTGGTGGTGCTGTCGCACGGCATGGGAACCTGGCGGCAGGAGTTCCGGCACCTGGTCGGGCCGCTGGTCGCGGCCGGATACCGGGTGGTGAACGCCGATATGCGCGGGCACGGCGAATCCAGCCCGAACTGGCCCTCGGTGACCGGGAAGGAAGCCATCAGCCGCACCGACGTGGCCCACGACCTGTTGGGTGTCATCCGGCATTTCGGGGGTCCCGCGGTCATCGTCGGGCATTCGCTGTCGGGCGGCTCGGCGACCATCGCGGCGGCGGAGGCCCCCGAGTTGGTGAGCGCCATCGTCGAAATCGACCCGTTCACCCTCACCCAGCAGCTGCACATCGGCACGATGATCACCAGCCGCCGGTACCGCCGCGGCATGGTGCGCCTGCTCGCCACCCAGGGACTGCGGTCGTTCCGGTGGTGGTTCCGCTATCTGGAGATCGCCTACCCGACCAAGCCCGCCGACCACGCGGAGTTCCTCGGCGGCCTGCGGACCATCTTGCGGCAGCCCGACCGCTGGGCGGAATTCATGAAGACCGGCGCCACCACTCCGGCCGACGCGCACGCTCGCATCGCCGACATCCGCTGTCCCGCACTGGTGCTCATGGGCACCCAGGATCCGGACTTCGCCGACCCGCGGGCCGAGGCCGAGGCGATCGTGGCGGCCATGCCGGCGGGACTGGGCAGTGTCGCCATGGTGGAGGGCGGCGGCCACTACCCGCACGCGCAGTGCGCCGACCGAGTGGCCGAACTGGTCATCCCGTTCCTCGACCGCCACACCGCCCGCCGCACATCCGAATCGGTCAGCCACTGACCATGGCAGCCGAGCCCGGCGACTGCGATGATGGCGGGATGCCCGCACCCCGCACCATCGTTTTCGTTGTCTACCAGGGCATGCAGCTGTCCGAGCTGGCCGGGCCACTGGATGTGTTCGCGCTCCTCAACGGCGTCCGCGAGCGGCCGCCCGCGCAACTGCCGCCGGTCCTGCAGGAGCATCCCATCAGTTCAGCGGGCGGCCAGGCGGATTCGGACGGCGCAGCCCTGCCCTACCGCCTGCTGACCGCCTCGCCCGGGGGCCGCCCGATCACCGCGGACGGCGGCCTCACCCTCTCGGTGGAGCATTCGCTGCACGACATCGCCGCCGGAGACGACTTCGACACCCTGATCGTGGTGGGCGGCATGGCCTCCGGGCCGGCCGGGGCGGAGGTGGTGCGGGAGCTGCCCGCCCTGGCCCGCAAGGCGCGGCGGGTGACCTCGGTGTGCGCGGGCGCGCTGCTGCTGGCCGCGGCCGGGTTGCTCGACGGCTACCGGGCCACCACCCACTGGGCCTCGACCGACCTGATGGCCCAGCGCTATCCGCGGGTCACGGTCGAACCGGATCGCATCTACGTCCGCGACCGCAATCGCTGGACGTCAGCGGGCATGTCGGCGGGCGTCGATCTGGCGCTGGCGCTGGTCGAGGACGACTACGGCCGCGAGGTCGCCGCCATGATCGCGCGGCTGTACGTGGTGTTCACCCGGCGTCCCGGCGGGCAGACCCAGTTCAGCGCGCAGCTGCGCACCCAGCCCGCGCGCACGCCCGCCATTCGCGCGGTGCAGCAGTGGCTGCCCGATCATCTCGACGCGAACCTCGGGGTGGCCGAGCTGGCCCGCCGCGCGGGCATGAGCGAACGCAACTTCGCCCGGGCCTTCCGCATCGAAACCGGCAGCACGCCTGCGGCTTTCGTGGAGGATCTGCGCGTCGAGGCGGCCCGCCGCCTGCTGGAGTCGACCGAGCTGACCATCGGTGCGATCGCCCGCCAGGTCGGCTACCGCCACGGCGAGACCCTGCACCGGGTGTTCGGCCGACGCCTGGCCACCACGCCCGAACGCTACCGGCAGCATTTCGCCACCGGCGCGGCTCAATTGGCGGGGACCAGCGAGTAGATCCACCAGGGGCGTTGCGGCAGTTCGAATTTGAATATCTGCATGCGGTAGCTCACCCACTCGCCGGTCTCGGGCGAGCGCACCCGCACGGGCCGGCGGGCGACCTTGTCGGGCGGAACCTCGGTGGACCAGAAGCGATCCCACTCCGGGGCCGCACGGCAACGGTCGACGATGGCCGCGAGTCGTTCGGGCGAGTGGGTGGCGGACGCCATGTAGCGGAATCCGTACACCATGAAGTGCGCTTCACGTTCCCAGTCGTCGATGACCTCGCGCGCCCGCGGGTCCAGCAGCATCCATTCGACGATGACGTCGCCGGGCTCTAGTCCCGGAAACGCCAGCAGGTAGGCGTCATTGGCGGCGACCAGGTCTACCGCGGGCATGGTCTGGAAGCAGGCAGGGTGCGGCATGGCGCGCAGGAAGTCGAGCTCGTAGGGCTCCGGCGGCGTGATTTCGGTTCCGAAGCTGGCCAATTCGGGCTGCAGCAGGGTGGCGACGTGGTCGCGCACCTGCGCCGGCACCTGCAGCGCGGTGAACAGCGCGCCGAGGGCGACCGCGGTGGGCTGGCGAGTGCCCTGCTCGATCTTCTGGATCAGCGCCTCGGAGACTCCGGCGCGCCGGGACAGCTCGGCTCGGGTGAGCCCGGCTGCCTCGCGGCGACTACGCAAATAGTCGGCAATCTCCGAGCGCGCCGCGGTCACCGATACCTCCAGAAGCCATGAAACGGGTTGTTCCGTCGCACAAGGTACCGGAACACCCACGGTCGACGCAGCCCGCGAACTGACTGCCGAGGAATAAGGCAACCTGGCCGCTATTCCCGCTGGGACAAATTGGGACAGGAGTTCACCTTGACCCGCACCCGCGCCGATCGGGATGCTTGCCACGCCGTGCGGCACTCCGCACGGCGACACCGGGTGTCCGCGAGGGGACGGCACGAACGCGGACCGCATCGCTGTCGCCGATGGATCGCGCCACGTGCCGCGAGGCATCCGTCGTCGCGGCGGTGGACGGGGCCTCGAGGTCCACCCGCCGCGGCCGAAACGGAGCGGCTGCGGCATCCCGCTCAGAAATACGTGTGCAGGAAGTCGACGATCCGCGGCCGCTCGGCGTCGGCGTCATCGATGACCGGGATGAGACGCCACTTGTCGAACGCGGTGCAGGGATGCGAAAGCCCCAGTCGCACCACACTTCCCACCGGCACCTGGTCGTCCGAGGCACCCGGCAGCCGCAAGAAGGCGTGCTGATCGTTCAAGGCCGAGACATGCGCGCCGGCCGGCAGCGAAGGGGTCGCAACCGCCGAGAGCCCGGTGTTCACCGGTCCGGTGATCCGCTGCGGAACAGGTAAACCCAAGTCGTACGGAAGATCACGCTTGCCCGCATCGAGCAACGCGAGTTCCGCTTCCGGGCGGGACACACAGCGTGCCCATCCGTGCATCGCCGACCGCAGCGGATGCTCCGCGCGCCCCGCGGCCAATGGCGAAATCCCGGAGTAGAACCCGTCATCGTGCACCAGATACGCGCCGGACCGCAGCACCACCACAGTCGGAACTCCGTGCACGCCATCCTCGTCCGCAAGTCCGGCCAACTGCTCCACGACGAGGTCCGGATATGCGCTGCCGCCGGCGGTCACGATCGCACGATCGTCATACCGGCCCGCGGCCATCAGCTCCTGGTGCAGGATCGTGAGCTCGTCCAGGTAGTGCCGCACGGCCGCAAGGGCTTCCGGGGTGCGGTCATGGGCGAGTGCGGCCTCGTAACCGCCGACCCCTGCGAGTCGCAGGCGCGGTGACTTGTGGACCGCGTCGGCAACGGCGTGGGCCGCGGCCAGCCCGCGGGCGCCGGTACGGCCGTGCGGACCACCGAGTTCCACGACGACGTTCAGCTGAACCCCGTCGGGGGCGGACGCGAGGTGGCGCTCCATCTCCCGGACCGCGTCGACGCCGTCGACCCAGCTGTAGAGCTCGAAGTCGGGGTCACGCGCGATTTCCGTTGCCGCCCAGTGCAACCCGATCGGATCCACGAGCGTGTTGGCCAGCACGATGCGGTCGAGGCCGAACGACCGCCCGACCTGGGCCTGCCAGCCGGTGGCGAGGGTGATACCCCAGGAGCCGGTCTCGAGCTGTTCGGCCCAGAGCTGGGGCGACATGGAGGTCTTGCCGTGCGGGGCCAGCCGGACGCCGGCGGCGCGCGCCCAGTCGGCCATGACGGCCCGGTTGGTGTCCAGCGCGGAGCGGTCCATGGTGAGCACCGGCGTCTGCAGGTCGTCCAGGTGCGGATTCGTGGCCAGGTATTCGCGGACGGTCAGCCCCCAGGCGGCCGGGGGCAGCGATTTGTGCCGCGGGCCCAGGACAGCGTCGCCACCGGCGCGGACGCTGTCGCTGAGGGCTGCGGCGACTCCCTTGTCGAGGGCCACGACGCTCCTTTCGGTCGAAGCAACCTTGCATTGCTCGAGTCGAAGCAATCATGCACGGCACGATCCGCGACGTGTGCACCCGCTCGCGGGCTCGAGGCCCTACTCGACGCCGATGTGCTGGTGGTCGGTGCGGATGCGGCCGTCCTCGTCCAGCGCGAGGACGTCCATCCCGCCACCGACCACGGTGCCATCGGCGGTCACCATCGACCAGGTCAGGGCGATGACCTGCTTCAACAGCACCGTCGCTTCCCCACGCTGGACGAAGCGGTGTTCGCCCGCCGCCAGGAACATCTCGTAGGCCCGCTCCACACGCCGTTCCAGCGCATGATGCCCCCGCACCTCGAGCGACGGGATCGGAAAGTTCAAGCGAGTGGCGGCATCTCGCATATCCTCCGGCGGATCGACGAGAATCTGCACGCCGTCCTCGGCCCACAGTTCGCGAATGAGTTTGCGCCGCGGCTCCGGGTCGGTCTCGTTCCACATGGCCAGGTACCGGTCGGCGAGTTCGTTGATGTCGATGTTCGTCATGGCATCGAGTCTGCGTTGGCGCGATGCGCTGCGCGATTCCCTCCAGGGAATGAGCGGGTTCTCCCGTCAGGGAATGAGACAGGGCCGCACGCGGTTTCGGCGTGCGGCCCTGTGCGCAGGACTCGGGTCAGTTCCCGGCGAGCACAGCGAGCACCGGCTCGGACAGGAAGAACGGCTCCAGCCGCTCGCGAATCAGCTTGGCCAGCACGCCGTTCCGCTTGGCGGCTTCCACCACGGCCGGGCCGTAGCGCAGGATCTCCTCGGCGATGACCGCCTCGGACAGGCCCAGCTCGGGCAGCATGGCCGCCAGGGTGTGGTCGCCGTACTTCTCGAAGAACACCTCGACGCCCTGGTCCACCAGCACGCCGACGTATTCCTTGTTGCGGGTGGTCAGCGCGATCCGGTGGATGATCAGGGCGAGGTCGCGGAGGTCCTGCTGGGACAGGTACTCGCGCAGGCCGCTGACCGGCTCACCGGCGTGCAGGTCCCAGAATTCCATGGCCGCGTCGTGCACCGGGGCGTCGCGCAGCATTTCGCGAATGGCGTTGTTGGTGCGTTTGAGCGCGAATTGCGCGCCCTTGCCGGCCATTTCGCCGATGAAGGTGCCACCGGCCTTCTCCGCCGCCTTGCGCGCGGACTTGGCGGCATTGGTGCCCATGGAGACCAGGGAACCGACGCCGGGAATCTTCGAGGCGATCTGCTTGTTGGTCTCCATCAGATCGTCGACCAGCTTGTCCACGAACTTGGCGGCCACGGTCGCGATGAGGGGGCTCTCGGTCAGCCGCTCCAGGATCCGTTCCTGGGCCTGGTGCATGCCGAAGAGCTTCTCCAGCAGCTGCTCGACCGGCTCGCGGTCCACCACGTCACCGAGGGTGTAGTCATGATTCCCGGCGATGTTCTCGTACAGCGAATCGGCCAGCGTGCCGACCATTTCGCCCAGTACCGGGCTGCCGCCGATCAGGTCGATGACATTGGCGACGGTCTGCTTGGCCTGATCGATCTCCACCACGTCGCGGACGATGATGGTGTCGGCGACACCGATCACCGCTTCCACATCGCGGGCGATCACTTCGGCGAAGCGATCACCGCTGACCTCGGCGACAATGAAGTCGACCTGGAGATCCAGGAGCTTCTCGGCGATTTCGCGTGGCGCCCGGGACGGCGTATCGGACTCGGTCAAGGTTCCACCCATCAATTGAAGACGGAACGCCTGATCACTCGGAATCGTTGCCGTGCACCGATTTTCGAATCTGTTCCAGACGTTCCCGCGCGGCCTTCGCCCGCGCATCCCACTGTTCCTCGACGCTACGGCCCACTGGTGTCTGCCGATCGAGTTCGCCCATCCCCTGCGATGTCCCGTAGCGCTGCTCGACCTTATCGCGAACTGACTCGAAAGTAGGGACGCCGCCGGAGGTATAGCCGCCGATCGCCGGACCTGCGGGGATACCCGCAGGTGGTACCGGTATCCCGGTGACCACGGGACCCGCTCCCACCTGCCCGGATGCCGAGACCGTCTCAGACTGCGGATAGCTTTCCACCGGCAGCGTGTCCGGAGTCACATCGATGACATCGGGTGCATGACCCAGGGTGGCCGCCAGTGACTGCGCCACCGCGTGCAGCGCGGCCATCCCGGCCTTGCCGTCGGTGGCGGCCTCGACCACCGCCGCGAGTTCGGCGTCCGGCAGCTGCGCCAACAACGCCACGAGTTCCTTGGCATCGCTCATGGGTTCCAGGCTACGCATCACGGGGACCGCGGGGGCCTGGCACAGCGCGCCGGGATCGGAACATTGCGCGGGATTCAGGGACGGCGTACGGTGGGGACGTCGCAATCCCGTGGATGCAGGTCGACACCGAGTCCCTCCCACGCGATTTCTTCCCTCCCCGAGCCGGTTACCCGGTGGCGCTGTAGCTCCCGCCCGGTGCTGCACCGCCACTGGCGAACCACTCGGATTCACCGGCGGTTTCCTACCGCCTTCGGCCGCATCCGGCCACACCAATCACTCACTCCCGGTGCACAAGTCACCTGATCCTTACAAGGAGAACTCTCATGACCACCATCGATCCCACGCCGCAGGTCGCCCACACCGACGCGACCCCGGCCCTCGAACACATCGAAACCCTCACGCCCGCAGCGGGAATCCTGGATATCCATGGCCAGAGCGGTGTGTTGCGCCGCAGCGGTTACCTGCCGGGCCCCCACGACATCCACGTGCCCACCCGATTGATCCGGAGCCACGGCCTGCGCCGCGGCGATGCCCTCACCGGCCTGGCGCAGCCGAACACCAAGAACGGCAAGCTCGCTCCCCTGGTACGGGTCGACACCGTGAACGACCTCCCGGTCGCCGAGATCTCCCCGCGACCGCACTTCCAGGACCTGACCCCCATCCACCCCAATGAGCGGCTGCGACTCGAAACCGGGCCGCACCAGCTCACCACCCGCGTCACCGATCTCATGATGCCGATCGGCAAGGGCCAGCGCGCCTTGATCGTGGCACCACCCAAGGCGGGCAAAACCTCTGTGCTGCAGGCGATCGCACACGGCATCGCCGCCAACCACCCGGAGGCGCACCTGATGCTGGTGCTGGTCGGCGAGCGCCCCGAGGAGGTCACCGACCTCTCGCGCGGGGTGCCCGCCGAGGTGATCGCCGCGACCTTCGATCATTCCCCCGCCGAACAGACCGCGCTGGCCGAACTGGCCATCGAACGCGCCCAGCGGCTGGCCGAACAGGGCCGCGACGTCGTCGTCCTGCTCGACTCTCTGACCCGACTCGCCCGCGCCTACAACATGACCGGATCCGCCTCGGGCCGAATCCTTTCCGGCGGTGTGGATTCCATGGCATTGACGCCGCCGAAGCGGTTCCTGGGCGCGGCCCGCAATATCGAACACGGCGGATCGCTGACCATGATCGCCACCGCACTCGTCGAAACCGGTTCGCTCGCCGACACCGTCATCTTCGAGGAGTACAAGAGCACCGGCAATGCCGAGCTCAAACTCGACCGCGGACTGGCGAGCCGCCACGTCTTCCCGGCCGTGGACATCGCCAGGTCCAGCACCCGCCGCGACGAACTGCTGTTCGCCCCCGACGAGCGGCTCGCTGTGGACAGGCTCCGCCGCACCCTGGCCGAACTGGACGATCAGCGCGCCCTCGACCTGCTCCTCGACGGACTGCGCAAGACCGGCAGCAATGCCGAATTCCTCGCCAATATCATCCGGAAGTGAGGCGCTTGGGCGGCAGCACCCCGGCCGCCCAGGTCGCCACCGTCTCCGCCCAGCCCGGGAATCCGATGAGGTCGTTGTGCATGCCGCCGGGATAGATCACCAGCTGTTTGGGCTCGGGCGCGGCGGCGTACAGGTCGTGGCCCATCTGTACGGGCAGGAGTTCGTCCATGTCGCCGTGCATGATCATGACCGGGCAGGTCAGTCTGCGAATTCGCGGCAGGCTGGGATAGGCGTTGGGCACGAACAGCTTCGGCAGGAACGGATATACCGCGACCGCCGCGTCCCGCATGCCGGTGAAGGTCGACATGAGCAGTAGCGCGGCGGGCGGTAAGGCATTCGCCAGCTCGAGCATCACGCCGCCGCCGAGCGACTTTCCCAGATACACCAACCGGTTGGCATCCACACCGGGCTGCGCGAGCAATGCCTCCCGCGCCGCCCGCACGTCCAGATAGGTCCCACGCTCGTCCGTCCGGCCGGTACTGCGCCCATACCCGCGGTAATCGAAAATCATCACATCGAACCCGACCGCCGCGAGCATGCCCAGCATCGGCGACCGATCCCCTATGTTCCCGCCGTTCCCGTGCGCGAACAGAATGTGCCCCAGCGGCTCCCCCACCGCCGGCACGAACCAGGCCTCGACGGTCTCGCCATCGGCCGTGCGCAGCGACATCTCCTCATAGTCGAGGCGATATGTTTCCGGAGTCTCCAGAATCCGCCGGTCGCCCGGCTGATAGCTGAGCGCATTGAGGATGGGGGTCGCCGGATGCCACATGGTTCTTTCTTACCTCCCCGCCTCCCCGCCCGGCGAGAGACCTCACCTCCAATTCCCGATTCGACCAATTCGTCACCTTCGATTCGAACGATGAATTCGAACCGGACGGTTCTGTTAGTGACTCGAGATATGTTGCGGCACACGACATTCGACGAGTATGACTTGATGCAGACAGGCACCCTCGCCGGTCCGGAATCCCCCGACGGCGTGGCCATCCGGTCCGACCTGCTGCCGCCCGGCACGCACGGTTCCAATGTCCGCGGCCTCGTGGACCGGAAGGTCTGGGATGCCCTGCGTATTCCGGTCTGCACAGCCGCCGGAGATCGCTGCGAGATCTGCGGCGACCAGGCGATCCGCAACGGCCGCATCGGACGCCCCTACTGCCACGAGAAGTGGACCTTCGAGTTCCGCGCCGACCGCCCCATCGAATGCCTGCAACGCCTGATTGCCCCCTGCCCCGGCTGCCACCAGGTCCAACACTCCGGCCTGGCCCCGAGCAAAAGGCCGGGAGCAAGAGGTTATCGAGCAACTGTGCCGCCTGAACCGCTGGTCCCGCCGGCAAGCCCGCAGTTGATCACCAGGGCAGAGGTCAAGCAGGTGGTGGACTCGGGCTTCGTCAAGGCCTCCGACGTCTGCTCGGGCGACGTGAAATCCGCCTGCACCGAACTCGGCATCGCCTGAAGAACTCGACCTGAACCGCTCAACCGCCCGATACACCCACCTCAAACACTTCAACTGGGACCTCGACCTGTCAGCACTCCACAACCGCCTGATCATCCACAGCCACCCGACCCTCCACATACCCGCCGCCGACCGAGCCACACTCGACAATTCCTTCTTCGCACTCCCGCCACACAGATCAGTTCGCCTCACTCGAGCCGATTCGCCTGAAACATATGAAATTCTGAAACACATTGCATCACAATAGAATTCGCCTTCTACCGCGATCATATAAGCGGTAGAATTAGCCCATGGATTCGAAGGGGGAAACACTCGACAAGTGCGGCATCGCAGAACTGGCGACCGCCGTCGAAACCCTGTCGAATTCCGTCCTCAACGGCAACCTCACTCCGCTCGCCGATGGCGAGGTCGTGGAGTTGATGCAGCGGTTGGAGACCTGCAAACGTCAACTGTCGGCGCTGGATTCACGCCTGATCATCGAGGCCTGCAACCGCTCGCTGCCCGAAGGTAGTGGGGCGAAGGCTGTGGTTCCGTTCCTGCGGCAGACACTGGGATTGTCGAAATACGACGCGTCGGTGCGGGTGAAGATCACCCGCCAGTGCGGCGAGTTCTTCGAGCCCACCGGTCATCTGCGTCCGGCCGCGTTGGCCGAGACCGCCGAAGCCTTCGAGGCAGGGGATATCTCGCGTGATCATGTCCGCAACATCATCGACGTGATGAACCACCTGCCCACCGACATCCCCGCCGAGACGCGCGCGGAAGCCGAACACCTCTTGGTCGATCACTCCCGCATCGGCTGGCCCGATGACCTGCCCAAGATCGGCCGCGACATCCTCGCCCGCATCGACCCCGACGGCAAGGTCATCTCCGACACCGACCGCCGTCGCCGCCGCGGCCTGATCCTCGGCCGTCCCGGAGTGGACGGCATGTCGTGGATCGAGGGCTGGATCACCCCCGAACTGCGTGCCCTGCTCGACGCCGTCTTCGCCAAGCTCGCCCGTCCGGGCATGTGCAACATCGACGATGCCGACAGTGTTGCCGCCACGGTCAAGGTCGTCGATTCGACGGTGCTCGAGGCCGCGGCGCGTCGGGACCGTCGTGATGCCGGTCAGCGCACCCACGACGCGTTGTTCGCGTTGCTGCAGCCCGGTGTCGACCCTGCCAAGCTGGGCTCCCACCGGGGTCTGCCGGTGCAGGCCATCGTCACTATGTCGCTCAACGATCTGGAGCGTGGGGCCGGGGTTGCGACCACCGCCTCCGGTGGCCACGTCTCCATCAATGAGGCGTTGAAGCTGGCCGAGGGTACCCGCCCGGTGCTGGTGGTCCTCGACGCGGACGGGCTGCCGCTGTACCTGGGTCGCTGCCAGCGACTGGCCGGCCCGGCTCAGCGTTTGGCGTTGATCGCCCGCGACAAGGGCTGCACCCGGCCGGGATGCGAGGCACCCGCGAGTATGTGTGCGGTGCACCACATCACCGACTGGGCCAAAGGCGGCCCCACCGACCTGACCAACCTGACCTTGGCCTGCGATCACTGCCACGCGCTGGTCAACGACAGTGCCGAGGGTTGGAAAACCGTTGTCATGGGCAAGGATTCCCCGTATCGGGGTCGCACCGGGTGGATTGCCCCGAAACGTCTTGACCCCACCGGCATTCCTCGCGTGAACGACAGACATCACGTCGGTGAGTGGGTCGCCGCTGCCATCGATTCCAGTTGCTCGAGGTGGGGTTCACGGGCGGCGTGATTCCCGGCTGCTCGTGTGCTGCTGGTGTGCGCAGGGACGGGGAGGTGTGGTCACCTCGCCTGCCCTACCGGACTCGAGCTGACGCCGGGTTGGGAGCTCTCCCGCCGATCCCGACCCAGGGACTGCTTCCCAATGAAGTTGTCAAGCCTGGAAGTTGACGTTCGATGGGTGGTTCAGGCGGCTGCTGCGGCGGGTGGCGCTGGCTGGTAGGTCCGGTGCTCGCGGATCAGTGCCCAGAGCACGTTCACGCGGCGGCGGGCCAGGGCGAGGACGGCTTGAGTGTGTTTCTTGCCTTCGGCGCGTTTGCGGGTGTAGAACTTCTTCGATTCGGGGCTACAGGTGAGCGAGATCATCGCCGATTGATAGAAGACACGGTTGAGGCCGCGGTGATATCGCTTGGGCCGGTGCAGGTTCCCGCGTATTCGCCCGGAATCCCGTGGCGCCGGTGCGAGTCCGGCGAACCCGGCCAGCCGGTCGGGGGTGCCGAAGAAGGCCATATCGCCGCCGGTGGCCGCGAGAAATCCGGCGCCGAGCACCGTTCCGATGCGGGCAGACTGACGATCACCTCGGCGAGTTCGTGGCGGTGAAATCCGCCCTCGATGAGCTTGTCGGTGTCCTTGATTCGCTCGTTGAGGGCCATCACCTCTGCGGCCAGCGCCGCGACCATCGACGCGGTCAACTCCTCACCGGGCAGGCGGGTGTGCTGGCGCTGGGCGGCTTCGAGCGCCGCCGCGGCGATCTTACCGGGACTTCTGACTTTCCTTGTCCGCAACCAGGTTTCGAGCCGCGCCACGCCGATGCGGCGCAGCGCGGCGGGGGTCTGGTAGCCGGTCAGCAGCGTCAACGGACCGATCAGGGTGAGGTTGCCCAACGCCCGGTCCAGCGCGGGAAATATGCCGCTGAGCAGGCCCCGCAGCCGGTTGATCGCGCGGGTTCGGTCAGCGACGAGATCGGCGCGGTGGGTGGTCAACAGCTTCAGCTCGATGGTGACTTCGTCGCCGGGGCGCAGCGGATGCAAATCACGGCGCATCCGGGCCTGGTCGGCGATGATCGCGGCATCGCGGGCATCGGTCTTACCTTCGCCGCGATAGGCGCCGGCTGCGCGGTTGAGGGTCCGCCCGGGGATATACAGCAACGGCTGATCCCGCGCCACTAGCAGCCCGATCAGCAGCGCGGCACCACCATCGGGCACGTCCACCGCCCACACAACTTCCTCCGCCAGCGCCACCACCTCGTCGATGAGTCTCACCAGTTCCGGTTCATCGTTGGCGATCCGACGAGACACAAGCCGTTTGCCGTCGGAGGCGATGACCACACAGTGGTGCTCCGCCTTCCCGATGTCCACACCAGCCCAGACCCGGGCCATGCCCACCTCCATCAGCTCGTTGGAACTTGACGCCGCAGACGACCGCGCCGACGTTGCCCTACACAGCGATTCGCTCGCACATCCCAATATGCGGCCAGGGTCGTCACGGGGAACCGAGCGGCCAAGCAGTCCGAGCCACCAGCGGCACACGCATCAAAGCCACACCCGATTCCCCTGAGCCGCCGCGACATTACAGGCCCGACCGACCCAGGAAGAAAGGTAGGGCACGCATCACCTTTTACAGAACCCCCGCTACCTCACCAATGATCCCGAACCCCAACGCCCACAACGATATACCCGCTGCCGCGATCGGCACGATCATCACCACCCTGACCACCAATGCGACCGCCATCATCACCGCGACCGTGACCACCAGTGACCCCCGCCCCCGCGGGCTCATCGGTTCTCGCCGATCCCCGAACGCTCGCACCGACATTCCTGCCACTGCTTCTCCGATCTCAACCGCCAGTACGACGCCGACAACGTCATGTGGCGACCCCAACCCCCGTGATCGAACGGAATACTTCATGCGGTAACCCCACATACGGCTCAAAGGTGAGGGGGCTGGAAGGCGTAGACGCGGACGTAAGCCCGGCCCCCGCCCCTCTCCAGGCGTCTTTGTCTTTGTCTTTTCAGTTTTCGTTCGGGGCCGAGGCGCATACCTTCGTGCTGCGACCGATGAGTGCTGAACAGCCTGGAAAATCCGGCGGCGGAAATGACAACGGAGGCCCCAGGTTCGGAGCCTCCGTTGTGTTTGCCGGTTCGGGTCAGGCGCGGATGACCGCTCCCACCGCGGAGGACGCGGCGGCGACGGCTGCGTCGCGGGCGGCGCTGGCCTCGTCCTCGGTCAGGGTGCGGTCGATGGCGCGGAAGCGCAGGGCGTAGGTCAGGGACTTGCGGCCCTCACCGGCCTGGGCGCCCTCGTAGACATCGAAGAGCGAGATGTTCTCGAGCAGTTCGCCCGCGCCGCTGCGGAGGGCGTCCTCCACGGCGGCGGCGGAAACGGCCTTGTCGACGCTGATCGACACGTCCTGCAGCACCGCGGGGAACGCGGAAACCACGGGGGTGGGCCGGATTTCGCGCAGCGGCAGTGCGTCGAGGTCGAGTTCCACGGCGCAGGTGCGCGGGGGCAGGCCCGAGCGCTCCAAGACCGCGGGGTGCAGTTCACCGGCATGGCCGACAACGACCCCGTCGACGACGAGCTCGGCGCACCGGCCCGGGTGCCACGGAAGGTATTGCGTGGCACGCCGTTCGATCACCAGGCCCGAAGCATCGGCGATCGCGTCCACCAGGGCGAAGGCGTCGCCCGCCTCGACCGCACGACCCGCACCCCACGGGCCCCGCGGCTCGCGGCGGCCGGTGAGCACGGCACCGATGTGGATCGGCTGCTCCGGCAGCGACCGCAGCAGCACGCCGATCTCGTCCTCGGTGGGACGGCGGTCGACGGGCAGCGGGCCCACCGGCACGGTCTGCTCGTTCGGCAGCGTGACCTGGCCGATGCCGTAAATGGCAAGATCGCGCTCTCCGCGAGAGATATTGCGGGCGGCGATCTCCAGCAGGCCGGGCAGCAGCGTGGAGGACAGCTCGGCGCGCTCGACATCGAGCGGGTTGAGCACCCGCAACGTCTTGCGGCGCGAGTCATCGGCGTCCAGACCCCAGGTGTCGAAGACACCGCCGGGCATGAAGACCGGCGCGGGCACCTCGACGCAGCCCTCGAATGCCAGCGCCTTGCTCACCGCACGGCGGCGGCGCTGCTGGGCGGTGAGGCCGCGGCCGGCGGGGGCGGTGGGCAGCACCGACGGGATCTTGTCCAGTCCCTCCAGGCGCAGCACCTCCTCCACCAGGTCGGCGGGCTGGGTGAGGTCGGGCCGCCAGCTCGGCGGGGTGACGACCAGCTGCCCGTGCCCGGACTCGCTGACGCCGACCTCGATGGCGCAGCCCACCTGCTGCAGGCGGCGGGTGGCCGCGCCGGGCGCATAGTGCACGCCCGCGGTGCGGTCGGCCAGGTCGATGTCCATGACGATCGGCTGCCGGGCCGGCGTGGGTACGCGCACGTCGGTCAGCACGGATTCGATTGTGCCACCGGCGATCTCGGCCAGCAGCGTAGCGGCGCGATCCAGGGCGGCCACATTGACCTCGGGGTCCACGATCCGCTCGAACCGGCGGCTGGCCTCGGAGCCGAGCTTGTGGCGGCGCGCGGTGCGGGCCACGGCCACCGGGTTCCAGGTGGCGGCCTCGAGCAGGATGTCGGTGGAGGTGCCGGACACCTCGGTGCTCGCGCCGCCCATGATGCCCGCGAGCGAGATGACGCCGCTGTCATCGGCGATCACCACGTCCTCGGAGTCGAGGGTGCGCTCGGCCTCGTCGAGGGTGCGCAATATTTCGCCCTTGTGCGCGCGGCGCACCACGAAACCGCCCTGCACCTTCGTGGCGTCGAAGGCATGCAGCGGCTGGCCGAGCTCGAGCATCACATAGTTGGTGACGTCGACGGCCGGGGAGATGGGCCGCACGCCCGAGAGCAGCAGGCGACGCTGCAGCCACCACGGGCTCACGGCCTTCGGGTCGATGCCGGTCACCCGGCGCACCGCGAAGCGCGTGCACAGCGACTCGGGCTCGAGCTTCACCGACCAGGCATCGGCCTCGTCGTCCGGCAGCAGCCGCACGGCCGGATCGCCGTATTCCAGGTCGAAGCCGCAGGCCAGTTCACGCGCCAGGCCGCGCGCCGAGAAGGCGTAGCCGCGGTCGGGGGTAATGGCCAGCTCGATGACCGTATCGTCCAGCCCCAGCAGCTCATTGGCGTCCGCGCCGGGCTCGGCGGTGCCGGGCTCGAGCACCAGGATGCCGCTGTGATCCTTCCCGATCCCCAGTTCGGCGACCGAGCAGATCATGCCATTGCTGGTGTGGCCGTAGGTCTTCCGCGACGCGATCTGGAAGCCACCGGGCAGCACGCCACCGGGCAGCACCACGATCACCAGGTCGCCGACGGCGAAATTCCGTGCGCCGCAGACGATCTCCTGCAGCTCGGGATTGCCGACGTCCACCTTGCAGAAGCGGATCGGCTTCTTGAACTCGGTCAGCTCGGTGATCTCGGCGACCCGTCCGACCACCAGCGGGTGCTCGATGTCACCCTGCACCTGGTGCAACCGGTCGACCTCTTCGACCTCCAGCCCGACCCGGACGAACCCCGCGTCGAGCTCCTCCGGCGTCACCGACCACCCGGGGGTGGTCCGCTGCAGGATTTCCGTCAGCCAGGACTGCGCTACTCGCACTTGACGTTTCGCTTCCTCGTATCGGGGTCAGGTCAGGACTGGATGCCGAACGGCAGCGTGAAGCGCACATCGCCCTCGACGATGTCACGCATGTCCGGCAGGCCATTGCGGAACTGCAGGGTCCGTTCCAGACCCATGCCGAACGCGAAACCGCTGTACACCTCGGGATCGATGCCGCTGGCGATGAGCACCTTCGGGTTCACCATGCCGCAGCCGCCCCACTCGACCCAGCCGGGGCCGCCCTTCTTGTCCTCGAACCACACGTCCACCTCGGCGGACGGCTCGGTGAAGGGGAAGAAGCTGGGCCGCATGCGCGTGGTGGTGTTCGGACCGAACAGCGCCCGCGCGAAGGAGTCCAGGGTGCCCTTGAGGTGCGCCATGGTCAGGCCCTTGTCGATGGCCAGACCCTCGATCTGCGAGAACACCGGGGTGTGGGTGGCGTCCAGCTCGTCGGTGCGGAAGGTCCGCCCCGGGCAGACCACATAGATCGGCAGCTCGCGAGACAGCATGGAGCGCACCTGAACCGGCGAGGTGTGCGTGCGCAGCACCTGCCGCGAACCCTCCGGCGCGATGTGGAAGGTGTCCTGCATGGTGCGGGCCGGGTGGTCCGGCAGGAAGTTGAGGGCGTCGAAGTTGAAGTGCTCGGTCTCGACCTCGGGACCCTCGGCGACCTCCCAGCCCATGGCCACGAACACATCCGCGACCCGCTCGGACAGCACCGAGATCGGATGCCGCGCGCCCTCGGCGTGCCGACGGGCGGGCAGGGTGACGTCGATGGTCTCGGCGACCAGGACCGCCGCGTCGCGCTCGGCGAGCAGCTCGGCCTGGCGGGTCTCGTACGCCTGCGACACCCGGCCGCGCGCGACATTGACGCGCTTGCCGGCGTCGGCCTTCTCCTCCTTGGGCAGCGCGCCCAGCGACCGCTGCGCCAGCGAGATCGGCGACTTGCCACCCATGTACTCGGTCTTGGCGGCAGCCAGCTCGTCCAGCGTCGAGGCCGAGGCGAACGCCTTCTCAGCAGCTTCCGCGGCGGCGGAGAGCGACTCCTCGCTCAACGCAGCGGTCTGCTCGGCACTGTTGTCATCGGCCACGATGGTTCGTCACTCCCCAGGCTGGTTACGGGTCGGGCGGAAAGTCTTGTCAGCAGTGGTTACTGCGTACCCATTCTTGCTGGTCGCATCGTAAACCTTGTAATCAGGCCACCTCACCTGGATTTCCCCAGCTCGGGACCACCCTCTCGGCGCGGTGGCCGGACCGGCGGTGGTACGAATGAACTCGTGAAGTCCCGGCCCCTGACTCTCATCGACGACACCGACCGCCTCATCGAGTACTCGGTGGCGATGGACCGCATGCAGCAGATGTGGGAGGAGCGTGTCGCCGACCAGCGGCCCGACACGCTCTGGCTGCTCAGCCACGAGCAGACTTTCACGATCGGACGCCGCACCCCGGAGGCGCATCTGCCCGCTCCCGAGACCGACATCCCGGTCTTCACCACCAACCGCGGCGGCCAGCTCACGTATCACGCGCCTGGTCAGCTGGTCGGCTACCTCATCGTCAAGCTACAGCCCGGCGAGGGCGTCGTTGATCTGATTCGCGATGTCGAACTCCGGATCGTGACGGCTCTGGCCGAACTGGGCATCCCGGCCGAGCGCCGCGACACCCCGGCCGGGTCCGAGCTCCTCACCGGCGTCTGGACCCGCGACACCGGCCGCAAGATCACGTCCATCGGTATGCGCGTCGGCCGCAATGTCTCCACGCACGGCTTCGCTCTCAATGTCACCGGCGACCTCACCCCCTGGAAGCTCGCGGTCGCCTGCGGCATGCCCGATGTCGACATGACCTCCGTCGAGCGGGAACTCCCCGGGCAAGAGCCGCCGACAATGGACCAGGTGGTCGCCGCCATCACCACCGCCTTCGAGGCCGCCACTGCTCCGAGCCCGGCCCCGTAGCCGGCGCCACCTCCCGAATACACCTGAACGCGTTGCGCCCCTTCCGGACCGGTCCGGAAGGGGGGGGACCCGGGGGGTGGCGGGGGGTTCCGGGGGGCCCGGGTGGCGGGGGGGC